>JALZDF010000035.1 GCA_030862645.1 Chloroflexota bacterium
GGGGCTCGTCTCGCGGGTGGTGCCCCGCTCGGAGCTCGATGCCACGGTGGCGGGGCTGGCCGAGAACCTGGCGCGCAAGCTGCCCGAGGCGATGCGCTACACGAAGACCCAGCTCAACTGGTGGCGCGACCTGGTCTGGTCGCAGACGGTCGAGCACGCGCACGACTGGCTGGCGGTTCATTCCACCGCCGATGAGACGAAGGAGGCGGTCGCCGCCTTCCACGACAAGCGCAAGCCACGATTCGCGGATTTGCGCCGCCTGGAGGCCGGGTACGGGCGCAATTGCCCTGCCTGTGGCGCGGTCGGGTTGCCCGCGGCGCATCGGTTCTGCGGGTCGTGCGGTGAGGAGCTGCCCGATGCCTGGGGCGGCGGCCGATGAGGGCTGACCGGTTCCCCAGCCATCGGTCCCAGTGCGGCACGCCACGAGTGCACCAGTGCACAGCGCTCGGCTCAACGGCTGAGGGCGCGTGGGTGGCTCCATGAGCGACGAGCCGCTCGTCCTGGTCGAGCGTCAGCCGGAGCAGCGCACCGCGCTGGTGCGCCTCAACCGGCCGAAGCAGCTGAACGCCCTGAACGGGGCGGTCATGGACGAGCTCTGCACCGCACTCGAGGAGCTCGATCGCGACGATGGGATCCGAGCGGTCGTGGTGACCGGCAACGAGCGGGCCTTCGCCGCGGGCGCCGACATCGGCGAGATGGCAACGGCCACGCCGATCGACATGCTGCGCACCAACCGGATCGGACAATGGGACCGGATTCGAAAGATCACCAAGCCGGTGATCGCCGCGGTCAACGGCTGGGCGCTCGGCGGCGGCTGCGAGCTGGCGATGACGCTCGACCTGATCGTGGCGGGGGACGGCGCGAAATTCGGACAGCCGGAGATCGGTATCGGGGTCATTCCGGGCGCGGGAGGAACCCAGCGCCTGACGCGGGCCATCGGCAAGAGCAAGGCCATGGCCATGATCCTGACCGGTGACCCCGTCACCGCGCGGGAGGCGGAGGCCGCCGGACTGGTCGCGAAGGTCACACCGGACGAGCTCGTCGTCGAGGACGCGCTGGCGCTGGCGGCGAGGATGGCGACCAAGTCGCCGATGGCCCTGCGCCTTGCCAAGGAGGCGGTGAACGCCGCCTACGAGATGAGCCTGACCGATGCGCTCGCCCACGAACGCCGCCTCTTCTACCTGCTGTTCGCCTCGGAGGACCAGAAGGAGGGGATGGCCGCCTTTCTCGAGAAGCGCGCGCCCGATTTCAGAGGCCGATGAACCTCGGCAACCCCGACCGCGCGGTGGGTGGTCTGGCGGTGCCCCGGCCGCCGGGCGTCGAGCTGCGGCCGCTCGGCCGAAGCGACTTCGCCGACGCGCTCGCCATGGCGCGCGAGCTGTACGGCCTGCCGGACACTGATCTCGAGCCGTATCGGGCCGGCTACGAGGCCCTGGTCAACGACGTCGACGCCATCCCGTTCGTCGCCATCGCCGATGGCGAGCCGGCCGGGTTCGTCGGCGCACGCTTCCGGCGACGCTTGAACCATGCCACCTTCGAGGCATGGGTCAGCGACCTGTACGTGCGCGAGCGGTTCCGCCGTCGCGGGGTCGGCGCCGCCCTGCTGGCCGCGGTGATCGCCGAATGGAGGCTGCGGGGCGGTCACCAGGTGATGCTCGAGGTCGGCTACGAGCGCACGGCGGCCCGCGCCCTGTACGAGGCGGCCGGATTCGTGGAGCAGGGCAAGTACTTCGAGATCGCGCCGATCCGGGTCCGCGGGATCGTCGCTTCAGCGGGCGTCGAGATCCGGCCGATCGAGGCGGATGATCACGACTTCCAGGCGACCGCCCGGCTCCTCGCCGAGCTGACGCGCCCAGCCCCCACCGACGAGACCATCGGCGCGCTTCGCCGCACGTATGACCATCACGTCCGGCGGGACGACACCGGATCGCTGCTCGCCGTGCTCGACGGAATGCCGGTCGGCTTCGTCAGCGTCGAGCTCCGCCGGCCATTCTTCACCACCGCGCCGCAGGCATGGATCCCCGACCTGATCGTGACGGAATCCGCGCGCGGCCGGCACATCGGTGCCGCACTGCTGGATGCCGCCTTCGACGAGTCGCTCCGACGCGGCGCGTACGCCGTGGCGCTCGAATCCGGACGGCACCGCGACGTCGCCCATCGTTTCTACGCCACGGCCGGCATGGCCGACGTGGGCAGCTTCTACACGCTCGGTCGCTGACCGACACAGCCGTTCCTCGTCCAGCCGGTATGGAATCTGCAATGACCGCGATCCCGGGTGCGGCACACCGCCCCGTTACGCACTACGAGGGAGCTCGGAGGTTTCTGTATGAGCATCATTGCCTGGATTGTCGTCGGCGCCATTGCCGGCTGGATTGCTAGCAAGGTCGTGCCCGGAGACGAGGGATACGGCATCTTGGGTGGCCTGATCGCCGGCATCGTCGGCGCCGTGGTGGGCGGGTTCCTGTTCGGAGCCCTCACCGGCGAGGACTGGACGACCGGCATCACCATCGGCACGCTTTTGGCCGCCATCGTCGGCGCGATCATCGTCGTGTTCGTGTGGAACATGATCACGAAGCGGAGCGGCACCCGCGCCGTCTGACGTTCTTCGACACCCAGACCGATGCGCCCGGTGCCGGTGAGGCACCGGGCGTTCTGGCACCACCCCGCCGGTACAATCGGCCGGCATGCCTGATACCCCGTACGAGACGCTCCTCTCCGCCGTCCGCGGGAGCGTCGCCACGATCACGCTCAACCGTCCCGACGCGCTCAACGCGCTGAACGCCACGATGCGACGCGAGCTGCTCGCCGCGGTGAAGGACGCCGGCCGCGAGTCCGAAGTGCGCGCCCTCGTCGTCACCGGCGCCGGTCGGGGCTTCTGCGCCGGTGCGGACCTCCGCGGCGGCAGCGGCGAGCGAGAGTTTCGCCGCGTCCTGACCGATGAGTACAACCCGCTGATCCAGGCACTTCGCGAGCTTCCAAAGCCGGTCATCGCCTCCGTGAACGGCGTCGCGGCCGGCGCGGGGGTCAGCCTTGCCCTGGCCGCCGACCTCGTCATCGCATCGACGGATGCCCGCTTCGTCCCGGCCTTCAACCGGATCGCGCTGGTGCCGGACTCAGGGCTGACCCGCACGCTGGTACGGGCATTGGGACGCCATCGCGCGATCGAGATCCTGCTCGGTGAACGCGAATTGAGCGCCGACGACGCGTACGCGGCCGGCCTGGTGGCGGCGGTGGTGCCCCCGGCGGACCTCGCCGCCACCTCGCAGGCTCTGGCCGGGCGGCTCGCGCGCGGGCCGACGGGCGCGATCGGCCTCACCAAGCGGCTGGTGAATGCCTCGGAGGATGCCACCCTGGCCGAAACCCTGGCGGCGGAGGCCGCCTTCCAGGAGCTCGCGGGCCGATCCGCCGATCACGTGGAGGGGGTTGCCGCGTTCGGCGAGAAGCGAGATCCCGAGTTCAGCGGTCGATGAACGAGGTGACGACGGTCGGCGTCCTGGGCGCCGGCACGATGGGCAGCGGCATCGCACAGGTCGCCGCAGAGGCTGGGCTCGAGGTGCTCGTCCATGATCCGTTGCCCGGAGCCACCGAGCGGGCCCGCGATCGTATAGGTGGCTTCCTGGCGCGCAAGGTCGAGAAGGGCCAGCTGACGGATGTCGAGCGCTCCGCGACGCTGGGCCGTCTTGGGACGTCGGCCATGCTGGAAGGGCTGGCGGTCGCCGACATCGTGATCGAGGCCGCTCCAGAGGAGATCGAGCTCAAGCGGGACGCGTTCAGACGGCTTGACGGTGCGGCCGGGGCAGAGACCATCCTGGCCACCAACACGAGCTCCCTGTCGGTGACGCGCATCGCGTCCGCGACCACGCGGCCGAACAGGGTAATCGGAATGCACTTTTTCAACCCCGTGCCGCTGATGGGACTGGTGGAGGTCATCCCCGGCGCAATGACGGATCCCAAGGTGACGGACAGCGTGGCGCTGTTGGCCCGGCTGTTCGGAAAGACCCCGGTGGTGGCGGCCGATGCGCCCGGCTTCATCGTCAATCGGGTGCAGCGGGCCTACTACCTGGAGGCGTATCGCATCCTGGAGGGCGGTCTGGCCGAGGCGGCGGCCATCGACGACGCGATGCGCGGGATCGGCTTCCGACTCGGTCCATTCGAGCTCGCCGACATGGTGGGTACGGACGTCAACCTGGCCGCCGGCATCGCGATCTTCGAGGGCTTCTTCGGGGACCCGCGCTTCCGCCCGGCCCACGTCCAGCGGCGCGTGGCGGATGCCGGCCGGCTCGGCCGCAAGACGGGATCGGGCTATTACGACTATGGGGCCGATGGAACTCGCGGAGCGGCCTGGGCGGCGCTTGCGCAGCGCCCCAACCGGGCGCCACGCCTGCCCACCCTGGACGCCGCCCAGATCGAGGCTCGCATCCTGGCCTGCATCGTGAACGAGGCCGCGTCCGCGGTCGCCGATGGCGTGGCATCGCCCGAGGCGATCGACACGGCCATGCGGCTGGCCACCAACTGGCCCGAGGGCCCGCTCGCCTGGGGCGAGCGGATCGGTTTCACGTCGGTGGTGCATTCGCTCGACGCGCTTCACGCGACCGTTCCCGATGGTCGCTACCGGGTCACGCCGCTCCTTCGCGACCTGGCCGACGCGGCCGGCTCCTTCTTCGCGGTGCAGGGCTAGCGGGTGCCGCTCACCGGACGGTATCGGGCTGTCATCTTCGACATGGACGGACTGCTGCTCGACACCGAGACGCTGTGGCACGAGGCGGAGACCGAGCTCTTCCGCCGCCACGGCGCCGAGTTCACGCATGAGGACCAGCTGCAGGTCATCGGCACCAATTTCGACATCACCGCTCGCTATTTCGCGCAGCGGCTCGGCTGGCCCTTGGAGCGTCGTGCCGAGCTGGTGAAGGAGAGCACTGCGCTGATGCACGAGCGAGTGAAGGTCCAGGTGAACGCGCGCCCCGGCGCCGTCGAGCTGATCGAGGGTCTCCGTGACCTCGAGGGAATTGGGCTGGGTCTCGCTTCCAACTCACCGCGCTACCTCGTCGAAGACGCGCTCAGGACTGCCGGCCTCCCCGGCGCCTTTGACAGCATCGTCACGTCCGATGACGTGAAGCATGGCAAGCCTGCGCCCGACATCTACCTGCTGGCATGTGAGCGTCTGGGCGTTGACCCATCGCAAGCGGTGGCGCTCGAGGACTCGGCATCCGGCGTCGCCGCTGCGAAGGCGGCCGGGTTGACGTGCATCGCGGTGCCGATGTTTGCGGAGACCGACGTGTCTGCGGCCGACCGTGTCGTTGACTCTCTCGAGGAGCTCCTGACCGGATAGGCTCCGGCTACGGCGTTTCGCGGCCAAGCTGACGGGGCTTCGGATTGGGTTCGAAGCTCGGAGACCAGCTCGTACCCGGACATCTCGCGCTGCGCGATGAGCCCGAGCAGGAGCAGACCCATGTCGCGAGGTTCCGTGTCGGGAGCCGAGGTTCCGTGTCGGGAGCGCTTTCGTGATCGGTTTCTACCTGGAGGACCTAGGTAGAGGCCAGAACCGCCGTCGACGCGTATCCTTCTGGCATGTGCCGAAGCATCAAAACCCTCCGAACCGGCGCCGAGCCGGCCCCCGACGACGAAATCACCGCCGCCGCCCTGCAGTACGTGCGAAAGGTGAGTGGCTACCGCAAGCCCTCGGTCGCGAACGAGGAGGCGTTCAGCCATGCGGTCGCTGAAGTCGCGGCCGCCTCGAAGCGGCTCCTGGATGCCGTCGCCGCCACCCACCCCCAGGCTCGCCGCACGGCCTGACCTCCGTCAGCCGAAGGCAGCCAGGGCGGCGTCCACGGCGCGCTGATCTTCCTCGGCGCTGCCGCCACTGACGCCGACCGCCCCGACCAGCACGCCATCGCGCTCGAGCGGCATGCCGCCGGCAAACACGACCATTCGGCCGGCGGCGAGCGAGTCGTATCCATAGAACTCGGTGCCCGGCTGAACCAGCGGCGCCAGGTCCCGCGTCGGCATGCGGTTCATCAGCGCCGAGAATGCCTTGTCACGCGCCAGCTCGATCGACACCAGGTCCGCCCCGTCCATGCGGGCGAAGGCGATCAGCTGGTCGCCGCTGTCGACGACGGCCACCGACAGCGCCACCCGCATCTGGCGGCCGGTGGCCTCCACGGCATCGATGAGCCGCCGCGCCGAAGCGAGCGTCATCCCGGCGGCCTGCGAGGCGGTCGGGCCTCGCCAGGCATCCACGTTGTCGAGGTCGGAATCGGTCATGTGTCCTTTCCGCGCAGGCGCATCGCAACGAGCGTCAGCGCCACCGTCACGATCATCAGCAGCACCGCCATCGCGATCAGCACCGGCAACCGCTGAGCGAACCGCAGCTGGCCATACAGGAAGACGGGGAAGGTGGGGTCGCCGCCGACCAGGAAGATCGCCAGCGCGATCTCGTCGAAGGAGACGATGAAGCAGGTGAGCCACGCCGACAGCAGCGTCGGACCCATCAGCGGCAGCACCACCCGCCGCAGGGTGGCCGGGTACGTCGCGCCGAGGTCCATGGCGGCGTCCTCGAGAGCCGGATCGAGGCCCGACAGCCGCGCCAGCACGATGAGGGTGGCGTAGGGCACGGCGATGATCGAGTGGCCGACGCCCACGGTCATCAGCGACCGCGGCACGTCGAGGGCGACGAAGAGCAGGAAGAAAGCGACGCCCATCACCACGAACGGCACCACCAGCGGCAGACCGGCCAGCGCCAGCAGCAGCCCGCGTCCGCGGAAGCGGAAGCGCAGGACCGCGATGGCGACCATCGAGCCCAGCGTGGTCGCCAGGGTGGCCGAACCGACCGCGACGAGCAGGCTGTTGCGAGCCGCGTCCAGCATCGCCGTGTTGTCGAGGACGGACCCGTACCAGTCGAAGGTCAGCCCCTCGAGCGGGAACCGGAGCGTGGTCCCGGCGTTGAATGAGAAGAGGAACAGGATCGCGATCGGCAGGTAGAGCAGCAGCAGCATGCCGGCGTAGAACGGGCCGAGCGGGACGCGGGTGCGCCCCACGCCGAGCGGACGGCGCGATGCGGGACGTGCCGCCAGCGCCGTCATGTCACCACCCGACGGACGTTGACGATTCGCAGGCCCACGAGCACCAGGCCCAGGGTCAGCGCGAGCATGATCATCGCCATGGCGGCGCCCATGGGCCAGTTCGCCGATCGGGTGAAGAAGCCCTGGATGATGTTGCCGTACATGCTCCCGTCGGTGCCGCCGACCAGCGATGGCGTCACGTACTCGCCGACCGTCGGGATGAAGACCATGAAGAAGGTCGCCAGCGCCCCGGGCAGGCTCAGCGGCACGGTGACCCGCCAAAACCGGCTCCAGGGACCGGCTCCGAGATCGGCTGCGGCCTCGAGGTGACCGCGGTCGATGCGCTGCATCGCCGCGTAGATCGGGAGCGCGGCGAACGGGATCCACACGTAGACAAGCGTGATGATGACCGCGGGCCGGCTGTAGAGCAGCAGGCCGATCGGCTCATCGGTCAGGCCGACAGTCCCGAGTAGTGAGTTGATGCCGCCCTCCGGGCCGAGCATGAGCTTCCAGGCCATGACCCGCAACAGATAGCTGACCGCGAACGGCACCAGCAGGAGGGTCAGGAAGAGCGGCGCGCGGCGCCCGGCGCGGAAGGTGAGGAAGTACGCGACCGGATAGGCGAGCAGCGTCGCCAGCGCGGCGATGCCGACGGCCATCAGGACCGACAGGCCCAGCTGGCGCATGAAGGCGGGAGTGCCGAGCACGGCCTGGTAGTGCTCGGCCGACGGAGCCCATGGATCCGACGGCGACACGGCGCCGGAGCCGGCGCGCAGGCTGAAGACGGCGATGAGCGCCAGCGGGACGATGAAGAAGAGGACGAGCCACACGAATGGGGGCCCGGCGAGGAACCTCAGCGTTCCTCGGCGTCCGAGCATCGCGTGCGGCTCGTCCGTGCGCTGCCGTAACCGGCCGAGCTAGTTCGCCTGGACCCGCTCCCACATGGCGGTCCATGCCGCCCGTTGCTCCTCCGTCACGTTGGGCGTGAAGTTCGTCGTCTCGAGGATGTCCGGATCGTCGAGCCCGAAGGCCTCGATCAGTACCGGATCGTCGATGGCAGCCATCACGTCGGCGTTGGCGCAGCCGTAGTAGAAGAGCGTCACCGCGTTGCTGCAGGTCGTGTCGGCCAGCTTCTGATCGAGGAACTGGTGGGCCAGCTCGGGGCTATCGCTGGTGGCGCTGATGCCGTACAGCCCGACCCACGAGTTGCGGCCCTCCTCGGGATTCGCGTAGGCGACGGGGTCCCCGGCCGCGAGCGCGGTCGCATAGCAGCCCTGCCACGCGTAGGCCACCCAGATCGTGCCGTCCTGCACCGCGGGGCACAGGTCGGTGTATTCGCCGGTCCAGTAGAAGGCGTTGAGTGGCTTCTGGGCGATCCAGTCTGCCTCGATCTGGGCAAGCTGGTCGTCGGTCAGGTTCGTCTCGTCCCAGCCGTTGATGTAGGACGACACCGCGACGGCGCCCGGACCGTCGTTCCACATCGAGATGTGGCCGGCGTACTCCTCGTTGAAGAGGGCGTCCCAGCTGGTGACCTCGGGAACGTGTTCGGTGTTGTAGAGGATCGAGGTGAAGCCCCAGTCCCAGGGGACGAAGTACTGCTTGCCGTCGATCTGTCCGAGCTCCTGGTACTCCACGGGGACCTTGTCCCAGTTCTCGAGCTTGCTGGTGTCGATCTCCTGCACAAGCCCCTCGTCGACGTAGAACTGCGCCCAACCGGTGTAGAAGTGGACGATGTCAGCCTGGCTGCCGCCCTGCATGAGCGCCAGGATGTTGGCATCGGTGTCGCCGAACTCGAAGGAGACCTCTGTCTCCGGGCTGACGTCCTTGAAGTCGGTCCAGAACTCCTCTGCCTCGTAGCCGCTCCACTCGAGGACGAGCAGCTCGTTCGGCTCCGCGGCGGCGCTCGACGCCTGGCTTGCCGCCGCCGACTCGCTCGGCGCGTCGCTCGCCGGACTGCTCGCGGGAGGGGCGCTGGACTGTCCTGATCCGCCACAGGCGGTCATGACCAGCACCAGGCTCGCCAGCAGGGCGAACGGTCGTGGATCTCGTGCTGCTCGAACGTGCATGCCAACCAACCTCCGTACGCAGGCCGTATGAGCCTTAAGCCACACTGTATCAGCCGATCCTACCCGTCGCCGCGGCAACGCGTCAATGCCCTCAATCACCTGAAGTGTCCCTTAACCTCTGGAGTTCAGTCGGCCGTCGGCGCCGATCGGGCCCCAGCCGATATCCCAGGCGGCGTGGCAGCCGGCTGAGCTCTCGGACGAGCGGCCCGGCACGGCGGCCGTCATCGGCGAGCTCGTCCTGGCGAATGAGGGCCTCGCGGACGATCCGGGCGCCGATGTAGCGGAACGGCTCCGGCGGGAAGCGGCGCGTGCGTCGATCCACGTTTGGCAGCCCCGCCATCGTGTCCGTCGACCCGCACAGGCGGGCCGCCAGGATGCGTCCCGCCAGGTGCGCAGGCCCGACCCCGTTGCCCGAATAGCCGTGGGCGAAATGCACGCGTCCACCGTTGATGGCGCCGATGACCGGCAAGCGGTCGGACGACACGTCGATTGGGCCGCCCCAGGCCTCGCTGGCTGGCACGTCCGCAAAGGATGGCAGCAGGCGGTCGAGCCCGGCACGAGCGCGCTGCACGGCCCGCCGATCGCGCTCGAATAGCGGTCCGATGCGCCCGCCGAACCCGGCGGAGCCAACCCCGGCTCCGAACGCGACGCGCCCGTCGGGCGTGGTGCGGAAGTAGTGGACGGTGAACCGCGAGTCGGTGATTGCCTCACCCTCCGTCCATCCGAGATCGCGGAGACGCTCCGGCGCCGGTTCGGTCAGCAGGATGTAGCTGCCCCAGGCAACCAGCGATGACCGGAAGCCGGGCCAGCCGGCCGCCCAGGCATTCATCGCCAGCACCGCCTGCTCGGCGTGAACCTCGCCGGCGTCCGTCCCGATGCGAACGCCGGCGCTCGCCCGCAGGCGGCGCGCGCGGGTCCCCTCGTGGATGGCAACGCCTCGTTCCAGCAGGACGCGGCGCAGGCCGCGTGCGAGCCGCGCGGGCTGCACGGTCGCCGCGTTCGCCATGAAGGCACCACCCCGAAAGGCCGGGGAGGCGCAGCGGCGCTGGACCTCGTCCGGGCCGAGCGCCACGTACTGATCCTCCACGCCGAGCTCCCGGCAGGCGGCCACCGACGCGGCCCAGTCGTCGTCCTGGGCACCTGAGGCACTCACCCGGAGGTATCCGCCGCGGGTGAACCAGGCATCGACGTCGTGGCGCTCGCAGAAGCGGCGAGTCCCCTCGACCGCTTCGTCGGCGGCCCAGGCCAGCTCGAGCGCCCCCTCCCGTCCGTGGAGCTCGGTGAGGAGCGGCAGCTGGTCCCACCAGCCGTGCAGGAAGCCGCCGTTGCGCCCGCTGGGTCCGCCGCCGCAGATATCCTGCTCGAGGATCACGACGCGCGTGCCCGGGTCGCGCTCGGTGAGGAAGTAGGCCGTCCACAGCCCCGTGTACCCCCCGCCGATGATGGCGACGTCGTGCCGGGACTCGCCCTCGAGCGGCGCCAGCGGCGCCGGGTCGCCCTCGGCCCCGAGAGCGTCGCGCAGCCAGTAGCTGCGGTGCAGGCCGGGCTCGGGGAGGTCGCCGGCAGATGACTCGGGCAAGACAGATCCTGAAGTGGGACTAAAGTGCACTGATGCTATCGCGACACCGTCGAGCGTGCAATGCGCGACTTGCAAAATCGAAGCTGCAGCATTGCTTTGGTCCGGCGAAGAAGGCCTAGAATCCGCCTGTGCAAGGTAACGAGGAGTTCTTGATCGGTGCGGGCCTGCGCCACGCCAGGCGGGAGCGCCGGATGACGCTGCGGCAGGTCGCCCAGGCCGCGGGGGTGACCGAGAGCTTCCTCTCCCAGGTGGAGCGTGACATCGCGAGCCCGTCGATCGCGACACTGCGCCGCATCGCCGTCGCGCTCGGGATGTCGATCGGCGAGATTCTCGACCAGGCGGGGCCGCACGGGCGGCTGGTGCGGGCGGCGGACCGACGGGTGGTGACGTACCCCGGCCTGGCGGCGCGTGACGAGTTTCTGACCGATGGCACCGACGCCCGCCTCCAGGTGATCCTGTCGCTCATCGAGCCGGGCGGCGGAACCGGCGCCGAGGCGTACGCGCACGAGTCCGACGAGGAGTGCCTGGTCGTCCTCGAAGGCTCGCTCGACCTGTGGGTCGGAGACGAGGAGTATCGGCTCGAGGTTGGCGACGCCATCCGCTATTCGAGCCGCGTACCGCACCGCAACCAGAATCCGGGCCCGGGGCGGGCGCGGGTGCTCTTCCTTCTGACGCCGCCGAGCTTTTGAGCCTGCTGCGGTAGGATCGTCGGCGAGATGACTTTCGATCCAGCGCGCACGCCGGTCCTCGTCGAGGGGCTGCGCACCCCGTTCGGCCGCTACGGCGGCGCGCTCAGGGACGTGCGTCCCGACGATCTGGCGGCGCACGCCATCCGGGCCCTGGTGGAGCGGACCGCCATCGATCCGGCGCTGATCGACGACGTCGTCCTCGGCGCCGCCAACCAGGCCGGCGAGGACAACCGCAACGTCGGCCGCATGGCCGCGCTGCTTGCCGGGCTGCCGGTCGGTGTGGCCGGGCAGACCGTCAACCGCTTGTGCGGGTCGGGACTGCAGGCCATCGTGAGTGCCGCCCACGCAATCGCCTACGGCGACGGGTCGGTGTTCGTCGCCGGCGGGGTGGAGTCGATGACCCGCGCGCCGCTCGTGGTCGCGAAGCCGTCGGCTGCCTTTCCGCGCGGCGAGCAGACGATGTACGACACCACGCTCGGCTGGCGCTTCACCAACCCGCGCCTGGCCGATGCGTACTACCCGTACTCGATGGGGGAGACGGCCGAGAACGTCGTCGAGCAGTGCGGTGTCAGCCGGGATGACCAGGACGCCTTCGCGCTGGCCTCCCAACGGCGCTGGGCGGCGGCGCACGACGCCGGACGCTTCGCCGACGAGGTCGTGCCGATCGAGGTGCCTGACGGCAAGGCCACGCGGGTCGTCGACACCGACGAGCATCCCCGCCCCGATGCCACCCTCGAGTCGCTGTCGAAGCTCAAGCCGGCCTTCAGGCGCGATGCCTCCGGCTCAGTGACCGCCGGAAACTCCTCGGGCATCAACGACGGCGCCGCCGTCGTCCTGGTGATGAGCGAGGCCCGGGCGCGCGATCTGGGCATGCCGCCGGTGGCGCGCCTGGTCGCATCGGCGGTCTCCGGCGTCGATCCGGCCACGATGGGACTGGGGCCCATCCCTGCGTCGCGGCATGCGCTCGAGCGTGCCGGTATCGGCGTCGGGGACCTCGACCTCGTTGAGCTGAACGAGGCGTTCGCGGCGCAAGCCGTGCCGGTCATGCGTGAGCTGGGACTCGATCCGGAGAAGGTCAACGTGAACGGTGGCGCCATTGCCATCGGTCATCCGCTCGGCGCCTCCGGCGCGCGATTGACCGCGACGCTGCTGCACGAGATGCGACGACGGGGCGCGCGATACGGGCTGGCCACCATGTGCATCGGCGTCGGCCAGGGGATCGCCGCCGTGTTCGAGTCGGTCGAGTGACCGTCGACCCACGGTGGATCGGCGTCAGCGCCGAAGGCGAGGCGTCGGTCGCGCCCGACCTGGCGTTGGTCGCGCTTTCGGTGACCGGCAGCGGCCGCGAGCTGGCCGCCACGCGCGACGACGTGAACGCGCGCGCCTCCGCCGTGCTCGCCCGGCTGCGCGAGCTGGGCGTCGGCGACGGTGACCTGAACGCGCCCGACGTCGGCATCCACCCCGAATACGACCACCGTCGCGGCCAGCGACTGACCGGCTATCGCGTGACACGGCAGGTGACCGCCCGGGTCCGCGACCTCGACCGGTTGGGCGAGGTGCTGGACGGCGTGGTGGCGGCCGGCGCCAACGAGGTGCATGGCGCTCGGATGAGCGCCGCCGACCCGTCCGCCGCGGAGCACGAGGCCCTCCGGGCTGCGGTGAGAACCGCGCGCGCCAAGGCCGAGGTCCTGGCCGCCGAGGCCGGGGTGGTCCTAGGGACTGTGGCCCGCATCGAGGAGGCCGATCCCACCGGGCCGCCGATGCCGAGGATGCGCATGATGGCGATGGCCGAGTCGGCCGACGCGTCCACCGAGGTTGCCGCCGGCGATCTCACCGTGTCGCGTCGCCTCCGTGCCTGGTTCGCGATCGAGTAGCCGGCCTACGTGTCCGACGTCCGGCTCATCTTCTCGGTTCAGGCCGTCCGCGCCTTCCTCTACGGCTTCAGCAGCATCCTCATCGGTGCCTCGCTGGCCGGCACCGGGCTCGACGAAAGGGCCGTTGGAATCGTCTTCACGGCCATGCTGGCCGGGATGGCCATCTCGTCCCTGACCGTCGGCCGCTGGGGCGAGGCCCTCGGGCGCCGCAGGACGTACCTGGCGCTCCTGGTCGTGATGGGCGTCGCGGGCGCCGTGTTCGCGCTCACCGGATCCGTGGCCTTCCTGGTGGTCGCCGCATTGACCGGCACGCTGTCGACGGACCCGAACGAGTCCGGACCGATCACGACTGTGGAGCAGGCCATGCTTGCATCGACGCCACCGGCCGAGCGAAGCCGCGTGTACGGCGGCTACAACGCCGTCGCCTACCTGGCCGGCGCTGCCGGCGCCCTGGCGGCGGGCGGCCCGAGCGCCATGCGCGACCTCCTTCCCGGCCTGCCGCCTGACCAGCGCTGGCTGCTGCTCATGCCGATCGGCGCGGCGGCCTGCGTTCTGCTGGCCGGGCGTCTGAGCCGGAAGGTCGAGGTCGAGGTCCCGCTGCCACCCGGCAGCCGTGGGCTTCAGCGATCCCGCGGCACGGTCCGCCGGCTGGCGGGTCTCTTCTCCCTCGACGCGTTCGCCGGTGGCTTCATCGTGCAGAGCTTCATCGTGTTCTGGTTCGGCCGCCAGTTCGGCGCCGATGCGGAGCTGATGGGGCTCGTCTTCTTCGGCGTCGGAATCCTGCAGGCGGCGTCATCGGTGGCAGCCGGGTGGCTCGGAGCGCGCATCGGTCTCCTGAACACCATGGTCTTCAGTCACCTGCCGTCGAACCTGCTGCTGGCGTCGATCCCGCTGGCGCCATCGCTGCCGGTCGCCATCGGGCTCCTGCTCGGTCGATCGATGCTGTCGCAGATGGACGTGCCCGCTCGCCAGGCGTACGTGGCCGCCCTCGTCGACCCGGCGGAGCGGACGGCGGCGGCCGGCTACACCAACGCGGCGCGCCACCTGGTGCGACCGGCCGGTCCCGCGCTCGCATCCGCCCTGATGTCCATCGGGGCCGGCCTTCCGTTCCTCGCCGCCGGGGCGCTGAAGGTCCTCTACGACCTGGCGCTCTACGTCACGTTCCGCCGGGTTCGGCTGGCGGAGGTGTCCGACGTGGCGGAAGCACGCGCCCCCGATTGAGGATGTTCATGGGATCGAGCGCATCTTGGTCGCCGCCCGGCGAGTCTCCTCCCACTCAAGCCGGGTGATGGCGTATTCGACGTCACCGTGCTCGTCGCCGGGGATGGTGAACGGCCAATCGCCGTGGAATGCCCGAACGCAGCGCATGCCGGCGTTCTCCATCACTCGGCGCGAGGCGGTGTGAATCGCCAGCGCCGCAGCCCACACGCGGCTGGCGCCAAGCTCGGTGAAGGCCTTGTCGATGAGCGCGCGCGAGCCCTCGGTCGCGTACCCCTTGCCCCAGGCGTCCCGCCTCAGCCGGTAGCCGAGCTCCGGCTCGTCGTCGCGTTCCTGCTCCGGCCGCAGGTGGAACCAGCCGAGGAAACGGCCGCTCGATCGCTCGATGGCGGCGAAGGTGCCATAGGCCGGCCAGCGCTCGTACTGGGCAAGCCACGCCTGGAGCATGTCCTCGCCGAACTCCGGGACGCCGCCGGTGACGAACCGCGTCACCTCCGGATCGCTGTCGAGCAGGATCAGCTCGTCGAAGTCGGCCTCACCCAAACGCCGCAGGACGAGGCGATCGGTCTCGAGGAGGGTGTCGCTCACCGATGCCCCCCTTTCGTAGCGGCGGTGATGACGAATCGGTTCGGGCTCCTTGGCCGCGCTAGGTCAGCTTCAGGTTGGGGAGCACCTTCTCGCCGAAGGTGGAGATGAAGGCCGCCTGGTCGCGTCCGACGTTGTGCAGGTAGATCTCGTCGAAGCCCATGTCCACGAACTTCTGGACCTGCGCGGTGTGCTCCTCGAGATCGGCGCTGATGAGCATCCGGTTGGCAAAATTCTCGATGCGGACCAGCTTGGCCATCTGCTCGAAGTCCTCCGGATTCTTGATGTCCTGCTTCGGGAACGGCATGCCTCCGTTCGGCCACTCCGTGATGGCGTTGTGCTCCGCCTCTGCCTGCGTCGGCGCCCAGCTGACGTGGATCTGGAGCTGCGTCTTCATGGCGGATGCGTCCTTGCCGGCCTCGGCGGCGCCCTCACGGAACCTGTCCCACAGCATGTTGATCTTCTCGTCGGCGGCGCCGACGGTGATGATTCCATCGGCGAATCGGCCGGTCTTCTTGGCGTTCACCGGGCCGGCGGTGGCCACGTAGATCGGCACCGGCTGCTCCGGGCGGGTGTAGAGGCGCGCCGACTCCAGGGTGAAGTACTCGCCATCGTGCTTGACGACCTTCCCGCTGAACAGCTTGGTGATGATTTCGATCGACTCGAACATCATCCGCGAGCGCTCGCCGACCTCTGGCCACTCGCCGCCGATGACGTGCTCGTTGAGCGCCTCGCCGGCCCCGAGGCCCAGCCAGAAGCGCCCCGGGTACATGGCGCCCAGCGTGGCGGCGGCATGCGCGATGACAGCGGGGTGGTAGCGGAAGCCCGGGCAGGTGACCGCCGTCCCGAACGGCAGCTTGGTTCGCTGGCCGAGAGCGCCCATGAAGGACCAGGCGAAGGCGGCCTGACCCTGCTGCGGGGTCCAGGGGTGGAAATGCTCGCTGACCTGGAAGCCGGCATCGAAACCGGCGGACTCCGCCTGCTCCGCCCAATCGAGCAGGTCGGTGGGGTGAAATTGCTCGAGCATGCAGGCATAACCGATCTTCGTCATGCGGCGTAGCGTAGCGGCTGCATCTCCGCCGTGGCGTGATCGCTTCGGCCCGCTCGCCGCGGGGATTCCGAATCGGCGATCATTGCGGCATGTCGTCGAGCGTTCGCCGCCCCGCCACGGTCGAAGGCTATCGGTGATCGCACTGGTCGGCCGCGTGCTGGCGCCCGAGGACCTCGGCCTATGCCTCGTGACGATCGAGGATGGGTGGATCCACGACATCGGGTCGGCCGAGGAGGCATCGGAGGACGCGATCGGCGGTCCGGACTCCTGGATTCTCCCCGGGCTCGTCGATCTCCAGCTCAACGGGGCGTTCGGTGTCGACTTCAGCGACCCGCATGGGGACCTGGCTGCCGCCGCCCTGGCGCTCCCCTCTACGGGTGTGACCGCCTTCCTGCCGACCATCGTGAGCGGTCCCCCGAACCGATATCTGCCATGCCTGGCCAACCTCGGCGCAACCATGCCGGAAGGCGCCGCCCGCGTGCTCGGAGTGCACCTCGAAGGCCCGTATCTGGCGCCGGCTCGGGGTGGGACCCACCATCCGGCGGCAATTCGTGATCCGGATCTCGGCGAGCTGTGCAGCTGGCTCGACACGGGCACGGTGCGGATGGTGACCCTGGCGCCCGAGCTGCCCGGCGCTGCCGCGCTCATCGAGGAGCTCGTCCGCCGCGGGGTGATCGCCGCGATCGGCCACAGCGACGCCGGCTGGGAAGTGGCCGACGCCGCAGTCCGCGCCGGCGCCCGCCTGGGCACGCACCTGTTCAATGCGATGCATCCGTTCCACCATCGCGATCCCGGAATCGCGGGCCGCCTGCTCGCGAACGGCGTGGCCGTGAGCGTCATCGTCGACGGCGTTCACCTCGCCCCCGAGACCGTGAAGATGGTGGCATCGGCCAAGCATCCCGACGAGCTCGTTCTCATCACGGATGGTCTCGCCGCCCTCGGCGAGCCGCCGGGCCGGTACCGGCTCGGAAACCGGGAGGTCGTCTCCGACGGGACCGCCGCCAGGCTCGACGACGGCACGCTCTCCGGGTCGGTCCTGCCGATGGCCACCGCTCTCGGCCGCCTGGTGGATGCGGGCTTGGATCCGTCCACCGTGGCTCGAGGGGCGTCCACGAACCCGGCGCGGCTCCTGGGCGCCGGGGAGGAGCTCGGCCGTCTGGCACCGGGCCGGCCCGCCGACCTCGTCCTGCTCGACCGGCACTGGACGCCGCTCATGACCTTCGTCGGGGGCCGGGTCGCCCACGGCGGCCCTCACTGATGCGATTTCGGGGCCCGGGAGTCGCCATCCTGATCGGCCTGGCCGGGTGCTCAATGCCCTCGGGCGTCGACCGACCCGTCTGCCATGCCCAGTGGCTCGACATCCCCGCGGTGGCGGCGGAGGGCGTCGGCGTTCGGGAGATTCCGCTGCCGATCGAGTGCATCGAAGAAATTGGACCGCGGCGGCTGCGGGTGGGTTTCACGTTCCCGGCCGGCCCGGACTGCCACCTGCTCCAGCGTGTGATCGTGCGCGAGTCGGCAGACGCCGTATCGATCGGCCTCATCGGTGCCGTGAACGATGACCCCAACGCCGGATCGTGTCCCGAGGAGCCCCGCAGGGCCGTGACCGAGGTGGACCTCGCGGCGCGGATCGGTGAGCGCATCCTGCTCGACGGCGGCGGGGGAGCGGGCGGCGGGTGACGGGTACCATGCGTGCCATGACCGATACCTCCACCCAGCTGCTCATCGGCGGCCAGCTGCTCGACGCCCGAAGCGGTCGCACCTTCCGCACCTACGATCCCGCCCGCGGCGGCGAGCTCGCCGCGGTCGCCCAGGCCGGGACCGATGACGTCGACGCCGCGGTGGCTTCGGCGCGCAGCGCCTTCGAGGGCGCATGGGCCAAGACGGCCCCCGCCAGGCGGGCTCGCATGCTGAATCGATTGGCGCAGCTGATCGACGAGCAGACGGACGCGCTCGCCGAGCTCGAGAGCCGCAACAACGGCAAGGCGAAATGGCAGTGCGCGGCCGAGATCAAGGTGGCGGTGGCCACGCTCGAGCTGTTCGCCGGTGCGGCACAGCACCTGTATGGCCGCTCCCACGTCGTCAATCCGGCCGTGGTGACCTACTCGCTGCGCGAGCCGGTCGGCGTGGTGGGCGCCATCATTCCCTGGAACTACCCGCTCATGATGGCCGCGTGGAAGATCGCGCCCGCGCTGGCCACCGGCAACACGCTCGTTCTCAAGCCCGCATCGGCGACGCCGCTGAGCGCCATCCGGCTCGGCGAGCTGGCGCTCGAGGCCGGCATCCCGCCCGGCGTCCTCAACGTCGTGCCGGGCCCCGGCGCCGAGGTGGGGGAGGCGATTGCCGCACATCCCGGCATCGACAAGGTTGCCTTCACAGGCGAGACGGCCACCGGCAGACGCATCGCCGAGCTGGCGGCGGCCACCCTCAAGCGCGTGTCGCTGGAGCTGGGCGGCAAGTCGCCCAACATCGTCTTCGCCGATGCAGACCTCGACGCGGCCGTCATCGGCTCGCTGTGGGCGATCTACTACTCGGCCGGCCAGTCCTGTGAGGCGCGTTCCCGGATCCTGGTGGCGGACGAGGTATACGAGGCGTTCGCATCGGCCTTCGCCGAGGGCGCCAGGGCGCTGAAGGTCGGGGATCCCTTGGCCGATGACACCAAGGTCGGATCGCTCATCAGCCGCGCCCATGCCGAGCGTGTGCGCGGGTTCGTCGACGTCGGACTCGAGGACGGCGGAGAGCTGCTCGCCGGTGGGCCGATCTCGCTGGGCGACGGTCTTGACCCCGATGCGTTCGTGGCGCCCACCGTCATCGGCGGCGTGGCCAACGACTCCCGGATCGCGCAGGAGGAAGTGTTCGGCCCGGTCGTGACCCTCACTCGCTTCGGCGACGAGGCCGAGGCGGTGCGGGTCGCCAACGACGTTCGCTACGGGCTGGCGGCGACGGTCTGGACGGGTGACGCGGCGCGCGGCCACCGCGTGGCCCAGCGCATCCGCTCCGGCGCGGTGGGCATCAACACCCCGTTCGTGGCCTTCCCCGGCGTCCCCTTCGGCGGCTTCAAGGAGTCCGGCTACGGCCGGGAGCAGTCGCTCGAGGCGCTCGACCTCTACACCGAGACCAAGGCGATCCTGCAGGGGACCTCCCCCAAGCCGATGAACCCCTTCGGGATCTGACGTCGGTCCGGGCGGGCTGGTCGGCGCGGTCATCGACCGCATCGCGGCGACGGTGATGAGGCTGACCTTGTCCGGCGAGGGATGCGTCAGCGACAGCTCCTCCGCGGCTAGCCCGAGCCCCAATTGGCCGGCACCACGTGCAAGCCACACTCCCCACACCACGCTCGCTCGGTTTGCGCGCTCACCGACCCACGCGTACCGTGGCGCAGCATGACCGGCGCCCTGGCAGCATGGTTCGACCGTTTCCCCGAAGGATGGTGGGGATACCACTGGGCGCCCCCGCGGCCGATGAGCGCCGTCGAGCTGATCGGCACCCCGACGATCGACAGCCGCCTCATGGCCACCCTGTGGGCGGTCGTCAGCCGCCGGCGCACCGTGATGCTCAGCTCCGAGGCGCCGCAGGCCGGCAAGACGACTGCGCTTTCCGCCCTGGTCGACTTCCTGCCCGATGACACCACCGGCATCTTCGTTCGCGGCTGGTGGGAGAAGTACGACTGGCTCGACGAGATCCCGCCGGGCACCGGCTACCTGCTCATCAACGAGATGAGCGACCACCTCCCGATCTACGTCTGGGGCCGTGCTGCCCGCGGCGCCCTCGTGCTGGCCGGAAAGGGTTGGGGCCTCGGCGCCACCATGCACGCCGACTCCCTGCCGGAGGCGCTCGAGGTGCTCCGAGCCGAGCTCGGCGCGACGGACCCGGACCTCGCCGGCCTCACCATCTACCTGCAGTACTCGGCCTACATGACGCCGGCCGGCATGTACCGCCGCGTCGAGGAGGCCTGGCACCTTCGCCTGGACGAGACGGGGGCCCTGGCACCCGTCCGCCTCGGCGCCATGGGCGGGGACCGCTCGCCCAGCCTGACCGGCGCCCAGCGCCTGCCCTCGCCGCCGATCCTGCCGGACGACGGCGGCCGCGCGGCCCGACCCTTCGAGCACGACCACTCCGCCTATGCCGTGCTGGCCGCCAGCCTGGGGCTGGAGCCGATGGCCTTCGAGGCGGAGCTGGCCGATCGGTCAAGGTTCCTGGAGGACCTCGCCGTCCGCGGCATCTGCGATCCGCCGTCGGTCGCCGCCGCCGTCCGCTCGTACCGCGGGTAGGACGATCGGCGCTCCTGGAGCCGCGCCAAGGGCTCGACGGTCGCGAGTGGTAGGCTCTGGAGCGTGATGGGCAGCGCCGATCGACCCGTGGAGACCACCCTGGGAGAGCTGCGCGCCGCTGGGTACCGGTCGCGGACGGTCAAGGAGGAGCTGCGCGCCAACCTGTTGGCCCGCATCCGAGACGGCCAGCCCTTCCTGCCCGGCATCCTTGGCTACGAGGACACCGTCGTCCCTCAGCTCGAGAATGCCATCCTGGCAGGCCAGGATGTGATCCTGCTTGGCGAGCGCGGCCAGGCGAAGAGCCGCATCGCGCGCTCGCTGGTCGGCCTGCTCGACCCGTGGCTGCCGTACATCGCCGGCACCGAGCTCCATGACGACCCACTGCACCCGGTCTCGCCGCTGGCTCGGGAGATCATCCGCGAGGAAGGCGACGGCGCGCCGATCGCCTGGTGGGCTGCCCAGGATCGGTACAGCGAGAAGCTGAGCACGCCCGACATCAGCATTGCCGACCTCATCGGCGAGGTGGATCCGGTCAAGGTGGCGGAGGGCCGATACCTCTCCGACGAGCTGACCATCCACTACGGGCTGCTGCCGCGGACGCACCGGGGCATCTTCAGCCTCAACGAGCTGCCCGACCTTGCCGAGCGCATCCAGGTGGGCCTGCTCAACGTCATGGAGGAGCGGGACGTCCAGGTTCGTGGATACCGCGTGCGGCTCGAGCTCGACCTGTTCGTCATCGCCAGCGCCAACCCGGAGGACTACACCAGCCGCGGGCGAATCATCACGCCGCTCAAGGACCGGTTCGGCGCCCAGATCCGGACGCACTACCCCGAGGAGACGACGACCGAGATCGCCATCATGGAGGCCGAGGCGGCCGCCTTCGACGAGTCGACCAGCATGCCCATCCAGGTGCCGGGCTTCATGAAGGAGGTCGTCGCCGAGCTCTCACAGCTGGCACGGCGCTCGTCCGAGGTCAGCCAGCGCTCGGGCGTGAGCGTGCGGGTGACGATCGCCAACCACGAGACACTGGCGGCGGCCGCGTTGAAGCGCGCCGTGCGGCTCGGCGAGCCGGCCGCAGCGCCGCGCATCAGCGACCTGCCGGCCGTGGTGGCCTCGACGGCCGGCAAGATCGAGCTGGAGACGCTTGGTGACGAAACCCGCGAGGACCGGGTGGTCGAGAAGCTCGTGGCGCGCGCGGTGGTCAACGTCTTCAACCGCCACTTCGCGCTCTCCGAGCTGGTGCCGCTCATCGAGCGTTTCGAGGACGAGGGCCTGGAGGCCGAGGTCGGCGAATTCGTGCCGTCGCGCGCCCACGGCGAGCTGGCCGACGCGGTGCCCGAGCTGCGCGCCGCCATCGCCCGTCTCGACGCGGGCGAGTCGCCGGCCGGCATCGCCTCGGCCGCGGAGTTCGTGCTCGAGGGGCTGCATCTCAACCGGCGGCTGAACAAGGAGCGTCGCGGAGGCGGGATCCGCTACGCGCGCTAGCGTGAGCTTGGTCGTCGGTCCCGCAGTCGTACCGCAGATCACCAGGCGCAGGGTGCGCCAATGACCGCACCCGAGATCGCCGCCACACGCACCGCGCCCGCCAGGCGCTCCTTCACCTCGGCCCTCATGGCGCCGTTCCTGCCAGCCATAGGCCTCGTCCTCAAGCTCGCGAGCCTCGACTACGGGACCATGCGCTGGATCCTCGAGCGCACGCCGCCCGCCGTCACGGACCGGCTGTCGCGCGAGCGGGCGGTCCAGACGGCACGTCACGCCGCCAGGCGCGTTCCGGCCTATCGACAGCTGCTCGAAGAGAAGGCATATGACCCGGCCGCCATCCTCGACCTCCGGCCGCTGCCGGAGACCGACAAGGCCGGCTACATCGACCGCTGGTCGCTGCCTGAGCGCTGCCTGGACGGGCGCCTGCCCCTGCGGGGGACGACCATCGACGAATCGAGCGGCAGCACCGGCACGCCCTACAACTGGGTCCGTGGCGCGGCCGAGCGCCGCCACGTGCGGCGCATGATCGCGTTCTTCGCCCGATATACGTTCGGCGAGCGGCCGATGGTCGTCCTCAACGCCTTCAGCATGGGAGCCTGGGCGACCGGCATGACCACCGCCATCGCGCTCGAGAGCAACGGGCTGGTGAAGGCGACGGGGCCGCAGATCGACAAGATCCTTGGCACCATGCGCCAGCTCGGCTCCGGCTATCGGTATCTCATCGTCGGCTATCCGCCCTTCCTGAAGCTGCTCCTCGACGAGGGGGAGGCGCAGGGACATCCATGGGCCGACTACGACATGCACGCGCTGCTCGGCGGTGAAGGCAACTCGGAGGCGCTGCGCGACTACCTGCTGCGCCGCTTCCGCAGCGTGTTCAGCGGCTACGGCGCGACCGACGTCGAGATCGGGCTGGCGGCCGAAACGCCGGTCTGCATCGCGCTCCGCAGGCTGGCGGCCGGGCGCCCCGACATCGCCCGGGCGCTGTTCGGCGAGTCGGGACGCAGCCCGATGATCTTCCAGTACAACCCGCTCCTCCATCACGTCGAGACGAACGGGCGCGGGGAGCTGCTCTTCACCGTCACCCGCCATGCGACGCTGTCACCGAAGGTCCGCTACAACGTTCACGACGAGGGCGGCGTCATGCGCGACGACGAGCTGCGCCGGCGTTTGGCGGCCTTCGGCCTGCGCCTGGAGGACCTCGTCCCCGGCGAGCGACGCATGGTCCGCATGCCGTACCTGTACGTCTTCGGGCGCAAAGACTCGACGGTTTCGGTCATGGGCGCCAACATCTACCCCGGTGACATCGAGGCCGGCATCTACGCCGATTCGGTGCTCGCCGAGCAGGTCCTGTCGTTCCGGCTCGCCATCCGCGAGGAGCGCCCCGGCGAGACTCGTCCCCTGATCGCCATCCAGCTCGCCCGCGGCGAGCCCTCGCAGGCCCTGACCGATGCGCTGGCCGCCGCCATCGCCGGGCAGCTGGCGACCCAGAACGCCGACTACGGGGAGGCCATGAAGGAGTACCCCGAGCTGATGGTGCCGCTGGTCGAGCTGCATGCTCGCGGCACCGGCCCGTTCGCCGGCGACGCGGACCGCATCAAGCACCGCTACCTCGAGGCTTAGCGTCCGGCGAGCTGTGCCACCAGGGGGGCGAAGGCTTCCATCACTCGGACCGGAATGCCGTACGAGCTGACGCCCGTCCGCTCACGGCGTCGCAGGATCTGATCGCGCAGCTGGTCGATGGTCCCGTACAACAGGTAGGGCGAGCCGCCGGCAACCGCCGGCCCGGCCGACTTGAACAGGGCGCCCAGCGAGGCCGAGACCGGCTGCGGTCCGCCGACCACGCCGGCATCGCCGACGAAGATGTTCAGCTCCAGTTCGTCGAAGCGTGCGCCGGCCGCGATCCGCACCTGCTCCACGCGCGCCGCCAGCGCTGCCTCGGTGGCGTGCCGGAGCATCGGCCGCCCGCGCAGCGACGACTGCGGCACGAAGCTGACGATCTGCGCCTCCCGCGCGGCCAGGCGGAGCACCCGGGGGCCGCCGCCGCCGAGCATGATGCGCGGGTGCGGCCGCTGGATCGGTGCCGGCTGCACGCGGGCGCGGTCAAGCCGGTAGAAGCGGCCCTCGTGCGTCACCTCCTCGCCGGCCAGGAGGCGCTTGATGATGCCGAGCGACTCCACCAGCCGATCGATCCGGGTTCCCGGCGGGTCGTAGGCCATCCCCAGCTGCCGGTAGTCGCTCCGCTTCCAGCCGGCGCCCAGGCCGAGGTCCAGCCGCCCTTGGCTCAGCCGATCGAGCGTGGCGGCCTCGCGAGCGACGATGAGCGGATGCCGGAAGTCGTTGGCAAAGACGTACGGGCCGATGCGCAGGTGCCGGGTGACCGCGGCCGCGGCCGCCAGCGCGGCGGTCGGCGCCAGCTGCCGTGACAGGTGGTCGGTCACGTAGAGCGCCGTGTAGCCGAGCTGCTCCGCGCGTCGCGCGAAGGCGCTCCAGTTATCGGCCTCGTCCGAGTTGTTCGTGTACACCGCGAACCGAAAGGGCTGCACGGCCCCACGGTAGCGCGCGGGCGAAGTGCTCAACCCCGGCCCCGCCGGTGGAGCGTCCGGCTTCCTGACGGTGCGCGAGTGGGTCGCTCACCATGCCAGCCCGATCATTTCGGCGAACACCGCCTCGACGTCCACCGACAGGCCCCGACGCGCGAACCAGCCGGCCACGTTGGCCAGGTCGCGGTGGAGCAGCTCGGGGGCGTCGGCATTGGTCGCGAACTCGACCGCCTGCGGGAAGTCGATGATCACCGGCCGATCCCGCCACCACAGCACGTTGTAGGCGGACAGGTCGGCGTGAACCAGGCCGGCGGCGGTGAGCCGCCGCACGCTGTCGGTCAGCTGCTGCCAGGCCGATGCCAGCTCCGTCGTCGACAGCTGCGCCTGGGCCAGCCGCGGAGCGGCCGCATCGGCGTCGCCGATGAATTCCATCATCACGCCGTCGTCCGTCCGCTCGACCGGGTAGGGAACCGACGCGCCCGACGCCCAGGCCCGTTCGAGCATCTCCATCTCCTGGATGGGCCACATGCGCTCGATGACGTCATGGCCGTGGTCGGTCTTGTGCGCCACCGCCCGCCGATCACGGGCCGATAGGAACCAGCCGGCCCGATACGTCGAATCGTGCCGGTAGAGGGTCGCCTTGTTGAAGCCGAGCTCGCGGAGCTCGCCTGCCGACGGGCGGCGCGGCCGATAGCGCTTGTGGGCGAGGAGGGCGATCGAGCCGCCGGCGTACCGACGCTCGAGCAGAAAGACCTCCGCCTCCTTGCCGGATTTCAGGGTGCCGAGCGAGGTCTCGTCGTAGGGCTCGTCGAGCAGCCAGGACGGCGCCTCGCGCGCCGGCGCGAGTGAAGGATGCACGCAGATAGCTCCGAGTGTGCGGGCTTGCCCGACCCTCGGCTGGCGTCAGCGGGTGTGGCGCCTCGAGGCATCGGGAGGACGGTTGCGCGTGGCACTCATGGCGGTCCTCCTCGTGCATGCTGCGTGTCTGGCCGCGGCATCATGCGCCACCGCGGCTCGGGCTGGCAAGCCCGGTGCGTAGGCGTCCGCCACGCCACCGTCATGCCGTGCCCGAGGATCCGGTGACGCTGAGGCGGCCGAGCGCTTCGGTGATCTGCGGGAGCTCGTCGTCGGCAAGGGCCTGCGCCTGGCGGAAGCTGGTCGCGGCGGCGGCTCGGTCGCCCCGCAGCGCGTACCGCTCGCCGAGCTCGATGAGGACATCGACGTAGCGCTGGCGCATGTGGGTGCGGCGGTCCTCCACCTGGACGCTGTCGCCGTAGAACGGGCAGTCGTCAAGGAAGTCGCCGCGGTACAGCGACCTGGCCTGCTCGAGGGCGCGCAGCCCGGCGTCCGGATCGGCGCCCGCCGCCTCGCCAAGAAGCCGATCGAACTCGGCCAGGTCGCTCCAGGCCACCACCGAGGGGTCGAGCCGATATCGGTCGTTACCGAACACGATCGGTCCGTCCGAGCCCCGCGTCCGGCGGCCGGGCCTGAGCCTGGAGCGCAAGCCCAGCATGGTCCGATGGAACGCGACGTCGGCCCGATCCAGGTCGACGTCCGGCCACACCAGCTCGAGGATCTCGTCCTTGGATGCGCCGCGATCGCCGCGGTCGAAGAGGAAGGCGAAGATCGCCTCCGCCTGGCGCGATCCGGCCTTCTCGCCACCCCAGCTGCGCAGCGGCTCGCCGTTGAGCTCCGCGCGCAATGACCCCAGGGCGAAGACGTGCAGCCCCCGCGCGGGCGACGACGCGCCGGCAAGGGCCTGGCTGAGGGCCGATTCGCGCGATTGCACCTCGGCGCGTTCCGCGCGCAGCTCCGCAAGCGACGAAGCCTGCTCGTCGTGCCGCCGGGCCAGCCGCAGGCTCGATCCCAGGTACGAGGTCGCCAGGGTAAGTGCGTCGAGCTCCGCAGGCGTGAACGACAGGCCGTTCCGCTTGCGTCCGAAGATCGCCAGGCCGAGCGGGTCGTCGCCGTCGCTGAGCTCGAGGCGCACGCCGAGCGGGTCGGTGTCGTCGACGGTCCCGACCCGCGCCAGCGCGGTTCCGTCGCGCTCCGTCAGCTCCGCGCCCGACAGCTCGAAGATGCGCACGAGGCGAGCCAGTGCCGGCTCGACGGCCTGCTCAGGGCCCTGCGCCAGCATCGCGTCCCTGCCAAGGGCCACCAGGAGGCGCGCGTGGTCAGCGTCGCGCGGGCTGCCGGCGGTCAGCTGGCGCACACGCTCGCTGACGGGATCGAACAGCGCGAGGGTCACGACGACCGCCAGCGCGGTGACGAGCGGGAAGTCGATGCCCAGCAGGCCGGCGGCGGCGTCCTCGAGCACCACGAGAACACCGACATAGAGGACGATCCCGAGCCCGGCCAGCAGCGACCAGCGAACAGCCCTGCCGGCCACGTCGGCGGCGACGAACATGTGCTGCGCCAGCACGGCGTACGTGGCGAGCACGGTCGCCACTGCCACCAGCGAGACGCCCACGAAGGCGGGGCCGCCGATCTCGGTCGGCAGAATGCGGGCCATACCGCCGATCACGCCGAGCACCACGGTGGCGAGCGCGAACAGCAGCTGCCGGCGGCGCGCGCGGTCGTGGCCGGCGCCTCGCAGGCCGATCGCCAGGTACACGACGCCGGAGGCGAAGATCGCGCCGCGCGCGAGGGCGAACGCCCAGGCTGTGGCGGCCGGCGGCATGCCGAGGAACGAGAAGCCGGGGTCGGCGAAGCCGATCTCGTGGCCGGGATCGACGGCCGCCTGGAATGCGGCAAGGCCACCCAGCACGTACCCAGCCACGAGCAGCGTGGTGGCCAGCGCGGAGCGCCGCCCTTCGATCGCGACCGCCAGCGCGATGTGCAGCGTGGCGGCCGGCAGCAGGAAGGCGGCGGCGTCCTCGACGAGGTTGAGCGGGGGGTGAATGCCCGGGTCGGTGCCGGTGCGCTGCACGATGATGGAGAGCGACCACAGCACCAGGAGCAGGCACAGGAAGCTGAAGACCGGCGCCCCCTGGGCGCGGGGAGCCCGGGTCAGGACCAACAGGCCCAGCCAGGTCGCCAGGACCGCCGTGATCCCGTGTGCGGCGATTTCGAGCAGCTCGGACAGCTCGGTTCCCCTCCGTTTGCGTCGGCGCAGGCACGATACGCGCCGCCAACCTCTGCGGCAATCCCCGGTGGGCCGTCAGCCGCTGCCGTCGATGGCTCGGTCGACCGCCCGGGCGTACTGCTCGTCGGTGAGAGCGCCCGCGTCCCGAAGCTCCTGCAGCCTCGCGATCTCGTCGGCGATCGACCCACCCGGCGGCGCGGTCTGCCGCGGGCCGTCCCGGGATGGGCCTCGCTCGGCGAAGGCCTCGCTCAGCTCCGCCAGCACCCGTTGCTCGATGAGCTCGTTCGTTCGCCGGCCGATCGTCGACATCCCGCCGCGCATCCACCCCGGCAGGTTTGGGGGCAGGCCGACGGTGGTCGGGAGGTCGGGCTCGAGTGCGCTGCCGGACGGCGTCACCGCCACGTCGTCGATGCGCAGCTCGTGAAGCGGCTCCGGCCGGTCGATGTCGCGCAACCGCTGCTCCCCCAGCGCGCGCAGCTCTACCCCGTCCGGGAGATCACCGGCCACGATGGCCCGGGTGGTCTCCGACAGGAGCACCTGGCCGCCCCGGCCGACCGCGGCGATCCGCGAGGCGCGGACGACGTCCAGCCCGGTGTAGCCCTCGTCGCCCATCGCGGGCTCCCCGGTGTGCAGCCCCAGCCGCATCCGAACCGATGCGCCGCCGGGCCACGCCTCGCGCTCGTGCGCGCGTTGAACCTCGACCGCGGCCGCCACGGCCTCGCGGGCGCGCCCAAAGGAGTAGAAGAAGGCGTCGCCCTGGGTGTCGATCTCCTGGCCGTGGTGCGCCCCGAACGTCTCCCGCACGATGCGCCGATGCGTTGCCAGGAGAGTCGCGTATCGCTCGTCACCCAGCCGCTTCAGGAGAGCGGTGCTGCCCTCGATGTCGCTGAAGACGAAGGTGACGGTCCCCGATGGCAGGTTCGGCATCTGCGCAGGAGGATACTCGCCGCTAGGCCCTGGCCAGCTCCGCGAACTGGCACAGCGCATTCGCCAGCCGCATCTGCTCCGGGGTGCGGGCTCGCACGAGCAGCAGCGCCGGTTCGGCCACGACCACGGCGATGCATCGAGCCCGCGAGGTCGCCACGTTGAGCCGGTTGCGTGAGTAGAGGAAGTCCATGCCGCGCGGTGCGTCCTGGGGGGAGCTGGAGGTCATCGAGTAGATGCTGATCGGTGCCTCCTGGCCCTGGAACTTGTCGACGGTTCCGACACGCGCCTGCGGAAGCTCACGCTGGATCGCGCCGACCTGGGCGTTGTAGGGGGCGACCACTAGCACGTCCTCGTAGCGCAGGCGGCGCTCGTCCCCGTCCTTGTCGATCCAGGTCGAGCCGCTCTCCACCAGCGCGCGGACGAGGGCCGCAACCTGCCTCGCCTCCTCCGGAGATTCCGACTCGCTGCCCACGTGCTGGACATGGAGGAGCCGTACGCCCGCGCCACGCATCGGTTCGGGCCCCAGCAGCGCCTGCCGCCCGAGGTTCTCCCGGGACTCCAGCTTGCCCTCGTAGAAGGTCGCGGAGGTGAACCTGGTGACGTCCGGATGCAGCCGCCACGTGTGCTCCAGGAAGAGCCCGAGGTCCGGCGGCATTGCATCGTGATCGCCGAGGAGATGCGCGAGCGCCGAGCGGTCGGCCCCGGGCGGGTGCGAGCCCTGGAGCGGCTGGTCGAGCTGTTGGGGATCGCCGAGCAGGACGATCGAGCGCGCGGCCCCCGACATGGCCAGCACGTTGGCCAGTGACATCTGGCCGGCCTCGTCGACGAACAGCGCGTCGAGCGCCCCCTCGCTGGCTGCGGGCGACCAGAGCCAGGCGGTCCCAGCAGCGAGGTTGAACGTGCCGTCGCGCAGTCCGGCCTGGACCTCGCCGTTCTTCTCTGCCGCCGCCACCCGCTCGTCATCCACCGGCGCCACCCCCTCGCTCACCTTCTGGACGGCGCGGACGTCGAGGCTCGCAGGTGCCACCTCGAGCACCTTGGCCAACAGGTTCGCGATCACCTTGTGGCTGTTCGCCGTGATGCCGACCCGTTTCCCGGCAGCCAGCAGGCGGACGATCATGTGCGCGCCGGTATAGGTCTTGCCCGACCCGGGCGGTCCCTGGATGGCAAGCGTCCCATCGTCGAGCCGCTCGATCAGCCGGCACGCCGCCTCGAGCTCCGTCTCCCCGTCCTCGCGCAGCGCGGTCCCGGCGGGCTGGCCGACCGTCGGCGGCCTCCGCAGGAGGAGGTCGCGGGCGGCGCGCCACGGCCCCGACGCGTCGATCCCGTGCTCGGCGACCCACTCGCCGATTCGCAGCAGCGCCGCCCGCTGTTCCTTGTCGCCGATGATGTTGAGCGGCACCAGAGCCTCGGGGTGGCGGGGCTCCGTACCCGCCGGCCAGGCCAGGTCGAGCGTGCCATCGGCGTCGTTGATCCCCTGCAGCTCGCCGCGGACCTTCCAGGCGCTCCACTTTGCCTCGGGCTGGTCGCGGTAGAGCACCGGGTCATACAGGTCGGAGCGCTGACCGATGTCGTAATCCTGGGGCGCGAAGCGGTAGCGCCAGGTCTGACGCTCGAATCTTGCCCTGGCGCTGGGCTTCCACGGCTCGCCAACGGCGGCCACCGGCTCCAGCGGACCGAGCGCCTGCCGGTCGGCGGCAAGCTCGGCCAGATCCATCCCCATGCGGTTGAAGAAGTCCCAGAACGCGACCTTGGCCTCGCGCCGATGCCACGAGAGCAGCTGGGCGAGAAGCCAGGCGGCGTGCTGGTCGGACCTTCGCTCGGAAGCAGCGTCCGGAACGCCGGCGGACAGGCGCGCCGCGACCTCCTGGACCCGCGCATCGGCCTCGCGGAGCTGCTCCGGCGCGTCCGCGGAGCGGGGAGCCGGCCGCGGCACGGGCTGCCCCGCCAGCTCGGCAAGCGCCAGGCGCTGGACCTCCAGCCAATCGCGCAGCCGCAGCGTACTGAGCACGTCGTCCTCGTTGTAGGTCTCGATCGATTGGAGGATCCCGGACCCCGGGCGGTCGCCCTCCCCGAGCTCCAGCCACTCCTCGAACTCGACGATGCTGGAGCCGGCGTCGCGCAGGCCCTCGCGGCGGGTGAAGTCGTAGAGCGCCTCGATCTTCTTGATGCTGTAGCTCTCCACCGAGGCGCGCAGACCCTGCCGCACGGCGCGGAACAGGTCCACCAGCACGCCCCCCCGCAACAGTCGGTCGACCTGGTCCTCGCGCGTGCCGTGCCGGCCCATCAGCCGCTTGAGCGCGGTCGGCTCGTAGGCGGCGTAGTGGTAGACGTGCATGTCCGGGTAGCGCTGGAGCCGTTCGGACATGAAGTCCATGAGTTGCTCGAAGGCGGCCTTCTCGCCGGCCAGCGTGACCTCGGCGGGCCGATCGGGATCGAAGGACCAGAAGGCGGTGAACCGCCGATCCGTGTTCATCACGCCGAACAGGTAGTCGACGCCATCGTCCAGGGCGTACGGGTCACCCTCGAGGTCCAGGAACAGGTCCCCCGGGCTCGGCTCGGGCAGGATCGCAAGGCCGCGCTCTGGGTCGATGGGCTGCCCCGGCGCCGGCACCAGGAGCTCGTGCATCGGCTTTGGGAGGCCGCGGCCCTCGACCTGGATGCGAGCCTGCTCCCGCACCCGCTCGACGCTGGCGGCGCTGGTGCCATCGAGCGGTGGATCGAATGGGATCGGGGCGGCCGCGAGGCGGACGACCGTGTCGAGCTCTCGGGCGACGAGGCCCTTGCGCTGCCGCGCGGTGATGCCGGCAACCAGCGAGAGATGGTCGTCGTCGCGGCGGCGCTCTACGCAGAGCTCCGCCCAGCGACAGACCGCGCAATGCTCGACAGGCTCGGGATAGGTGGCCGGCGGCGGGTAGGCGGCCGCCGCCGCCGCCGCGACGTCGGTGCCCAGCACCGTCGCCTCGAAGCGCTGCTTGGCCGCCCGGTAGTACGCCATGTAGTCGTCGACGCGCAGTGTCGCCGTCTCTCGGGCGCTGCCGCCGAGCACGACGTGCATCCTTTCGGGGCGGATGCCCTGGATTCGCTCCAGCTGCTCCACGTACGAACAGATCTGGAGCACGGCGCCGGCCTTGACGTGGCGCGCGAGCTTGGTGTCGGCGACCTCGTAGTGGTACGGCCCCCAGGGCGATGGGCGGTCCGGTGAGTCTCGCCGGAGAAGGAAGTCGGCATAGCCGAGCCATTGGCCGTCGAAGAAGGTGGCCTGAAAGATGACCTGCGCACCGGATGCCATGGCGTCGACGGTGTCGGCCGCCTGGTGCCGGATGCGCTCGCCGCGTTCCTCTTCGTCATCGCGTTGGATGGTGGCCACCGTCCGGCCCCCGGCACGCAGCTCCTCGAGGTAGCGGGCTTCATGCTGGAAGCCGCGCCTTCGGATGACGTCGAGCTCGCGGTCCTCCCGCACCGGCCGCTCCACCAGCCCGGCCAGTGCCGCCCGCTCGAGCGCCGTCAGGTGCTCACAGGCCAGGTAACCGACAAGGTCGGTCGCCGAGAAAACGGGTCGGCCGTCGATCAGCTGCAACGGGATCGGATACGCATCGTAGGCAGGGTAGCGCGGCGTCGCGACAGCTCGCGCGTCGCGCCGGGCGATTCCCCACGAGGGTCCGGCGCGCGGCTTGCATTGCGAAGGGAAAGCCGCCCTGAAGGATCGCTGCCGTGTCCCGCCTTGCCGCCTCGCTCACCATCCTCATGCTCCTCCTCGCCGCCTGTGAGTCGGACACGTCCGAATCACCGACGGTGGCTTCCGGCTCGCCACCCACGGAGGAATCGGTGGAGCCCGGCGCGACTGCCTCCGAAGGCGCCGCTTCCGGTCCCGTCATGACCGACGAGGCGCTCGGTGTCGAGGTCGCCGCAACCGGCCTGACCGAGCCGACCGCGATCGGCTTCCTCGGTCCCGACGACTTCTTCGTCATCGAGAAGAGCACCGGCGAGGTCCACCACGTGGTGGGCGGCGAGATCGGCGAGCCGGTCCTCGACCTGGCCGTGAACTTCTTCGACGAGCGCGGTCTGCTCGGCATCGCCCTGCACCCCGAGTTCGCGGATAACGGCTACGTGTACCTGTACTGGACCCAGAGCTCGGAGGGGGAGGGCGACGAGGGTCTGCTGGGGCCGGACACCGACGACGAGTTCGCCCTGCCTGACCTGGGCAACCGCGTGGATCGGTTCGTCTGGGATGGCGAGGCGCTGACGTGGGACACGAACCTCGTCCAGATGCGGAGCAACACGCTCGAGACCGACACGTCCGGCCGCATCCGCGGCAACCACGACGCTGGTCCGCTGGTCTTCGGGCAGGACGGCAAGCTGTTCATCGTCAATGGCGACCAGAACCTGCGCGGCGAGCTTCAGAACATCGACGGTGCCGGTGGCCTCGACGACATGAACTACACCGGCGTCGTGCTGCGGCTCAATGACGACGGCTCCATCCCCGACGACAACCCGTTCGTCGACATGGCCAGCCAGATGGACGGGGAGGCGGCCGAAAACCTGGCCATGACCTGGGCCTACGGCGTGCGCAATAGCTTCGGCCTGGCGATCCATCCCGAGACCGGCGACCTGTGGGAGACAGAGAACGGCGACGACAGCTGGGATGAGATCAACATCCTCCCGGCAGGCGCCAATTCCGGCTGGTGGCAGATCATGGGACCGTCGGAGCGGTTCGACGAGTATCGGCAGATCGAGACCGAGTCGGAGGACGGCACCGACAACCCCGACGTGCCACCGGAGGAGCTTGCCGAGAGCGGGGAGGAAGCGATGTCACGCCTGGTCCAGTACGAGGGAAGCACCTTCGTCGACCCGGTGTTCGCCTGGAAGTTTCCCGTGGCCGTCACCTCGATCGAGTTCGTGACCGATGACGCCCTTGGCGAGTCCTCGATCAACACCGCGTGGATGGGTACGGTGCTGACCGACTCGCTGTACCGATACCCGCTGGCCGACGACGGCTCCGGCTTCGACTTCGCCGATGACGAGGGCCTCTCCGACCTCGTCGACGACAACACGCAGAAGGGTGACATCGGCGAGAGCGCCGACTACATCGTCGGTACGGGCTTCGGCACGGTGACGCACATCGTGCGCGCCCCGGAAGATCTGCTGTACGTCGCGAGCATCAGCGCGGGCGAGGTGTACCGCGTCGGCCCGGCCGACCAGGTCGGCGGCGAGCCTGCCACGCCCCCCGGGGAGTCCGCGGCACCGAGCGGCGAGGCCGGCGGCGAGGTTGTCGAGCTCACGGTCGGTACGGACGAGGGCACCGAGCTGCTGTTCGACCCGACCGAGGTCACTGTTACCGCCGGCACCACGATCCGCCTCACCTTTGTGAACGAGTCGACCGTCCCGCACAACCTCACCTTCGGCGAGCCGATCAACGCCGCGACCGCGAACATCGTGCAGCCAGGAGCCGAGGAGACGATCGAGTTCACCGCGCCGGAGGCGGGCGAGTACACCTACGTGTGCACGCTGCACCCCGGCATGGAAGGGACGCTCGTGGTGGCGGACGCCTAGGGGGCCCGGTGAACGCATTGCTTGCGCCACGGCGGTCGCGTCCGTCACTGGCCGGCGTCGCGTTGGCTGTCGTGGTGATCGCGACCCTTGCCGCGCCGCCAGGTGCCCGGGCCGAACAGCCCCCCGAGCTGTCCGAGAGGCTGACTGACCTGGCTGGCGTTATCGGAGATGCGGATCGGGCTGATGGGGAGGCCGCCATCGGGCGGCTCGAGAGCAGCGCGGGCGTCCAGCTGTTCGCGCTGTTCGTTCGCTCGACGGATGGCGCGCCGGTGACCGAATACGCGGCCAGTGTCGCCGCCCTCAACGGGCTCGGCGGCAATGACGCACTGCTGGTCGTGGCGGTCGAGGATCGACGCGACAGCCTGTGGCTCGGCGACCTGCTCGACGACGTGAGCGACGAGGAGGTCGACCGCATTCTGGCTGAGCGGGTGGAGCCGCGGCTGGGCGAAGGCGCATGGGGCAGGGGCGTTGCCGCCGCGGCCGATGGTCTCGGAGAGGCGATCGCCGGGCCGCTAGGTGGCGGGACGGAGTCGGACGGCGGAGGATCGTCGCCCTTCGCAGGCCTGCTGCCGTTCCTCCTGATCCTCGGCGGCGGACTGCTCGTGTGGGCGTGGTTCCGCTCGCGCCGAGAGCGCGGCCAGGACGCCGAGGAGCGCGATCGGCGCATCGGCGGGCTCGCGAGGCGCGCGAACGCCCTCCTCATCGAGACCGATGAGCTCATCCGGCACGACGCACAAGAGCTCGGATTCGCCGAAGCGCAGTTCGGACCGGCAGAGGTCGACGCCTTCCGAGCCGCCCTTGACGCGGCGCGAAGCGAGCTCCAGGCAGCCTTCGCGATTCGACAGGGCCTCGACGATGCGACGCCCGAGCCGCCGCCGGAACGTGAGCAGATGCTCGACCAGATCGTGGCGCGATGCGAGAAGGCGCAGGCGCTCCTCACCGAGCAGACCGATCGGTTCCGCCAGCTTCGCGACCTCGAGCGCCGCGCGCCGGAGCTGCTTGCCCATCAGCCCGAGGCGATCGCCGCCGTGGAGCGGAGGCTCCCCGATGCGGAGGCTGCGCTCGCGCTGCTGCGCGCCGACGCACCAGCCGCCGCGACGGCCGTCGCCGGGCATGTGGCCGAGGCTCGGAAGCGCATCGACCTGGCGCGTGCCGCGGTGAACGACGGCAATGCGGCTCTCGGGCGGAACGAGCGCAGCCCGGCGGCTCGGGCCGTCAGGGCCGCACAGGACACCCTTGCGCAGGCGGCGAAGCTGCTCGACGCGATCGCCCGCGAGGCGTCGGCGCTAGACGAGGCCAGGGAGCGACTTCCAGCCGGATTGACGCAGGCTCGCAGCGATCTGGCTGCGGCCGAGGCCGCGGTCGCGCGGTCGAACCCCGAAGGCACAGACCCATCAGCGCTCGGCGCTGCCCGGCAGCTTCTTGCGCGGGCGGAGGCATCGGCGATTGGTGGTCAGACGGACCTGCTCGAGGCCTATCGGTTGGCAACGGAGGCGGAGGCCGCGGCCGACCGCATCGTGGCAGAGATCCAGGCCGGCGAGGAGCGCCGGGCGCGGGAGCTGGCCGCCGTGGATGCGGAGCTCGTCGCCGCGCGGCTCAGCCTCCAGCGCGCGGCCGACTTCATCAGCGCTCGCCGCCATGGCGTCGGCCGGCAGCCGCGCACGCGTCTGTCCGAGGCGAACCAGAGCTACGAGGGGGCGCATGCCCTGCGAGACACCGATCCGGCCGCCGCCGCAGAGGCGGCCCGGCGGGCGGTCAGCCTGGCCGATGACGCGTATCGGATCGCGGCCGATGAATTCGAGATGACGGACATGGCGGGCCTCGGCGGCACCGTCGTGATCGGCGGAAGGCCCTTCGGCACCGGTCGCGACAGCGGGTGGGGCAACGACGTGGGGGGAGCGATTCTCGGTGGGATCATCGGCTCGATCCTGAGCGGAGGGGGAGGCGGGTTCGGCGGCTTCGGCGGCGGCTTCGGCGGCGGTTTCGGAGGAGGGGGATTCGGCGGATTTGGTGGCGGTCGCGGCGGCGGCCGATCGTTCGGCGGCGGCTTCGGCGGCGGCGGCGGTCGGGCGCGTGGCGGCGGCTGGTAGACATCGGCTCAGTCAGTAGAGGAGGCCAACAGTGGCACAGACGACGATTCTTGGACGCATCGGTCAGCTCGTACGGGCGAACATCAATGCGATGCTCGACAGCGCGGAGGATCCAGAGCGCATGCTCGACCAGCTCGTGCGCGACTTCACGAACAACATCGCCGAGGCGGAGGAGGCAGTCGCGCAGACCGTGGGCAACCTCCGGCTACTCGAGGAAGACCAGCGGGAGGCCCAGGGGGCGCTCGCCGATTGGGGAAGCAAGGCACAGGCCGCTGCCCGCAAGGCGGACGAGGCCCGCTCGGGGGGCAATGAGGCCGATGCGGATCGCTTCGACGATCTCGCCAAGATCGCCATCCGACGCCAGATCAGCTTCGAGCAGCAGGTGCAGCTGTTCTCCGACCAGATGGAGCAGCAGACCGAGCTGACCGATCAGCTCAAGGACGGCCTCAACAAGCTCCGGATCAAGCGGGAAGAGCTCGTCCAGAAGCGAGACGAGCTCGTGAGCCGCGCGAAGATGGCATCGGCGCAGCGCCAGGTGCAGGAGGCTGTCCGAGACGTCTCGGTCATGGACCCGACGAGCGAGCTCAATCGGTTCGAGGAGCGCGTCCGGCGCGAGGAGGCAATGGCGAGAGGCATGCAGGAGGTTGCCGCCAGCTCGCTCGAGGAGGAGTTCGCGTCGCTCGAGGATGCCGACACGGAGGCCGAGGTCGAGGCTCGGCTTTCGCGCCTTCGGTCAGGCGCCTGAGGGCGCTCGGCCCTCAAGGCGATGGTCGCCGACGAAATCGGTCGACGTGAGCAGCGCGTCGGCCGCCATCGGCAGCGTGACCATCCAGGCGACGCCGGCGACGGTGAGGAGGACGCGTCGTATCACGAGGCGCATCGTCCCTAGGCCGCCGACGGTCCGGGCTCGGCCTCCAGCTCGGGCTCGATCGGGTCGGAGGCGGCGTTCTCGCGGCGCGCCAGCAGCACGAAGGGCAGGGCCAGCGCCTGGATTCCCGCCGACACCACGTACGACGCCGGATAGCCGAACGCATCGGCGGTCCGTCCCAGCACGGGCTGGGCCACCACCCCGCCGGTCGAGCCGATCAGCGAGTCGAACGAGAGGACCGTCGCGCGCTGCTGCGACGGGATCAGGCCGTTGATGAAGGCCTGCCGCAACGGCGACTCCATGGCGAAGATGAGGCACCAGGCGGTCATCAGAGCGAGGGCCAGCACGAAGCTCGTCGTGAGGCCGATGAACGCGAGGAGCGCCGTCGTCAGGACGGAGGCCAGGACCAGCGCGTCGGTCCGCCGCTTGAAGAGCCGGCGAACCCAGGGAACGGTGAGGCCGCCGAGGATCTGCGCCGCGGCCACCACCGCCGCCGCCAGGCCGGCGATGCCGTACGCGGTCGGGTCGCCGTACAGCTCGAGGAGGTAGGGCTGCAGCGCGTAGAACGCGTAGAAGCCGACCCCGACCGTGAACGGAGCCGCCAGCATGAGCCAGCGCACCGGCCGATTGCGGAACCCCCCATCGATAGCCCCGGTGAGGACCGTCCGCACGGCCTTCGCCGGCGTGACGCCTCGTTCCGGCGTGAAGCCCAGGTCATGCATGAACCACCAAGCCACCACCAGGGTCACGCCCAGCATGGCGGCCCGCACGAGGTAGGGGACGCCAAGGTCCGTGGCCTGGGCGATGAAGCCGCCGCCGACCGATCCGACCAGCATCGCGCCGCCGCCGACCACCTGGGCCCGGCCGAAGACCGACTCCAGGTTACCGGTGAAGCCGGTGGCCGCCAGCGCGTCGACCAGCCACGCCTCGGTGGCGCCGGAGAAGAAGGTGAAACCCAGGCCGAGCAGCATCGAGGACAGCGCCCAGCCCCAGAACGGCGCCTGCAGGTTCCACATCACGAGGTAGAGGAGCGTGGACGCCAGCAGGGTCCCGGCACCAAGCATGAACGAGAAGCGCCGGCCGCGCGTGTCGGCCACCACCCCGGTGGGGACCTCGAAGATCACCTGCCCGAGCGTGAAGAACGCATTCGCCGCGAACGCCTCGGTATTGCTGAGGCCCGCATCGAGCAGGAAGAGGGTGTTGATACCCCAGATGAACGAGGCCGCCAGGGTCGTCAGCAGGATGAGCAGCAGGTACGTCCGCTGGACGACCCGGGAGGCCTCGGTCACACGCGGACTTTACCCTTCCACGGCGATGTTCTGGTTGAGGCGGAATAGGTTGGTCGGGTCGTATCGGCGCTTGATCTCGACCAGCCGATCCCAGGTGCTGCCGGGGTACGCGTCGCGTACCCGGTCGGCACCCTCGTCGCCGATGAAGTTGACGTAGGCACCTGCGTCCCCGTGACGGAGCGCCTCGGCGAAGGTCCCCACCCACGCCTCGCGCACCACCCGGTCCGCTGCGCCCTCGTAGAAAGCGGCCACGTTGACCATGATCGCGCGTGACCGATGGGCAAAGGCCGTGGCGTCGGCGGGGACCCGCGCCATGGCGCCACCCAGCACACGCAGCTGCGCGACGCGCATCGCGGCGTCCGACGCCTCCAGGTACTCGAGGATCGTCTCAGCCACCTCACGGTCGATGCGGTCGACGAACAGGGTCTGCGCCGTCGCGGTCGGGTGGTAGGAGTCGTCCTCGGGTGGGTACATCTCCGGGTAGGACATCGGCCGCACCATGTCGGCCAGCGGCGTGGCGAGGGCGCGGAACGGGGCGATCGCCCGCTCGCCGGCCTCGGCGTCGCCGGCGTAGGTCAGCATGCCGAGAATGACCAGCTGGCCGTGGACCTCCTCGGCGAGGAACGGCATGGGCGGGGCCGGCATCACGTTGGCGATGGTCGACAGCTCCTCGGGAGCCGCCTCGGCGGCCGCGACGAAGCCGGCGATCGTGTCGGCCGTGGCCGGCAGGACCAGCATGCCGCCCACGATGCCGTCGAGCTCCTGGAGGCGATACTGGAATCGGGTCGCCACCCCGAAGTTGCCGCCGCCGCCTCGGATCGCCCAGAACAGGTCGGGATGGTTCTCGGCATCGACCCGGAGCAGCTGGCCGTCGGCCGTGACCACCTCTGCCCCGACCAGCGAGTCGATGGTGAGGCCGTGCTTGCGGACCAGGTATCCGACGCCGCCGCCCAGCGTGATGCCGCCGAGCCCCACGGATCCGGTGTCGCCGAAGCCGACCGCCCGTCCGTGCTGGGCAGCCGCCGTGGTGAATTCGCCGGCCGTGAGGCCCGCCTCCGCCCAGGCCCTGCCGGCCTCGAGGTCGAACTCCAGCCCCTTCATGGCGCGCAGATCGATGACGATGCCGCCATCCGTGACGCCGTGCCCGGCGCCGCTGTGGCCGCCGCTGCGGACGGCCAGCTCGCTGCCCGTCTCAGCCGCGAGACGGATCACGCGGGCCACGTCGGTCGCGTCGGCGACCCGGACGATGACCGCCGGGCGGCGGTCGATGCCGCCGGGGACGACGGTGCGCGCCGCGTCGTAGCCCTCGTCTCCGGGCGCAATGACCCGGCCGCGGACGTCGGCGCGGAGCTGCGGAATGGAGATGGCGGAGGTCGCGGAGGTCGCGGAGTGCACGGTCGTTCCTCTGTCTGGTTCTGGGGGTAGGACGGAGCGATCGGCCGGAACTCATCGGTTCGGCCGGCGTTGGAGCTCGATGAGTTTTTGCGGTGGGATCGGTCTTGATGGTGAGAGGAGGAGGACCGCCATCCGCGTCGTGAACCTCGGGACGCCCAAGGGCACCGATGATCTCCTGCTGCTCTGCGATCGGCTCAGCTCGATGCCGCCGGCCGACGATGCCGCTGAGCTGGATTGCGACGTCGGCAGAATCGGCTACCCGGACGCCGACACGCTGAACGGCCTGGCCAGGCTCCAGCTCGCGGCGCGGCGGACCGGCCGGGCGGTGCGCCTCCGCCATGCCTCCGACGAGCTGCACGGGCTGCTCGCGCTCGCCGGCCTGTGCGATGTGGTCGGTGTCTGCCCCGACCTAGGACTCGAGGCGGGCGGGCAGGCCGAAGAGCGGGAACATCCTGGCCGTGTCGAGGAAGAAGGTGATCCCGCTGACCCGGTCGCCTGAGACCTCCAGGACCTGGAGCGACCACGGTTCGTGGCCGCCGTCGGCGGCGGGCTTGTACTGCCCGAAGGCCGGCGAGCCGTTGGCCACCGTCGGGACGAGGCGCGACCCGCGGCACCCGATGCCGGGACCGAGACACCAGTACCGGATATCGGCGTGGGTCTGCAGCCAGAGCTGGTAGGGCGGCATGGACCACGTCGCGTCCTCGTGGAGGAGTGACGTGAGGGAGTCCATGTCGTACCGCTCGAACGCATCGACGTAGCGTGCCAGGAGCGCCTGCTGCTGCTCATCCATCGGCTTCGGCGCGTCTGATGCGCTCAGCTCGCTGGCGGCGAGGGTCGTGCGCGCGCGCTGCAGCGCGCTGTTGACCGATGCGACCGTGGTCCCAAGCAGCTCGGCGACCTCCTCCGCCTTCCAGCGCAGCACCTCACGCAGGATGAGGACCGCTCGCTGGCGGGGCGGCAGGTGCTGGAGCGCGGCGACGAATGCCAGCTTGATCGACTCGCGCGCCACGGCGACCTCGGCGGGGTCCGCAGGATCCGACACCACCCGGCCGTCGGGGATCGGCTCGATCCAGGCGCCCTCCGGCAGGGCTGGGCCGAGAACGGCCTGCGCCGTAGAGGCCGGCCCCAGATCCATGGCGCGGGCGCGTCGCTGGCGGCCCTGCAGCATGTCGAGGCAGACGTTGGTGGTGATTCGGTAGAGCCACGACCGCAGGGCCGCGCGGCCCTCGAAGTTGTCGAAGCCGCGCCAGGCCCGCACGAGCGTCTCCTGGACGGCGTCCTCCGCCTCGAACGCCGATCCGAGCATTCGGTAGGCGTAGGCCGTCAGCTCCTGACGGTGCTGCTCCATCTCGGACATCGGGTCCGCTGTGATCGTCGCTGCCGCGCCGGGCGCCGCATCATCCATTACCAGCTCGGTCATCCACAGTCTCCATCTCCAGGGAGGCTTGTCACGTTATCTCTCGGGCGTTTCGCAGAAACGATACGTCGCTTGCGCGGCACCGTCGAGGGCCAATGTCGTCCCGCGCGACCGGTCCATTCCCGCTCCGGAAGCCGACCGATGAGTTTTGCGCCGGCGGTGCGTCCAAGCAGCAGACACCGCACTCGAGACCGATCCGGATGACCACCACGAACCCCGAAACACCGCTTGCCGGGCGCCGCGAATGGATCGGCCTCGCAGTGCTCGCGCTGGCCTGCCTGCTCTACGTCATGGACCTGACCGTGCTGCACCTGGCGGTGCCGGCGATCAGCGCCGATCTGCAGCCGAGCAGTGCGCAGCTGCTCTGGATCATCGACATCTACGGCTTCATGGTGGCCGGATCACTGATCACCATGGGCACGCTCGGCGACCGGATCGGCCGCCGCAGGCTGCTGATGATCGGCGCCGCGGCCTTCGGCCTCGTCTCGCTGCTGGCGGCATTCTCCGTCAGCGCGGAGATGCTCATCGTCAGCCGCGCGCTGCTCGGCATCGCCGGCGCCACGCTGGCGCCCTCGACGCTGTCCCTGATCTTCCACATGTTCCAGGACCCGCGCCAGCGGACGGCCGCCATCGGCGTGTGGATCGGCAGCTTCTCGGCCGGCAGCGCCATTGGGCCGGTGCTCGGCGGAGTGATGCTCGAATACTTCTGGTGGGGATCCGTCTTCCTGCTGGCCCTGCCGGTCATGGCGGCGCTCCTGGTCCTCGGGCCGCGTGTGCTGCCCGAGTACCGCGACCCCGACGCCGGCCGGCTCGACCTGCTGAGCGCCGGCATGGCCGTCCTGAGCGTGCTTGGCGTCATCTTCGGCCTCAAGGAGATCGCCCAGGGCGGTTCCGGGCCGCTGCCGCTCGCCTTCATCCTGGCCGGCACCCTGATCGGCTGGATGTTCGTGCGGCGCCAGCTCGGCCTCGCCGACCCGATGATCGACGTCGGTCTGTTCCGGATCCCCTCCTTCAACGCGGCGCTGGCGGTGAACTTCCTGTCCATCTTCGTGATGGTCGGCTACTTCCTGTTCGTCGCTCAGTACCTCCAGCTCGTGGTCGGGCTGTCGCCGCTCGTGGCGGGCCTCTGGTCGCTCCCATCGGCGATCGCCTTCGTGGTCGGCTCGCAGCTCACGCCGCGCATCGTCCAACTCGTCCGGCCCGGCCACCTGATCGGCGGTGGATTGGCGATCGGCGCCATCGGACTGGCCATGCTCTCGCAGGTGGGTCCCTCGAACGGGCTGGCCATGCTCATCGCCGCCTCGGTCGTGATCTCGATCGGATTGGCGCCGGTCTTCGGGCTGACCACGGAGCTGATCGTCGGCTCCGCGCCGCCCGAGCGCGCCGGTGCCGCGTCCGGCATCAGCGAGACGGGGGCCGAGCTGGGCGGTGCGCTCGGCATCGCCATCCTCGGCACCATCGGCGTCGCCATCTACCGCGGCGAGGTCGCCGACCGGCTGCCCTCGACCGTGCCGGCCGAGGCGGAGGCTATCGCGCGCGACACGCTCGGCAGCGCGATCGCGGTCGCCGGCGACCTGCCCGTCGAGCTCGGTTCGCTCGTCGCCAGCGCCGCCCGCGAGGCCTTCGTGCAGGGCATGCAGCTGACATCCGGCATCGCCGCGATCCTGGCAGTCGGCCTGGCCGCGCTGGCCATCGTCACCCTGCGGTCGCACGGTGCGCCGCCTGCCGGGGAGGATCCCGACGGCGAGGCCGTGTCGTATTCGCCGCCGGAGCAGGTCGCGCACATCGCTCCCACCCGCCTCGAGGGCGCCGAGGGATGAGCGCCGTGGATCACTGACCCGGCCGGCGGAACCATCGCGTTCACACCATCGGAGAACGACATTCCGGGCAAACCTGACGCAACGTGTCAGGTACCCATGCGACCCTCGAGCGACACGAAACGGAGTACGAGACACCCAATGACCTCCCTTGCGCCTCCCCAGGACCGCGCCCCGATCGAGCTTCCGCATCGCACGCGGATGGAAATCCTCGGCGCCGTCCTGCTCGGTATATTCCTCGCCGCCCTCGACCAGACGATCGTCGGCACGGCCCTGCCGGTGATCGTCACCGACCTCCAGGGCAACGACGTCTACATCTGGGCATTCACGGCCTACCTCGTCACCGCCACCGTGAGCGGGCCGATCTACGACAAGCTGTCCGACCTCTTCGGGCGGCGCCCGCTGTTCATGATCGGCGTCGTCGTGTTCCTGCTCGGCTCCATCCTGTCGGGGCTCAGCCAGGAGATGTGGCAGCTCATCGCCTTCCGCGGTCTGCAGGGCCTCGGCGCCGGGGCGCTCTTCCCGATCGCGCTGTCGATCATCGGTGACATCTTCGCGCCGTCCGAGCGCGGCAAGTACCAGGGCTTCTTCGGCGCCGTGTTCGGGCTGAGCTCGCTGCTCGGCCCGGCGCTCGGCGGCCTCATCACCGACAACTTCGGCTGGCAGTGGATCTTCTACGTCAACGTCCCGATCGGCGCCGTCGTGCTCTACATCATCTGGCGCACCCTCCCCACCGTCCGTGACCGCAACGCCGATCGCCACATCGACTACCTCGGCGCGTCTCTCTTCATCGCCGCCCTGGTGCCGGTCCTCGTCGGCCTCACCAACAAGCAGTTCGGCGAATGGACCGATCCGGAGGTGGGCGGCCTGATCGCCCTCGGCCTGCTGCTGGGCGCCGCCTTCGTGTGGGCCGAGTCGCGCGCGAAGGAGCCGATCGTCCCGCTCGGGCTCTTCCGCATCCGTGCCTTCACCGCCAGCGTGCTGGCGATCTTCCTTGCGGCGATGGGCTTCTTCGCGGCCATCGTCTTCCTGCCGCGTTGGTACCAGGTGGTGGCGGGCTCGTCGGCGACCGAGTCGGGCTACCAGATTCTGCCGCTGCTCGGCGGATTGATCGTGTCGGCCGTCGTGTCGGGCCAGATCGTTGCGCGCACCGGCCGGTACAAGACCCTCATTCTCGGCGCGCTGATCGTGCTGGCCGGCGGCCTGTTCATGCTGACCAACCTGCGGCCCGATACCTCCCGGCCGCTCGTCTGGCTGTGGATGGCCGTCACCGGACTCGGCATCGGTCCGACCCTTGCCGTCTTCACGCTGGTGGTGCAGAACTCGGTGCCCATCCGTCAGCTCGGCGCCGCGACCAGCAACATCACCCTCTTCCAGCAGGTGGGCGGCACCGTCGGGCTGGCCATCACCGGCTCGATCTTCGGCTCGGTGATGCTCGAGGAGGTCCCGCGCCAGATGTCCGCGGCCGGGGTGCCGGAGCCGATCGTGGCCGGATTCTCGTCCGGCGGCGGTGGAACGCTCAACGACATCGCCGGCGTTGGCGACCTCAGTGCGTCGATCCTGGCGGACGTGCCGGAGCGGTTCCGGGCCCAGGTCGAGCCGTTCGTGCCGGCCATCGTGGACGGCATCCACGAAGCCTTCTCGATCGCGACTGCGGCCACCTTCGGAGTTGGCATCCTCACCGCGATCGCCGCCGCGCTTGTCGTCCTCGTGGTCCTTCCCGGTCGCCGGATGGGCGAGGGGTCAGAGGCCGAGGAGGCCGAAGGGCCGGCGATCAGGATCGGCGAGCTCGATCCCTCACTCGACTGAGCAGGTCACCGGTCGGCTCGGCTCCGAGGGTTCGGGCCGACCGGGCCTCCCGCCCAGTGCGGGCGTGCAACAGCAGCCGCGGCTCGGCGCCACCTGCCTGAGGCGATGCTGGTCGTTGGGTGGAAGGAAGGTGCTGCCATGCGCCGGAGCGCGGCGGCAACGGATCGGCAGGGTTGCACGGTATATGGGGCCGGGGTAGGGTTTCGCCACCCATGGCCTCTCCCATCCGAGCTCACCGTATACCCATTTTCGTGCTCGTGGCGATCGTGCTCGCCGTGCTCGCTCTGCTCCTTGCGGCTCCCAGGTCGGCGGCCGCCTATGAGCCGATCGACCTGCGCGAGGGGCAGGACCGCTCCACCACGCCGCAGGACCGCGAAGCGGTGCAGGAGCTCCTCCGCGAGCTGGCGGCCGACCAGGATCCGGAATCCTCGCCCACTCCGACGCCGAGCCCGACGCCAGCTCCGACCGCTGCCCCACCCGGCTACGACATATCGTATCCGCAGTGCGGCAAGGATTACCCCGAGGAGTTCTCCTTCGCGATCGTCGGCGTGAACGGCGGACGCGTCCACAGCGAGAACCCGTGTCTCGGCCCCGGCGACCATCCCAGCCAGCTGGAGTGGGCGGGTCGTGACGCCGAGCTGTACGCCAACACCGGCAACCCCGGCCCGCAGCTCTCTCGCTACTGGCCGCGCGGCCAGGCCGACCCGCGACCGTGCGATGCGCGCGACGGCGCCGATACGGTCGACTGCGCGTACGACTACGGCTGGAACGCCGCAGCCCACGCCTACGACGTGGCGCTCCAGGCCTCTCTCGACCTCGAATGGGCCGATGAGGAGGCCGATCGGATCCCGGGCGATCCGACCTGGTGGCTCGACGTCGAAGACGCCAACAGCTGGCGCGGCGACCGCGGCCTCAACGTGGCCGCCCTCGAAGGCGCGGTCGCCTTCCTCGAGTCGATGGACGCCGAGGTCGGCTTCTACTCGACGCCGCGCCTGTGGGATCGCATCACCGGCGGCACGGACGTCTTCGCCGAGCACCCCGCATGGCACGCGGGCGCGGCGAACCGGGAGGACGCGCAAGCCCGATGCGACGACGAGTCCTTCACCGGCGGCGAGCTGCGCCTCGTCCAGTGGGTCGAGAACGGCGTCGACGCCAACGTTCGCTGCCGTTGAGCCTCAGGGCAGGAGGCCGCCTCCCTTCACGGTGACATTGCCGCGGTCGACCACGCCGAAGGCGGCGTAACCGGTCGAGGTCACCAGCCGGAACGTGTCGGCGCCCTTGCCCAGGTCCTCGACCTCCAGGAAGAACCGCACGCCCGTCTGCCCATCCACGGTCGCGCGCCCCGTGAGCGTGGCCCGCGGTCCCTCGATGGTCAGCGTCCCGATCGTGGTCGCGTCGACGCGCGTGCCGCTGTCGCGGTCGCGGAAGTGGACCGTACCCGTGGGTGCCGGCGCGCCGAGCACGTACGAGACGTCGAACGAGAACTGCGCTCGGCCACCGGCCGCCGTGCCCTCGAGGATCGTGAGCTCGGCGAGCTCGCCCTCGGCCTGGCCGCCGCCCTTGACCTGGCCCGGCGTGTTGGCCGGCACCGACAGGCACGTAGCATTGGAGCAGTCGCTGAAGGCATACACGTCGAAGCCGCGGGTCATGTCCCCGGCGTAGATGTGGCCCTTGTACTCCTTTGCCGACCAGGTATCGGCGCCGGGCATCACGTTCCAGCCGCGGGTGTTGCCCCAATCGGTGAACCCGTGCTCGGCAATGCCGTCGGTCGACGAGGGAGCCGACGAGTAGTCGATCCACCACACGCCGGCGCCGTAGTGCGCGGAGACGGCCTGGGTGGCTGGCAGCGATGACACACCGTCGAACCCGGCCTGGATCGGCCCCGGCGAGACGGAGCCGTTACCGCCGTTGCGGAAGACGTGGATGGTGCAGCCGCGCTCCGTGCGTCCGAGCCCGTCGAGGACCGGGTCGAGCGCGTCGACCG
>JALZDF010000042.1 GCA_030862645.1 Chloroflexota bacterium
AGCGGCCCGGGACCGTGGTCCACGTAGGCCGGCTCCCCATACCCGCGGTCGGCGTTGACGTTCACCTGGTGCCCCGACTGCGGCGCCGCGTACGGCTGGGCGACGGGTCGATCGCGCTCGACGTACGTCTGGCGCTCGACGACCCGCGTCTCGTTGTCGACCGGATCGGCGGGATCGGATCGGCGGTCGTAGGTCATGGTCGCGATCCTCCTCACGGAGTTTGGCGTTTGGAGTCAGGGATGCACACCCTGTGCCAACCGCTTGAGCCGCCAGTTTTCAGTCCGGCCGATAGCCGTGCTCCCCGATGAGCGGCACGAACACGACCGGCTCCAGCTCCCTGGCCTTGAGGTCGTCACCATCCCGCACGACCAGGGTCAGGAATTGGTGGTCGCGGTTGCCTACCGGCATGACCAGCCTGCCGCCGGCCCGATCCAGCTGCTCCACCAACGGCTCCGGAACCGATGGCCCGCCTGCGGTGACCAGAATCGACCGATACGGCGCATACGCCGGCCAGCCCTGCGTCCCGTCGCCGACCACAACCTCGACGTTGGCGGCGTAGCCGGCTTGGGTGAGTCGCTCGCGGGCGCCGATCGCCAGCGCCTCGTGTCGCTCGATGGTGGTGACGCGGGCGCCCAACTCGGCCAGGATGGCGGCCTGGTACCCAGAGCCAGTGCCGACCTCCAGGACGTTGGCGCCTGACCAGCCTTCGGGCGGTCGCGCGAAGCCGGTCATCATCGCCACGACGTACGGCTGCGAGATGGTCTGCCCCGATCCGACGGGAAGGGCATGGTCGCCGTAGGCCGCGTCGCCCTCGACGAAGCGATGTCGTTCCACCGCGCCGAAGACGCGAAGGAGCTCTGGGTCCCGAATGCCGCGAGCCTCGAGCTGCTCGGCCACCATCCGTGCCCGGTCGCGGGCGGGGTCGTCCTCCAGGCTGCGCGGCCGCGGGATGCGCGGCCACCGCATCGTCGGGTCAGCTGGAGGGCGTGCCCGTGCCGGTGCGGGTGCTCGTTGCGCTCGCGGGCCGGCTGCGCGGCCGGCTGGTCGCGCCCCCGCCGTTCGTGCTGCGTTGTGCGCGCCGCGGAGCCTCCGCCTCTTCGGCGACGTCGTCCGGCCGGCTCGTCTCGACCGTGCCGAGGGTCGCGGCGTCGAGCACGTCGTTGAGGATCCGGTCGGCCTTCTCGCGCACCATGCGGCGCGTCTCCTCGCCGCTGCGCGGCGCCAGCAGAACGCCGACGGCCAGCCCGACGAAGAAGAACCTGATTGCGATCCGTACGCGGCTGAACATGGGCGAAGCGTCCCCTTCGTGTGTGGGTTTCGTCCCTGTCGAGAGAGGCAAGAAGGATACCACCGGCCTGGATCGTAGCCGGCGGCTGATCCATCCAGCGCGGGCGATGCCGCTACTCCCCGAGGCCGTATTCCTTGATCTTGGCGTACAGGAGTCGCCGGTAGATTCCGAGCTCATCGGCGGCCTTGGTGCGGTTGCCGCCAGCACGGTCGAGGGCCTCCTTGATGAGCTGCCGCTCGAGGGAGGCGACGCGGTCCTTGAAGGAGGCGCCGTGTCCGTTGCCCACACCGACGAGCGCCTCGGCGTCAGCATCGGCTTCGTCGGCGTCGAGCTGGTCTCGACGCTCGGACAGCTCCGCCGCGTCGCCGTCCAAGCGGGTGCGCCGTTCGGCCAGCCGGGCCCGATCGCGCGCCTCGCGGGTGTCGCCGAAGGGAAGGTGCTCGAGGGTGATCGGGTTGCCCCGTGAGAGGACGACCGCCCGCTCGATCGCGTTCTCCAGCTCGCGCACGTTGCCGGGCCAGTCGTATTCGACCAAGCGCTGGAGCGCCTCCTCGCTGATGGCGGTCGGAATGGCGCCGGCCGAGTGCCGGTACTTCACGAGGAAGTGCTCGACCAGCAGCGGAATGTCTTCCTTGCGATCGCGCAGCGGGGGCATGTGGATGTGGATCACGTTGAGGCGGTAGTAGAGGTCCTCGCGGAACTTGCCCTTGCCCACCTCCTCGGCCAGGTTCCGGTTGGTGGCGGTGATGACGCGGATGTCGATCTTGATCGGCGTGTTCGAGCCGATGCGCTCGAATTCCCGCTCCTGGAGGATGCGCAGCAGCTTCGTCTGTGTCCCCAAGGTCATCTCGCCGATCTCGTCGAGGAAGATGGTGCCTTTGTTGGCGGTCTCGAAGCGCCCCTTGCGCATCGTCATCGCGCCGGTGAACGAGCCCTTCTCGTGGCCGAACAGCTCGGTCTCGAGCAGCGTCTCCGGCAGCGCCGCGCAGCTCACTTTCACGAGCGGATGCGGGTTGCGCTTGCTTGCCCGGTGCAGTGCCTCGGCGATCAGCTCCTTACCGGTTCCGGACTCCCCCGTGATGAGGACGGTCGCGTCGGAGGGAGCCACCTTGCCGATGAGCTTGAAAACCTCGAGCATCGGCTTCGACGAGCCGACGATCCGCTCACGCTCCGCCTCGCGCTTGCCGAGCTCGAGCCTCAGGGCGCTGACCTCGGACGACATGTCGGCGTGCTCGAACACGCGCTTGAGCGTGGCGAGCAAGTCGTCGATTTCGAACGGCTTGGTGACGTAGTCGTACGCCCCGTGCTCCATGGCCTTGATGGCCGTCGAGCTGCCGCCAAAGGCGGTCATCACGATGACCTCGAGCTCGGGATGCGCGCGCTTCAGGGTCCGCAGCACGCCGATGCCGTCCTGGTCCGGCAGCTTGACGTCCATCATTACGAGATCGGGCAGATGCTTCGCCACCTGCTCCTGCGCCTCCGCGCCGCTCTTGGCGATGCGGACTGCGTAGCCCTCTTCGGTCAGCAGGTCCTTGAGGAGTGTGCGAATGTCCGCCTCGTCGTCGACGACGAGCACTGACCGTTGCGACTCGGCCAAATCCAGAGGTCCTCCGCCCATCTTGGGTGTTCCCGGCTCGGGTGCGTTACAGGGAATCACCAAGTATGCCACTCCGTCCGCATTCCGTACAGCGGGCTTTTTTATGGCGTGGGCGATGCGTCAGCCGATGATGATGTCGATGGAGTAGCGGACCCCGACGGCAGGACGGAGGCCGAGGGTTCCACGGAGCTGGACGCCGGCAACGAGGGCAGCGGGACTGGGGTCGGCTCGGGGAAGAAGCGCGACGGAATGCCGAGGACCGATAGGACCAAGACGAGCACAAAGATGCCGAGGACGGTCAGGATCCACGGGCGCGCCAGCCGGTCATTGCGGGTCGGAAGCGATCCACGGTAGCCCGGCTCGCCGCGGGAGGCATCGGTGCGCGGGGTCTGGCCTGTTGTCATACGTCGGGTCCGCCTCCAGGTTTCGGTGGTGTCGTCCGGGCCGCAAGGTCGGCCAGGGTCGCGGTGATCGCCGCCCCGCTCGCCTCGAGCCGTTCGCCGACCTCGGCAAGGGCTCGCCGCGACTCGGCCACGCGCCGGCGGCCACGCCCGACCGAGCGGACGGCGCTTACGGCCAGCGTCCAGGCCAGGAGAGCCAGCGAACCGATGACCAGCAGCGCGAGGGCCGCGACCGCCAGGTCGAGAATCAGTCCCACGGCGCGCGAAGGGTAGCAGATCGCCGCCCGTTCAACGGGCGTTCCGCATAGACGGCACGCCTAGGCCGATCAGCCCGGCCGCGGCGCAGATCCCGCCACTCACGATGAGGACGGTGGCCGCTCCGATAAGGCCCGCGAGCCAGCCGGAGAGGGCCATCGAGGCGGCGATCGAGCCGAACACCAGCGCCTGGCGGCTCGAGACGACGCGCCCCATCAACCGCTGCGGCGTGCGCTGCTGGAAGAGGGTCACGGTGGGGATGATGAACAGCATGTTGGTGGCGCCGGTGAAGAAGAAGGCCACGATGGCGAAAATCGGATCGGTCACCAGTCCGGCGACGACCAGCGACAGGCCCATGCCGATGAAGCCCGCGATCACCAGCGGGCCCTTCGGCAGCCGATCGCCAAGGGCTCCGACGCCGATCCCGGCCAGAACGCTGCCCACGGCGATGGCGGTCAGGAGCAGCGAGTACATCTGCTCGAAGCTCATCGCTCCTCGGTCGACGATGTCGCGCGCGTAGAGCAAGCTGACCACGATCTCGGCACCGACCGCCACCTGCGCCAGCGTCGAGAGCAGGGTGTTCGAGAGCAGGGCGGCCTCGCTCCAGAGGAAGGCGAAACCCTCGCGCATCTCGCGCCACACGCCGGCAACCGAGATCCGCTCGCTCGGCTCCTCCACCTGGCGGGGCAGGAGCATCGCCCAGATGAGGACCGCCGACACGATGTAGGTGCCGGCGTCGAGGACGAAGGCGGCGCCGATGACCGAGCTCAGCGCGGTCACGATCAGGCCGGCCACCGGGAACCCGATGAGGTCGGCCGCGGTCTCCGGCACCGACATCGCCGAGTTCGCCGACACTAAGTCCCTGCGCTCCACCACGGCGGGGACGACCGCCGTCTTGGCCGGGCGGAACAGGAGGGTGACAGTCGAGATGAGGAAGCCGGCAAGGTAAACGAGACCGATGTGAATCTCGAAGACGAACGGCACTGCCAGCACCAGCAGAGCTCGGACGACATCGCAGGCGATCATCGTGATGCGGCGGTCCCATCGGTCGACCAGGACGCCGGCGAGCGGGCCGAGGACGACGCTGGGCACCGCGGTCGAGGCGAACGTCAATCCCACCTCGAGGTCCGTGCCGCGGCCGGCGACGAGCGCGCCGAGCGCGATGACGTGGATCCGGTCGCCCAGCAGCGAGATCAGCTGCCCGACCCAGAGCAGCGAAAAGTTCCGGTTCCGCACCAGCCGCAGGTACGGTGACTGTGGGCGCGGTACAGCGACACCCTCCGTGGTGACGCGACCCGCGCGGGCCGGGATGGCGGACGCACCGGCGTAGACCAGGCCGGTTTCGAACGTGCCCGCGGCCGACTGGCGCATCGGTGTCTGGCCGAGCGCGATCGCTCCCCGCGAGGGCGCTTCGGCGCGCGTCATCGAGTACACGATGGCCCAGAAGATCCCCAGTGCCAGCAGCACGTCGCCGATGCTGACCACGTCGCGGATGTAGGGAATCGGCAGCGGAATGACGTCCCCGAACAGGCCGCCGGAGGCGACGAAGCCGGCGACGGTATCGGTCCGAAGGAGGAAGTGGAAGGGGTCGTTGAAGATCTCGGCCTCCGAGAAGCCGGCGGCGAAGAAGGCAGCTGACCAGATCGGCATCTGTCCGCCGTTGACCAGGACGGCCAGCATGTTGGCGCCGATACCGACGGAGGCGATCTGCAGGCCGGGGACGCGCCAGTTGCCCCACAGCCAGGCGAAGATGAGGCCGTAGGCGAGCATGTAGGCCCCGCCAGCCGGGATCTGTGCGCCGATGCCGGTCTCCCGGCTGATGACGACGAGCAGACGGAGTGCAAGCGCTCCCGCCAGGAGCCAGGCCCAGCGCAGCTTGAGTTCCGCCAAGCGGGGTAAGGCGCCCCCAGCCAGCGCGCCGACGATCAGCGCAAGAACGATTGTGCTAAGAAACATCGTCCGAGGCCAGGGCGGGCCTCGCTGTCGGCTCCGGTGACGATCTCGATGCGGCCACGTTGTCGTCGGAATCCTGCCCGCCCTGCCGGGCGCCACCCTGGTGAAGCATGGTCGGCAACTCGTCGGGTCGGTCGGGGGGCCGGTCGAGAATGCTACGATCGAGATTCACGAGGACCGGCACGATTTCTGGATCGAACTGGATGCCGGAGAACTTCTCGAGCTGCTCCACCGCCTGCTCATGCGTCAACGGGGTCTTTCGGTACGGCCGGGAGCTCGTCATCGCCTCGTAGGCGTCGGCCGTGGTGAGGATGCGAGCGCCGAGCGGGATGTCCAGCGCCTCGATGCCGTCGGGGTAGCCCGATCCGTTGAACCACTCGTGGTGGGCCTTGATGAGAGGCGCCTCGTCGCTCAGCTGGGTCGCCGGCGCCACGATTTCAGCCCCGATCGTCGGGTGCTGGT
>JALZDF010000079.1 GCA_030862645.1 Chloroflexota bacterium
AGCGGACCCCGGGCATCGGCCGGGGTCCGCGCCATGGAGGAGCGGTCTAGCGATCGGCGTCGACGGCGTCGCGGACGTCGTCCTTGGTTTCGCCCCATTCGTTCTGGATCTTGCCCTCGCCCTGATCCATCTGGCCCTCGACCTCGGTCTCGGGGTTGTCGGTGGCGTCGCCCCACTCTTCCTTGATCTTCCCGCCCGCTTCCTTCAGCGGGCCCTCGACGCGGTCACTGTCCACTGTGACTCCTCCCATCTCACCGCCGATCGGAGTGATCGGCGCTGCCCGTACGATCACGCAGGCGACGTGCCAGCAGCACGGACGGGCCGACTGGACCATCGGCCTATGGCGTCGGCTCACGCGGCCCGTAGGATGGGCGGTGCCGCCGCGCACCGGGCGTGGCGCGTCGACATGGGAGGCGGAGCTCGAGCGTGATTCCGGCGATCATCGCCATCGGTGGCGCCTTCGCCGTCGGCGGTGCGCTGGCGGAGCGACTGGCCAGCGTGTGGCCGGCCGACGAGGCGCAGCGGCGCCCGTTCGGCTGGCGGACCATCGTGCTCTCGGTCGTCAGCGGCGTCGCCGCCGGGGCGCTGGTCGCCCGCTCGGGGCTGCCCTGGTGGGCGACGGGCGGCTACCTCGTCCTCCTCGCCCTCCTGCTGGTGCTGACCGCCACCGATCTCGAGCAGCGCCGCCTGCCGCACATCGTGCTCGACCCGCTCATCGTGCTGGCAGCGCTCTTCGTTCCGCTCAATCCGGCCGTCGATCCGCTCATGGCCGTCGTCGGCGCCATCGCGGCGGTGGCCTTCCTGGGCGCGCTGGCGCTCGTCGTGCGCGGTGGCCTGGCGCTGGGCGATCTCTACCTTGTAGCGCCGATCGGCCTCATGCTGGGCTGGCCCGCCATCTTCAGCGCGCTCTTCGCGGCCGCCTTTCTGTCCGCCGGCGCCAGCCTCGTGCTCCTCGCCTCGCGCCGTGTCGGCATGCGCAGCTACATCCCGTTCGGCCCGTTCCTGGTCGCCGGCGCGCTCGTGGTCCTGCTCCTCGACGATCGAGTCCTGCGCACCGTCCGCTGACGATCGGCTCTCGGCACCCGAACATCGGCATCGGGCGCAGGCATGCGCCGCATCGCGTCCATTCGACCCGACCTGCTCCGGCTGGTACCCTGCGCGCGATGCATCCGGCTCTCCAGCGCCGGCGCCGTCACCTGATGATGACGCGTCGGACCACTCGCCGCGGTGGGCGTCGCCGTGGCGTGGCCACGTTCCTGCTCGTCACCCTGGGCGTCTTCGGGCTGATGTTCGCCGGGTCGATCCTCGGCACCACGGGTGGCATGCTGGCCGCCTATAACTACTTCGCGTCGGATCTCCCCGAGCCGACGGTGCTCGACGGCATCGAGCCGCCGCAGTCGACCTACGTCTACGACCGCACCGGCCAGGCCCTGCTCGCGCGCTTCGAGTGCCAGAACCGCGAGGCCGTGCGCTTCGATACGCTGCCGGACGTGATCTGGCAGGCCACGGTAGCCAGCGAGGACCGCACCTTCTGGGAGAACAATGGCGTCGACTTCCAGGGCATCGTCCGCGCCGCCCTCGCCAACCTGGAAGCGGGCCAGATCGTGCAGGGTGCGTCGACCATCACCCAGCAGGTCATTGACTACGCGCGCGTTCTCGCCGAATCGGGGGAGATTGCGCAGGTCGACCCTAGCGCCACGCCGGAGGCGAGCGTCGGCGAGATCGATCCCGATGCTCCTGCCACCGAGGCTGATCCGGAGGAGGCCGAGACGGACGTCTGCCAGCCGCCGAAGCCGAGCAACTCGACGGACATCGACGACAAGATCCGCGAGAACATCCTGGCCATGCAGGTCACGGCGGCCTACCCGGGTCGCGAGGGCAAAGAGCAGATCCTCGAGACGTACCTGAACCTCATCTACTACGGCAACGGGTCCTACGGCATCAAGGCCGCGGCCGCCAACTATTTCGGCCTCTCCAACCTCGAGGATATGTCGATCGCGCAGGCCGCTTTCCTGGCCGCACTGCCGCAGGCTCCCTCCCACCTGGACCCCTACCAGAACCCAAAGGGCGAGCCCGGCAGCCCGGAGGCGGCGGCAGATGCCATCCGCGAGCGGAACCTGGTGCTCGGCGCCATGCAGCAGGAGGGCTACATCTCCGCTGGCCAGGCGGCCGAGGCCCGCAGCATCTCTTGGCTCGACATGGAGCCGAACCGCCTGACCAGCATCCTCCGCGAGCCGCAGTTCAGCTTCAGGGTGCGCAAGGAGGCGGAGCGCATCGTGGCTACCCTGCCGGGAGTGACGAATCCGGAGCTCGAGGTGCTGACCGGCGGCTACCGGATCCAGACCACGCTCGACCTTCCGCTCCAGCAGGAGGCGAAGGGCCTCGTCACGAAGTGGGTGAACGAGCTCAAGGGATTCAACGTCAACAACGGGGCGATGGTGGCGATCAACTCGGCCACCGGCGAGATCGTGGCGTACGTGGGATCGGTCGACTACTACAACCGGGAGGCGCCGGAGGTCCAGGGCCAGTTCGACGTGGCCGGCCTCGGTCGCCGCCAGCCGGGATCGGCCTTCAAGCCGATCACGTACGCATCAGCCTTCCAATCTCGCGACGCGACGGTGTCGACGATGTTCGTCGACGCCATGACGCAGTTCGGGCTGACGGAGGAGACCTCGTACCGGCCCACCAACGCCGACATCAAGGAGCACGGACCGGTGCTGGCGATGGATGCGCTGCGATACTCGCTCAACATCCCGTCGGTGATGATGCAGTACCTGGTCGGCTCGGAGACCACCGCCGAGTTCAGCGAGAAGCTCGGCATCGCCAGCGCCGAGTACATCATGGACCAGGATCCGGGGCTCTCCCTGGCGCTCGGCTCGGTGCCCGTCAACCTGACGAACATGACCCAGGCCTACACCACCTTCGCGCAGCGGGGCGAGCTCAACCCGGCCACCACCATCCTCGAAATCCGGGATCGAAACAACCGGGTCATCTACACGCGCGACGACAATGGCCCGCCCGTCACCAATCCGATGACGGAGGCCGAGGCCTACCTCCCGCACTTCATTCTCGAAGGGAACACGGATCCCGCCCGCAACCTGCTGTGGGGCGAGCGCGCGCAACTCCTTACCGCCGACGGCCAGCGGCGCCCGGCCGGCTTCAAAACCGGCACCACCAACGACTTCCGTGACGTGTCGGGCTTCGGCTACGTGCCTGACAGCCTGACCACCGGTGTCTGGATGGGCAACAACAACCAGGAGCCGATGTCGAACGAGTTCAGCGGAGGCCTCTTCAGCGCCGATGGACCGCTCTTCCTGTGGCATGAGTTCATGGATTTGGCACTGAACAGTCCGTGGGACTGGAATGGCCAGAAGCCGGTGCCCCAAACGGGCATCGAGCAGCCCGAGGGGATCGTGGAGGCGGACGTCTGCCGCTTCAGCGGTATGGCTGCCACCAATACCTGTGGCGAGACGATCACCCTTCCCTTCCTGGAGGGAACGGTGCCACCGCTCGACAGCGTCCATGCCCGCGGCTGCCTCGACCTCGAGACCTACCTTCAGAACGCGACGCCGGATCGGCCGGAGAACTGGATCGAGGCGGCCGACGTCTGGGCCGACCGGTTGATCAACGGCCAGACCGGCGCCCGCGGCGATCCGTCGCGTTACGCGGACGACCTGCGCGTGCAGTTTGCCATCAGCCCGATCTATGGCGAATCTCGCTTCCCGGCGGTCTGCGGCGAGCGCGTGCTCCGCCCGCGGCCGGCCCCGCCGCCCAGCGCACCTGCCACGCCTCCCCCGAG
>JALZDF010000093.1 GCA_030862645.1 Chloroflexota bacterium
GGATCATTCGGATCGTCGCAGAACCGGTCGTCCTCGCCCGCGCCCAGCTCGTCGACGTAAACCAGTGCCGATCCGTAGATGCACGTGCTCGGCTGGCATGCCGAGTTATCGCCCGGAACGATATCCACCCAAATGCGTACTGAAGGGCATGACTTGTCGGTATCGGCCGTGCACGCCGGGGCGGTAACCGACACGGTCATGCCGTCCTCGGACGCGTTTGCCGTGCAGGGGTCCCGGTCCCCCCCGTCGGGGTCGCACTCGTATTAGCCCTGGACCGTCGTAGTCTCGCTCGCCGGGACATCGACGAACGAGCTCTTGCTGTTTCCGGAACGCGTCTGCGAGTAGCCGCTGACTTTGGCGTTGTACGTGAGAAGGTCGACGTCGTCGACCGGGAACGTGAAGCTGACGCGCACCGTCACGGTCCCGGGCTTCCACTCCGCGAGGAACTTGCACTTCAGCGTCGTCCCACCTTCACAGCTGATGGGCACGTTGCCTTCCGCTGAGGTGAAAACGTTGGTGGCAGCGGTCGCGTCCACTGAACCGTCACCGGTGAGGACGCCGTGCGTCAGGCTCGATGGCCCGGCGTTCGTTGCCGTGATGGCGTACGTCGCCGTGGCGAGACCGGTCGCCGCGTCGACCGTATACCCGGGCTCGACCCCGTCCGCGACGACGTCGACCGAGACGGGTGACGGAGCAGCCGCCGCCGGCGGGGCAGCGACTGTCGCCACACCGACGGTCATTGCGACCGAACTTACAAGTGCTGCCAGCCGACGGTAGTTCGAATTCATGACGCCACCTCTATCTGCCTTCGGGGACTGTCCCCTGGGAGCCAGTCGCGCGGCGATACTCGGGAGAGGTACGGAGGCGCGAATAGGACTTCAGTCTAAAACGTCCCGTCAACGCCCTACACTTTCTTTTGATGCAGACCTGCCCACGATGCGGCGAAGAGAACCCGCCCCGCTTCCGGCTGTGCGGATTCTGCGGCGCGCAGCTGGCTCCCGAGCTTCCCGACGAACAGGAGCGCCGAATCGTCACGATCTTCTTCAGCGACCTCAAGGACAGCACGCGGCTCGGCGAAAGCCTGGACCCGGAGAGCCTGCGCGAGGTGATGAGCCGCTACTTCGACGCGATGACAGCCGTCCTCAGGCGGCATGGTGGGACGATCGAAAAGTTCATCGGTGACGCCATCATGGCCGTCTTCGGCCTGCCGAGCGCCCACGAGGACGATGCGCTGCGTGCCGTTCGTGCCGCATTCGAGACGCGCGGTACGCTGGCCGCGCTGAACTCGGAGCTCCAAACACGGTACGGGGTCGTCCTCACCAACCGGACCGGCGTGAACACCGGCGAGGTAGTCGCTGGTGACCCGACCGCGGGTCAGCGCCTGGTGACGGGAGACGCCGTCAACACCGCCGCCCGCCTCGAGCAGGCCGCGCCCGCGAACGACGTCCTGATCGGCGACCTGACGTACCGCCTCGTGCGCGACGATATCGAGGTCGAGCCCGTGGAGCCGCTCGAGCTCAAGGGCAAGGCCGAGCCAGTGCCCGCGTACAGGGTCGTGGCCCTGCGGACGCGCGCGGCGCTTGACGTCCGCCGTTCGGCGCCGCTTGTCGGCCGCGAGGACCAACGCCAGGCGCTGCGCGTGGCGTTCGGGCAGGCAGCCGCGAAGCGAAGGTGCCGCATGGTGACCGTCATCGGTGAGGCGGGCGTCGGCAAGAGCCGGCTCGTCGCCGAGCTGCTGGTCGATCTGGCAGCCGAAGCAAGGTCCGTCCGCGGACGCTGTCTGCCGTACGGCGAGGGAATCACGTTCTGGCCGCTGTTCGAGATCGTTCGCACTGCCGCGGCGATCGAGACGGACGACACCCCCACCACCTCTTTGGCGAAAGTCCACGCGCTGATCGGAGATCCGGGAATCAGCGAGCGCGTGGCCGCTGCAATCGGCATCTCGGACGACACCTTCCCGCTGCAGGAGCTACTCGCCGGCGCACGCGACTTCCTCCGGATCCTCGCACGCGAGCGGCCCATGGTCGTCGTCGTCGACGACATCCACTGGGCCGAGGCGGCATTTCTCGATTTGCTCGAGCACATGGTTGCCACCGTGCAGGACGCGCCGATCCTGCTCGTGACGACCGCGCGGCGGGAGCTGCTCGAGCGCCGGAGCGGATGGGCGGCCACGGAGCTCTCGGCCTCGATCCACCTCGAACGCCTCTCGGATGATGAGACGACCAGGATGACCGAGCATCTGCTCGGCGACGCCGGCATTCCCGCCGCCGTCCAGACGCGGGTCGTCGCGGCAGCTGATGGCAACCCGCTGTTCCTCGAGCACCTTGTCTCGATGCTCATCGACGACGGGGTACTCCGCAGCGAGAACGGCGCTTGGCGACTCACCCGGCCCGTCGCCGAGATTCCCGTGCCGCCGTCGATCAGCGCACTCCTATCGGCGCGTATCGACCGACTTATCCGTGAGGAGCGCATGGTCGTCGAGAGCGCGTCGGTCATCGGTGTTGAATTCGCCCCCGCCGCGGTCGTGGAGCTCGTGCCCGACCCCCTACGGGATACCGTCCCCACACACCTGTCAGCAGTGACGGCGAAGGATTTCGTCCGGCCCCACCCCTCGTCCGTCGTCGGAGAAGACGCGCTGCGCTTCCAGCACGTGCTCGTTCGCGACGCGGCGTACCAGCGCCTGCTGAAGCGTGCGCGGGCGACCCTGCACGAGCGGTTCGTCGCGTGGGCGGACAAGGTGAACCGCGAGAGGGAGGGTTCCGGCGAGTTTGACGAGATCCTGGGCTATCACCTGGAGCAGGCATACCACTATCTTGCCGAGCTCGGTCCTCTCGACGAGCACGGACACGACGTCGGTCGCCGCGCAGCCGAGCGCCTGGCGTGGGCGGGTCGGCGCGCGTTCGCGCGAGGCGACATGACGGCGGCGTCGAACCTTCTTCGCCGCGCCGCGGCGACCCTGCCATCCGCCGATCCGGCGCGTCCCGCGATCATCCTCGACCTGGGCGAAGCCCTGATGGAACTCGGCGACTTCGCCGACGCAACCCGGTGGCTCGGCGAGGCCCTCGAACTCGCGCGTGAGGCGGGCCAGGACCTGCTCGCCACGAAGGTGGAGCTGATCCGCCTCCTTGTCGAACGGTACGCCGGGGATACGAAAGGCTGGAGTGCGCGGGCACGCCGTGCGGCCGAACTGGCGCTCGAAGTGTTCGGCGCCTCGGGTGACGAGGCGGGTCTGACGACCGCATGGCGGCTGCTCACGTGGGTGCACGGGCCGGCCGGCAACTACGACGAGGCAGCCGCGGCCGGGTCGCACGTCATGGAGCACGCGCGGCGGCACGGCGATCGTCGTCAGGAGGCTCGCGGCGCAATCGCGTACGCCATGGCTCTCTTCTACGGGACGACGCCGATCGACCGGGCTATCGAAGGCAGTGAGAAGGCTCTCGAGCAGGTGGAGGGCGACCGCCGCACGCAGGCGCTCGTCATGACGCGCCTTGCAGAGCTGTATGCGCGGCGCGGCGAGATCGAGCGCGGCCGAGACACGTACGGGACTGCGCGGACGATGCTCGCCGAGCTGGGCAGCCATCTGCACGCAGCGTCGGTGGCGCTCCAGGGGTGGCGCGTCGAGATGCTGGCCGGGGATGTCGCGGCCGCCGAACGCGAGTTGCGGGAGGCTCACGCCGTGCTCGAATCGCTGGGCGATCGGTACTACCTATCGACCGTGGCGGCCGCGCTCGCCGTAATCCTCGTCGAGGCTGGTCGTCTCGACGAGGCGGACGCGTTCGCCGACGAGGCGGCTCGCCTGGCGGACGACGACGATGTCCAGTCGCAGACGCTGTGGCGGCGCGCACGTGCCTGCAGTGATGCTGCTCGCGGGCGCGTCGACGAAGCGGTGCAAAACGCCCAGGAAGCCGTGCGCCTGTCCGGCTCCACCCAAGACGTCCTTATGCACGCTGAAGCGCTTCGCGACCTCGCCAATGTGTTGCGGACGGCGGGTGACGAGGAGGCGGCGTCGGTTGCGAGCCGGGCGGCCCTCGAGCAGTTCCTCGCGAAGGGAGACCTCGTATCGGTCGCCCAGATGGAGTCTCAGCGCGAGCCGGACGTGACGCCCGCTCCGTAGCGTTCCCGCTCTGTCCGGCGAACTCGCTACCGCAATTGCGAGATCACACGTCGTGGGCTGTGCCGCGGTCGGGCATCACGGCGCTTGTGGAGCCGCCCGGTTCGGCACCAGGACGGTGCCCGCGTGCCGCGGCTGGCATCTGACGAGACGATGGGCAGCCAAGCTCGTGGACTCGTGAGGCGGCCTACTCAGCCTCCAGCCCAGCTCTCATCGCGCTCATCGCGACCCCATCTGTCCCGGGTCGGCGTCGCGGGGAAGCCACGGCTGAGAATGAAATCGGGAGGACCGGTGAGAAGCGCCCCGGTGGTCCTCGGCGACCTGAAGCGGCCCAGGTACGGATCGCGGTCGGGTACGATTGAAAGGGTACCCATTGAGCGAATTCCAATCCGAGATCGTGATGCGCTTCTCCTTTCCGGACGGCGAGCTCGAAGCCTGGGCGACACTCGGCGACGTGACGTCCTCCTCGGTCAAGGTCTGGCTTCGTCAGCCGGCCGGCACGGTCGAGACGGCACGACTGTTCGTCGGTGATGAGGTCGTCGCGGAGGCACGCCTCGAACCCGATCCAGCGCATGACATGGTGACGGCCGGCGAACTGCGGGCGGCGCAGCCCGGGGCTTCCGAGCCCTTCCGGGTCGAAGTCGCGGGAATGGTTCGGACCGGACGATTCGCGCCTGCTGAGAACGAACCTGCATCCTTCAGTTTCGGCTTCGGAAGCTGCCATCAGCCATTCGAGGAGGGGGCTCTGGGCGATCAGCTACGGTGTCATGCCGGCGCCGGAGTCTACGAGCCCATGCTCGAGGAGCTGCGGCGGGCGGATGCTCGCTTCGTGCTGTTGACGGGCGACCAGGTGTACTCCGATGGAGTCTCGTCGGCCAGCGTCCGCGAGAAGCTGAAGGACTCCGACGTGACGGACGCCGAGCTTGTAGAGATCTATCGCCATCTGTACCGCGGCTACTTCAACCAATCGGGCTTCCGCCGATTGAACGAGGCGATGCCGAGCTACCTGACCTGGGACGACCACGACATCTTCGATGGCTGGGGCTCCCAATTGAATCCCGAACGCTGGGATCGCCGCCTGTTCGCCGCTGCCGAATCGGCCTATCGCGAGTACCAGCACCTCCGCAATCCGGGTGCGTCGTTGACTGACGTATCGCCCTACGCCTACGGCTTCTGGTACGCCGGCGTCGGCTTCTTCGTCATGGATTTACGCGGCTGCCGTGATTACCAAGCGGGGCGCGTAGTGGGGGACGAGCAGTGGGCGCGGCTCGACCGATTTCTGGCCGAGGCGGATCAGCGAGGGACCTCGACCGTCATGCTCGTGGCCAGCGTGCCGGTCGTCCACCTCTCACCGGCCCTGGTCAAGGCTACGGCCTGGATCCCCGGCAACAAGGGGACCGACGTGCGGGATCGATGGAACGTACCCGCCTTTCGCGGCGATCGCGAGGCGCTGCTCGAGCGGTGCTTTACGTGGCGCGCGAGTGCTCCCGCGCGACAGGTGGTCATCCTCAGTGGCGACGTCCACGTCGGGGCCGCGTTCCGCGTGCGTCCGCGCCGGTCGACCGGCTGGCCACGCGGGACGATCGTCCAGTGGACCAGCAGCGCGCTGAGCACCCCTGCCGGCTTTCAGCACCGAGTCGCCAACCGAATCGGGACGACACTCGTAAATCTCGGGGAGCCGTCTATCGTCGCAGCACGTGACGGCATGAACGGGCGCAACAACTTTGGCATCGTGGACGTGGAACCGCTCGCGGCGGGTGGGCATCGGCTTACCTTCCGCCTCCACACCTACGAGCCTGGGCGCGACCGCGTCAAGCTGGGGATGATTGTGCGCTGGCCGCTCGACGCGGCGCCAGAGTGAGGCGGGCACCCGCGTCTTCCGGTCAAGTGAGGGCCGTGGCGGTCAGCGGCGTGCGCTCACCCCACGCAACTCAAAACCCGCTGGCACTACGTCGCATGAGCCGCCTGACACGCCACCTTCGCGCTAGAGAACCTGGTCTTTCGATCCGATGGCGTAGGCCTCGGCCGCCTCGGTATCCATCGCGTAACCCTCGGCGCGGGCGGCGATGTAGGCCTCCTCGCCCAGGGCCATCCTTGCGTCGTGCTCAGGGTCTCCCCAACGGCCGATCAGCGGTGGGGTGCCGCCAACCTCGTGGCGCATCCGGGCGGCTATGCCGACCAGCCGCGCTGCCCGCTCGTTGAGGCCCTCGTCGATGGCGATGAGGGCGAGCCCGGTGAAGGCCATTGACATGCTGAGCTCATCCTTCGCCTCGCCAAAGGTCTGGAGCGCCTCGACGAGATGCTTGGCTGCCGCTTCGGCATCGCCGGTCATCCGGATGATCATTCCCAGCCCGGTCAGCAGGTCGGCAGCCTTCCATGTTTCGCCTTCCTCACGGAAGATCCTAACCGCCGTTCGATATGGCTCGATCGCTCCGGCCGGGTTGCCCCGGTCAACGTCGAGGAACGCGATACCGCTCAGGTATTCCGCGATCAAAACGCGGTCCCCGGATTGCTGCGCTGCGGCCAAACCTTCGAGGAGAATCGGCTCCACTGCCTCCGAGTTGCGTTCCAGATGGGGGACGAAGGACAGGTCATAGAGGGCTGAGGCGAGCAGCGCGGTGTCGCCGAGTTCGCGGGCGATTGCCACCGCCTCCTCGTAGGCGGCGCGGGTCATCGACGGGTCATTCTGCCAGTAGCTGACGCCACCCAGGGCAGCAAGGGCGCGCACTCGCTCGGGACCGCGGACATCGGCTCCCTGCATCGCCAGGAGCCGCTCGAGACGCGCCCGCCCCTCGGTGAGATGCCCCTGTTGCTGCCAGAACCGCCAGATCGCCGCGCCGATACGCAGACCCATGTCGGAATCTCCGATCCGCTCGGACCAGTCGAGGGCGGCCCGCAGGTTGCCGTGTTCTTCCTCGAGCCTCCCAAGCCAAGCGACCCGATCCTGCCGGGTAAGCTGCCGCTCCGCATCCTCGGCGAGGTCGCGGAAGGTCTCGGCATGGCGCTGCCGGACCGCGGCGTCGTCTCCGGATGCAGCCAGCCGCTCGACGGCGGAATCCCGGATGGTCTCGAGCATGGTGAACCGGGTGTTGCCGTGCCCGGCCCCCATTGGTCGCACCAGGCTGTGGTCGACGAGGTTCGCCAGACCGTCGAGAACGTCGAGATCGAGGCCCGGCCCACAGATGCGCTCTGCCGCCTCAAGCGTCCAGCCGCCGCTGAAGGTCCCCAGCCGAGCGAAAAGTCGCCGGTGCTTCGCGTCGAGGAGGTCGTGGCTCCATTCGATGGTGTTGCGGAGCGTCCGATGCCGTTCCGGTCGATCGTCCGCTGCCGTTGTGAGGCTCAGCCTCGTCGCCAGGCGAGCCAGGATCGCATCGGGTGCGAGAGCCTTTGCCCGGCTGGCCGCCAGCTCGATTGCGAGCGGCAGTCCGTCGAGGTCTCTGGCGATCTGGGCGATGGCAGGAGCGGTCTCGGCGGTCAGCACCAACCCGGGCCGGACGGCCGCTGCCCGGCGGAGGAAGAGCGTGACCGCCTCGTTACCCTTGAGGCGTTCGGGATCCGCGCTGCCGGCCGGGTCGGGCAGCGCCAGGGGTGGGACCGGGAACTCCTGCTCTCCGGTGAGGTGCAGCGGTGTGCGGCTGGTCGCCAGAACCTTCAGTCCCGAGGCGGCCTCGATGAGGCGACCCACGCCACTCGCCGCTTCCATGACCTGCTCGACGTTGTCGAGGAGGAGCAGGACCTCGCGGTCGCGGAGGTAGTCGGCCAGAGAGTCGAGCATGCTACCGCCTGCCTGCTCACGTACCATCAACGACGTGGCGATCACCCCGGGCACCAAGTCCGGATCGGTGACCGGGCTCAGGTCGGCCAGGTAGACACCGTCAGCGAAGCGCCCGATCTGGTCCGCGGCGATCTTCAGCGCCAAGCGGGTCTTGCCGATGCCGCCGGCCCCGGTCAGGGTGAGCAGCCGTGTTCGTCCGAGAAGGTCCGAGATCGTTGCCAGCTCGCGCTCGCGTCCGACGAATGAGTCGCGCTCCTCCGGCAGGTTGCTCAGGCGCGCACTGAGGGTCCGGATCGGTGGAAAGGCTTGGGGGAGGCCGTCGACCAGAACTTGATAGAGGTGCTCGAGCCGTTCGATGTCCTTCAGGCGGTGCTCGCCCAGGTCCCTCAGGCTGACCCCCTCGGGGAGGGCGTGCGCCACCAGCCCGCGGGTTGCGTCCGATATCAGGACCTGTGCGCCGTGGCCGGCTGCCGCGATGCGGGCCGCACGGTGCACGTCAAGGCCGACATAGCCATCCGCACCAGGAGCCCCCTCACCGGTGTGAACGCCCATTCGGACCCGAATGATCTTCCCGGCCGGCCATCGCTCGCTGGAAAGGACTCGCTGGGCCTGCACGGCGGCGCGGAGCGCCCCCGACGGGGTCGGAAACGCCGCGAAGAAAGCGTCGCCCTCCGTCTGCACCTCGACGCCGTCCCCGGCCGCGATCGCGTCCCGAAGGATCCGGTTGTGACGGGCGAGGATATCCGGGTATGCCTCGGCGTCCTCCTGGAGGAGCCGGGTCGACCCCTCGACGTCCGTGAACAGGAAGGTTACGGTGCCGGTCGGCAGGTCAGGCATGCTGCACCTCAGCGAAATCATACGGCGGGTTCACGGCCAACCGTGACAGCGGCGAAAACCTAACCCGGAGTGGCGCGGCTGCGGCCCGATCAGTCGAGTGGGAACAGTCAACATCGGAGCCGAGGATGCCCAGACCCCCCGCCGCTCGCCAGGCCACCACCAGGCCCGAGATCTGGAGTCGACCCAGTGGGGATTACCCGTCTTGTCGCCCTCGATACCTGCAGGATCGCACCGCGGTGACGCCACGCAACGCGATCCCACCCAGGTTGTTGACCGCGCTTGCGCACCGGAGTACACCGACCGAAGGACCGCGACAAGGAGAGGAGCATGACAGCGAGAACCATCTTCGAAATCCGACGGCCGCTAGTCGCCCTCGTGCTCGCCATGGCCCTTGCTCTTGCCCTGGCTCTGACGTCAGTTGGCACAGCGTTCGCCGACGCGGGTGGTAGCGCGAGTTGCATGGGCCATGAGGCATCGGGCGTCTCGCCTCCCGGTTCATCCGAAGAATTCCCAGCCGGTATGCGGGCACTTAGAAACTTCGTCGACGCCGCATTCCCCGGCGTTCCGCCGGGCGCGATCTTCAGCACCATCGCCAAGCTGCACGCAGGCTCGCACGAGGCGTGTGACGAGGCACTGGGGTAAGGCTCGATAAGCCTCCCGTTCGTGCCACTACTGCGGGCCGCTTAGGAGGACAGCAGGAGGGTAGGCATTTAGTGCCGAGCCGCAGCGGCGGCTGAGCGCAGGGTGCACCCCTCATCGGCGGCAGGCAAGTATCATCGGGGTGGTGACAATCTCGACCACGCGGCCGTACGCGAGCTCGATCGCGATCGTTTCCGGTGCCTACGCCGTCGGCTCAGCGACAGTGGCGATGATGCGGGCGCCAGCGATGTCCGAGTTGCCCGCCGCGCTCAGCATCGGCGGCTGGGTCATGCTCGCGGTGGGGATGGCGGTACTGGCGCACGGCATTGTCCTGTTGACCCCGAGAGTCAACCTTCTGGAGCGCGCGAGTGGGCCCCTGATGGTCCTCTGGGCCGCCATCATGCTGCTGAATCAAGGGTTGCTCGCTGCGGTGCCAGGCTGGGGCATGACGGGGGCGCTGGGCGACACCATAGGCAGTCCGATGACGTTTGGGATGGGATGGGACGCGGGCATGGTCGCGATCGCCATCCTGATGCTGGCGAGCGGCCTGATCATGAACAGGCACCGAATGTCAAACGGCGAGATGTAGGCAGGTCAACGGGAGCGTAGTTCGCGCCCCTCGGCGTTGATCCCGCGAGCGGCACCCAATGCAGACGCCCTGCTGACGATCTGGCGGAAGCTCCCGCATCTGCGAGACGCTGACCACTTCGAGGGATGGCCTTCCGAATCTTGGTCCATGCCTGCTACGCGCGAACCAGAGCCGTCTCAGGCTCCGGGTACAGCCTCGGCCGCGGGGCGCACTACGCGCTTTGCCGCGCGGACGAAGGCCTCTAACAGCGGGTCCTTGTTGCTGCGCCGCCATCCCATGAGCACCGTCGCCTCGGGAAGATCGCCGGCCGGGATGACCCGCACGCGCGCAGTGCTGAAGTTCTCCATCACGCTCGGCATGGTGAAGGCGAAGCCGCGTCCCGCCTCGATCGCGGTCACCCACTCGTCGGCGGTGCGGATGAGTGGCCCGGCCGGTCCCGGCTCCGAGCTCCGGAACCAGAAGTCCGTCCACGGACCCCGCGGTGCAGGAACGCGGAGCCATGGCAGGGACCGGATGTCTTCTCCGGTGAGAGAGCCGCGCTCGGCGAGTGGGTGCTCGGGGCGCATGGCGACGAGGCGACGCTCGCTTATGAGCGTCAACGTCTCGAGGTTGTCTACCGGCGGCGGGCCGAAGATGAACGCTAGGTCCACGGACTCGTCCCCCAATCCGGCCGATGGATCGGAGAAGTCATGTTCGACGGTGCGAATGTCCACGTCCGGCGCCGCCTCCGCGAAGCGGCGGAGGATCTCCCGCACGACACCGACGCCGCCAGCGGCGGTGGAGAAGCCGATCGTTATCCGGCCGCTTCGCCCTTCCGTCACTTGCTGAACACGGTCGAGCGCTTCGGTGGCGGCAGCGACCACGGCCTGCGCTCCCGCCATCAACACCTCGCCAGCGGAGGTGAGTTCCACCTTCCGCGTGCTGCGGACGAACAGCGGGACGCCAAGGTGCTCTTCCAGTCGGCGGATCGAGGCTGACAGCGCTTGCTGGGCGAGGTGCAGCCTCCCCGCCGCTCGCGTGAAGTTCAAATCTTCTGCCACGGCGAGGAAGTAGCGCAGCTCCCGCAACTCAATCGCGTCCAGGCCCAGCGCTGGTCGGTTCCGGTCGTTCACAGCGGCCGATTGTAGCTTCGACGCTCGTTTTCCCGGTTGTCAGCGCGCTTCCCGCCGCGACCTTCGGCGCATGAGGACTCAGCCACCGCCTATGACCACCACCGCCCCGTGGTTGCCATAACGCTTCCATCTCCCTGCGCTGAGCAGCGTGCGGACTTTACCGGGCAACCGCTCTCTGTTTGCGGCCAATCGGTCGTGCCTTCCGTGCGCGCGCGCCACGCGTCGTCGAACTGATACCCCTCCAGACGTTGCATGTGGCCGTGTCCGTGTTAATCGGCCGTGAGAACTGACAAGCGGCGGTGGTAACTCCACTACAAGCGCGTGTTTCCTTTCGGCATCACGAAGCGCGAAAGTCGGGTAGAGCTACCTGTCCAATTCAGGAGAAAGGAAGGAATGATGAACCGCTTCGTGAAGGGCTCAGCCGGTAACACGCCCGTGATGTTCATCGCTACGGGCGGCTTGCTCGCCGGGGGCGCAGTCCTGACCGCGCTCGGACAGCCGGCGATCGGGTGGTCCATGTACATCGTCGGATCTGTCGGAGCGCTGCTTGCGTTCGCTGCGCTCGCCGGTCTAGGCCGGGACGCTGCCGGTAGGTTTCGATGGGCGGCAGTCGCCGTGCTTTTCGCTGCGGTCGTCGTCGCCTTGCCCGAAATGCTGATGGTCTGGGGACTTTACGTGCAGAACGATTTCATCCATGACACGTTCATGCCGTATGTCGGCTCGCCCATTGTCACGCTCGGCGGCGTCGCTCCGTGGATCGGCCTCCTCGCGGTTGCGCTTGCAGCCATCGGTGGTAAGAGCTTCCCGAGAACGGCGGTGCTTCTCATTATCGCCGCTGCCCTGATCGCGCTGCCCTTCGAGCTCCGTCTGCTGCCGCAGGTGTTCTGGGTCGGAGCGTCCATTCTCGTTTTCGCGGCGCTGACCCTGATCGGCATAGCGTCGACACATGCTCACCGCGCGGTAGCGCGTGGTTCGTGAGCCGGCCCTCCAGCGTCGCCGACGTGAGACCGGCGGCCAGTTGGCCGCCGGTTTCTCTCCGCTTGAGCGCCAACGTGGCTCCTCCCCGACAATCTTGGACTCTATCGACTCAACATCGTTGAGGGCGCAGGCTCAGCCAATCGCGAGGGATGCAATCTCGCCATCGCGGAGGCGGATGGGTCGAACGTGCGGGAATTCAGCTACGGCGCTTCCGGGCCTTGGCATCCCGGGACGCAAGCTGGCAATGCCGGAGACTGAGGCGTGCCCGTGCCGAACCAAAGGGCACGAGATTCACGGCAGCGTGCTCGGGATTCCCGGCTCCTTGCTCGGATGGAGGCATCATCGGCGATCCGGTCAAGCACTCCGCCGCCCCGCACGGGGGTGTCGAGGCCAGACCTCACGCCGATGTTGGCTAGCCAGGCAGCGTGCGCACCGCTTGACGACGCGCGCACCATCGGTTCATGCCGTCGACGCAGGCACGGCGCTTCTGCTGCGATGAGGATCTGGCGAAAATCGCCTACGACGGCCTGCACGCCGACGACGACCTGAAGGCGTGGCGCGAGGGCCGCCTCTATGGAGCGAGCCGAGAGCTGATCGATGTCATCGCCGCCGCGGGCGTCGAGGGCGCGACGCTACTCGACGTCGGGGCGGGGGTCGGCGCGGTGCACCTCACCCTCCTCGAGCGCGGAGCCGCAAGGGCGATCGACGTGGACGCCTCCCGCGAGTACCTGGCAGTGGCGGCCGCGGAGGCGGAGCGGCGCGGGCTGGCCGAGCGCGTGGAGCATCGGTACGGCGACGTCGTAGCGCTTTCCGGCGCGCTCCCGTCGGCAGACGTCGTAACGCTCGACTCGGTGATCTGCTGCTACCCGTACCTGCCCGAGCTGATCGGTGCCGTCCTGACGTCCCGTCCGCGGCTGCTCGGCCTCGCGTACCCGCGGGATACGTGGTGGATGCTCGTCTACATGGTCGGCTACAACCTCAGTCACAAGCTCCGCGGACGCCCGGGCCGCTACTTCATCCACCGCCACGCCGAGCTGACCCGCCTCATGGCCGATGCGGGTTACCGCGGCTTCCACGACGGCGGTACGCGCACCTGGCGCGTCGTCGCGTATAGGCGGCGGGCGGCCGAATGAGCGGCGCCGGCGGCCTCGAGCGGCCACCCGCCAACCGCGGGGGCATGCGGGCGATCGTCGGCCGCCTGCTGAGCGTAGCCGACGCCCCGACCGATGACGACGACCTGCGCCTGCGGAAGCGGGTCGCGGTCGCCGCCAGCTACATCCTGAGTCTGACGGTCCTCCAGCTTCCTGCGATCTCGCGGGGCTATCCCCTGAGTTGGTTCGTGGCGCTGACCATGCCGCTCGTGAGTGCCGCGAACCTCATCGTCCTTGCGCGCACGCGTCGCTTCGAGCGCTACGTCATGGCGCTGGTCGTCTCGATCCTTGTCCTGGGAGTGGTGGTCGAGGTGTCGCTCGGTGGACTTGCGGGTTCGAGCGCTGCCATCGTGTTCGCCTTCCTGGCGCCGGTCGTGGCCCTCCTCGGGTTGGGTCCTCGCGCATCCATCCCATGGTTCATCGCCTTCGTCGGGGCCGTCGGCGTCGCGCTCGTACTCGACCCGGTCCTGAGCAGCCGTATCCCGCCGCAGCCGTACTCAATGCGCCTGGTATGGTACGCCGCCAACCTGCTCGTCCCGCTGGGCCTGACCTTCGCGCTGTTGAGTTACACCGATCTCCGACGGCGCCGAGCCGAGGCGCGCTCGCAGGAGCTGCTGACGAACGCGATCCCGGCCACCATCGCTGCTCGATTGCGCCGAGGCGAGAAGCGAATCGCCGAGTCCTATCCGGAGACGACGGTCCTGTTCGCGGACCTGGCCGGCTTCACGCCGTGGGCGCGCCAGACCAATCCCGCCCGGGTCGTCGGCTTCCTCGACGAGCTCTTCACCCGCTTCGACCGGCTGGCCGCGGAGTGCGGCGTCGAGAAGATCAAGACCGTCGGCGACGCGTACATAGCGGTGGCTGGCGCTCCCGAGGCACGGCCCGACCACGCGTCCGCCGCGATGGCGCTGGCGCGCGGGATGCTCGCGGCCGTTGCTGAGGCTCGTGCCGACTTCGGCATGCCGCTAGAGCTCCGAGTCGGCCTGGCGAGCGGTCCGGTGGTGGGCGGCGTCATCGGCGAGCAGCGGATCCTGTTCGACCTCTGGGGCGATACCGTCAACACGGCCTCGCGGATGCAGTCGTCCGGGGTCCCCGGACGCATTCAGGTGGCGTCGTCGACTCACGATCTGCTCGGCGAGTCGTTACCGTTCGAGGAGCGCGCGGCTGCCGACGTCAGAGGTCTCGGGTCGATCACCACCTACCTAGTTTCGGACCCCTGACCACGGTTGGTTCGCGGGGCGGCGTTCGCGGCCGACAGCTCGTACCCTTCCAGCCGCCGCGTATCGTCGCCGGATGGCAGATGAGCGATGACGGCGACGGCTCCGCCAGCGCTGACCTCGGCACTCCCCTGATCGGTTCGCCGAGCTGGTCGTCCGCATCGGGGTCGACGCCCAGATCGGGCAGGATGTTCACCTCCTCGCCGAAGTGGAGGACTGCGCATTGCGCGCACGGTGGTCGACAAGGCGTATGCCGCTAGCGCCCGAGAGGCGACCGGGGTTGTCTTGTAGCGTGCCGGGGTTGCGGGCCGACGGCCCGCGCTTGCGACACAGCGGCTTAGACGATCCGTTGGCGTACTACGTCGCGTGAGAATGGCCGACTGACGGACGGCCGAAAGAGTTGGCTGAGCGGCACCCGGCGAAGTTGGCGGATGC
>JALZDF010000120.1 GCA_030862645.1 Chloroflexota bacterium
ATGCGCGACGCGATGGCCGAGTTGGGCGGCGACCCCGCGAGGATCAATCCACTCGTGCCCGCCGATCTGGTCATCGACCACTCCGTCCAGGTCGACCAGTTCGGCTCGGACGCCGCCTTCCTCATCAACGTCGAGCGCGAGTACGAGCGTAACGGCGAGCGCTACGCGCTCCTGCGCTGGGCGCAGCAGGCGTTCGCCGACTTCCGAGTCGTGCCGCCGGGCACCGGCATCGTCCACCAGGTCAACCTCGAGTATCTGGCCGATGTCGTCGCCGAGCGCGACGGCATCCTGACGCCGGACACGCTGGTCGGGACCGACTCGCACACCACGATGATCAACGGGCTCGGCGTCCTCGGCTGGGGCGTCGGCGGCATCGAGGCCGAGGCGGCCCTGCTGGGCCAGCCGCTCTACCAGCCGATGCCGATCGTGGTCGGCTTCCGCCTCGACGGCGAGCTGCCGACCGGCGCCACGGCCACCGACCTCGTGCTGTACGTGACGGAGATGCTCCGCGCCCATGGCGTGGTCGGCAAGTTCGTCGAGTTCTACGGTCCCGGGCTCTCCCGGCTCGGCCTCGCCGATCGCGCGACGATCAGCAACATGTCGCCGGAGTTCGGCGCCACCGCCACGATGTTCCCCGTCGACGACGAGACCCTCCGCTACCTGCGCATGACCGGGCGGACGGAAGAGGTCATCACCCGTGTCGAGGCCTATGCAAAGGCGCAGGGCCTGTTCCGGACCGATGGCTCCCCCGACCCGCGCTTCAGTGAGTCATTGAGCCTCGACCTGTCCACCGTCGTGCCCTCACTGGCGGGCCCGAAGCGGCCACAGGATCGCGTGGCGCTGTCGGACATGCGATCGAGCTTCCAGGCGGCCTTCCCCAACGGCCTCCACTCCCATGCCGACGGCACCGAGCACGAGCATCCGGACGAGGGCGTGCGCGGGCCGCGCGGTACGGTCGACGAGGCGAGCGACGAGTCGTTCCCGGCCTCCGACCCGCCGTCCTACACGCGGGATCCGAACGCCGGCGAGCACGCCACCAGGGCGCCGTCCCGCCATCGGCCCGAAGCACTTCCTGCGGACGCCCACTACAAGTCCGCCGAGGTCCGCCTCGACGGTCAGCGCCACAAGATCCGCACGGGGTCCGTGGTGATCGCGGCGATCACCTCGTGCACCAACACCAGCAACCCTTCGGTCATGGTGGCCGCCGGCCTGCTCGCCCGGAACGCCGTCGAGCGAGGGCTCATGACCAAGCCGTGGGTCAAGACCTCGCTGGCCCCGGGATCGCGCGCGGTGACGGACTACCTCGAGGCGGCGGGTCTCATGGATCCGCTTGAGGCCCTTCGCTTCCACCTGGTCGGCTACGGCTGCACGACCTGCATCGGCAACTCGGGACCGCTCGCTGAGCCGGTGGCGGACGCGATCGAGGCCAACGATATTGCCGCAGTGGCGGTGCTCTCCGGGAACCGCAACTTCGAGGGTCGCATCCACCCGCTGGCGAGGGCCAGCTACCTGGCGTCACCGCCGCTGGTCGTCGCGTTCGCGCTGGCCGGGCGGGTCGACATCGATCTGACCAGCGAGCCGATCGGGACCGATCGCGACGGTCGGCCGGTCATGCTCGACGAGCTGTGGCCGAGTCCGCAGGCGGTCGCCGGCGTCGTGCTCGAGGCGGTCAGCGGCGAGGTCTTCAAGCGAAACTACGCCTCCGTCTTCGACGGCGACGATCGCTGGCGCAACCTGCCGGTGCCGGCGGGCGACCGGTACGCCTGGGCTCCGGAGTCGACGTACGTCGCGCGTCCGCCCTTCTTCGAAGGCATCGCGGACGAACCCGGCGAGCCGGCCGACATCACCGGCGCTCGCGCCCTGGCCGTGCTGGGCGACAGCGTCACCACCGATCACATCTCGCCGGCCGGTTCGATCGCTCGGACGTCGCCGGCGGGGGAGTGGCTGCTCGCCCACGGGGTGGAGCACCGCGAGTTCAACTCGTACGGCTCGCGGCGAGGCCATCACGAGGTGATGATGCGAGGCACGTTTGCCAACATCCGCCTCCGCAACGCCCTCACGCCGGACGCGGAGGGCAACGTCACCGAGCACCTTCCGAGCGGCGAGCGGATGAGCATCTTCGACGCGGCCGTTCGCTACGCGGCCGAGTCGACGCCTCTCATCCTTCTCGCCGGCAAGGAGTACGGGTCGGGATCGTCGCGCGACTGGGCCGCCAAGGGGCCGAAGCTGCAGGGCGTGCGCGCCGT
>JALZDF010000156.1 GCA_030862645.1 Chloroflexota bacterium
GTGGTCGTAGTAGCCGCTACGCGGTGCCCGCGACTCGCACGCTCAAATGGTCGCGCGTGGACGAGCACCGGGTACGACTCAGGGGTAGGCGTCGACCGATGGGTCCGCCTCTTCAGTGCCCGCCGCGCAATCTGAGCACGCATTGAGGTGGTGCCGGAGGTGGGAGTTGAACCCACACGAGCTTGCGCTCATCGGTGTTTGAGACCGACGCGTCTGCCGATTCCGCCACTCCGGCCGGGGGAGCGGTCATTATAGGGAGCCGATGGCCGATGCCCCCGAGACGACAGCTGCGCATCGCACCCAGCCGCTTCCGGACGAGGCGGCCGTGATTGCCCGGGCCGCCATGGGCGACCGGACCGCCTTCGCTCAGCTCATGGAGCACTACCAGAGCGCCTGTTATGGCCTCGCCTGGCGCCTGCTGCGCGACGCGGACCAGGCGGCCGATGCGACCCAGGATGCCTTCATCCACGCCTACCGGGCCATCGGCTCCTACCGCGGTGGGATCTTTCGCTCCTGGCTGCTGCGCATCACCGCCAATGCCAGCTACGACATCCTGCGCCGCGCGCAGCGCCGGCCCTCGAGCCCGTTGCCGGACCCCGACGAGGGCGCGCCCGAGCTGCCCGACCTGGCTGCTGTCGACCCGGTCGCCGAGGCAGCAAAGAGCGAGCTGTATCAGCATCTCGAGGTCGCCCTGCGCCGCCTCCCGGAGGACCAGCGAACCGCGATCGTGCTCTGCGACGTCTACGGCATGGACTACAACGAGGTCGCCGCGGTGACCCGATCGGCGCTCGGCACGGTCAAGTCGCGAATCCATCGCGGCCGCCTCCGGCTGCGCGAGCTGCTCGTCGAGCACAGGGAACTCTTCACGGGATGAGGGCGTCTGGACCGATGGCATGCTGAACCAGAAGCACCCGGATGACGAGCGCCTCTCGGCGTTGGCCTCGCGCGACACCGATGCGACCGACGACGCCACGCTGAGCGCGCACGTCACCTCCTGTGACCGATGCACCGAGCTGGTGAACGAGCTCGGTGTCCTGCGTGCCGCGCTCGCCGACCTTCCCGATCTTGCTCCGCCGCGCCCGCTGCAGCTCGTGCCTCCGGTGGGGGCGTCTGAGCCAGCCGCTGATCGCGTCGGCGTCTGGGTGCGCCGGTTCTTCGGTCCCATCCTTGCGTCCGGGGCCGCCCTCGCGCTGGTCGGCGTGATCGGCACCGCGGCCCCGGCGCTCCAGACCTTTGCTCCCAGCGCCGGAGGTGCGCCGGGCGACATGGAGATCGCCGCGCCGACGGCGTCCGCGGCGAGCGAGGCTGCTGCCGGGGGCGGAGGCGATACGTTCGCGGAGAGCAGTGGCAGTGCCCAGCGTGACCAGGAAGCGCAGGCGTCTGACGGCAGCTCCCTCCTCCATGCCACCGACGAACTGGCGGCAGCCATGCCTTCAGCAGCCAGCGTGGCCGACGGAGCCGACCGAGACTTCGGCAGTGACGCGCTTCAGCCGGATCGCCCCCCGTGGCCGATGGTGCTCTTTGCCGGGATCGCCGTCATGATCGGCGCCGTGCTGGCCCGCTGGATCCTCGCCCCGCGCGCCGCGTGACGGGCACGTAGAAGGCGACCGCCGCCGCTCAGCGACGCGTATCGCGAACGACGGCGGGCATGACACGGACGAAGGTGTCCGACCGCTGCCGGCCGCGTGTAACAGCGCTCACCGGCGCCGCGCGACAAGCTTCCGTCGCCCAGCCCAGCAGCTAGAGGGCGAGGCGGCCGGCCGCGATGGCGCCGATGAGCAGCAGCACGATCACCGCACCGGCGAGGAGGGCCGCCCATCCGGAGTCGCGGAAGGTCGGCTCCGGCGGCGCTGGTCGAGGTGGCCGACGGGTGCGAGGGATCGGCACCTCGCCCGGCTGGCGAACCGTCCGCGGGGCCGCGCGCGTTTCGGCGGCAGTCGCCCGCCAGGATGCCCAGGTCCGAGTCGACGACGGCGAGGCCGGCTCGATCGGAGCGCGCGACGTCCCCCAGTGTCCAGCGGACGGCGTGCCTGAGGAGGGGTGCGAGCGGTCGTAGTCGGCGCGACGGAGGGGGTTCGAGAGCAGTGCCCACGCCTCGTTGATGCTGCGCATTCGCTCTGCCTCCTCGGCCGCGCCCTCGTGGAGATCGGGGTGATGGCGCTTCGCCAGCCGCCGATGGGCGCGCGCCACCTGGAGCGGCGTCGCGTCGCGGGCGATGCCCAGGACGGCGTATGGATCCAGGGTTCGGCGGGCGGGCATGGCGCCGATTCTACGGCGGCCGGGAGGCCGGCATCGGGCTAGACTTCCAAGCACCGATGCCCGACCGAAGACCCCTCCTGATGCTCATCGACGGCCCGAGCCTCGTGTATCGCGGCTACTTCGCGCTGCCGCCGCTGACGATGTCGGACGGGACGCTGGTGAACGCCGTCTTTGGGTTCCTCCAGATCGTGCTGCGCGGCATGCAGGATGTGAAGCCCGATTTCGCGATCGTCAGCTTCGACGTCGGCAAGCCGCAATTCCGCTTCGACGCCTTCCCCGACTACAAGAAGGGGCGGCCGAGCATGCCGGACGACCTGCGGACGCAGTTCCCGATCGTCCGCGAGATCGCGGCCATGATGGGCATGCCCATCCGCGAGCTGGAGGGCTACGAAGCCGATGACGTCATCGGCACTCTGACCAAGAAGGCGACCGCGCAGGCCATTGACACGATGATCGTGTCGGGCGACCTCGACGGTTTGCAATTGGTCAACGACCACGTCCGCCTCCTGACCACCCGCATGGGCGTCGCCGCCACCGTCATCTACGACGAGGCGAAGGTGATGGACCGATACGGCCTTCGCCCCAACCAGATGCTCGACTACAAGGCGCTCAAGGGAGACGCCTCCGACAACATTCCGGGCGTGCCGGGGGTGGGCGAGAAGACCGCCATCACCCTCCTCCAGCAGTTCGGCACGCTCGACGGCATCTTCGACCACCTCGACGAGGTAAAGGGCAAGCTGCGCGACCGGCTGGCGGAGCACCGCGAGTCGGCGTTCATGAGCCGGGAGATCGGCCGCATCATCACCGACCTGCCGGTCGAGCTGGGCCTCGAGGAGGCGCGCACCGGCCGATACGATCGGCGCGCGGTGGCCCAGCGATTCCGCGAGCTCGAGTTTCGCTCGCTGATCGACCGCCTGCCGTCATCGAGCATCGCGCCAACCGGTCACGACAGCCCGGAGCAGGAGACGAAGGGCGGCCTCCAGCTCAGCCTCGACCTGTTGGGCGGGCGCGTGCCGCGAGTGGAGGATGAGGATGCGGGGCGCGAGCGCCCGGATCCGCTCGCCGACCCGGCCGGAGCGATCGAGCACGTCGACCCACGGATCGCGAGCGCCGCCCCTGAGCTCGACGAGCTCGACGGGTGGCTCGCCGCACACGGGGATGGCGTCGGGCTGGGATGGGCGGTGGGTCCGGGGCGGCCCCTCGACCGGCGGCTCTTCGGGATCGCGATGGCGGCTGCCGACGGGAGCGCCTGGTTCGTCCCATGCGACCCGGCCAGCGACGCGTCCCGGCGGCTGCCGCCCGAGCTGCTGCGGGCGGATCGCGTCCGCATCGGTCATGACTTGAAGCAGCTGGTGGCGACCCTGTGGGCGGACCGCCGCCTCGAGCTCCAGGGCACGTTCGTCGACACGCTCGTGGCCGGCTACATGGTCAACCAGGCGCTGCGGTCGCAGACGATCGAGGACCTGGCCGCCCAGCACTTCAACGTGGAGCTTCCGCCCCGGCCGGTGAACGCAGAGACCGGCGCCGAGGAGAAGCCGATGGCCCGTCGTGCGGCCGCCGAGGCCCTCACCGCCCTGCTCGTGCAGCCGATTCTGCGTCGCCAGCTCGAGGAGGGCGGCCTGGCGCGCCTGTTCGACGAGGTCGAGATGCCGCTGCTGCCGGTTCTTGCGCGCATGGAGAAGGCGGGCGTGGCCATCGACCTTGATGCGCTCGCGGCCATGAGCGAGGAGTTCGGTGCGACGCTGGCGGCTCTCGAGGCGCGGATCTACGACCTGGTTGGCCACGACTTCAACATCGGTTCACCGCGCCAGCTGGAGACCATCCTGTTCGACGAGCTCGGCCTGCCGTCGACGAAGCGGACCCGCACGAGCCGCTCGACCGACGCCTCGGTGCTGGAGGAGCTGCGGGAGAAGCACGAGGTCATCGGGCTCATCCTGGAGCACCGCCAGGTGGCCAAGCTGAAGTCGACCTACGTCGACGCGCTTCCGACGCTGGTGGACGGCGAGGCTCGCCTCCACACGACCTACCAGCAGGCGGTGGCCGCCACCGGGCGCCTGTCGAGCACCGATCCGAACCTCCAGAACATCCCGATCCGCACGTCGCTCGGTCGGCGCATCCGCCGTGCCTTCGTCGCGCCACCCGGCAGGCTGCTCCTCGGCGCCGACTATTCGCAGCAGGAGCTTCGGATCCTTGCCCACGTCTCCCAGGACGCCGGCCTGAAGGCAGACTTCGCCGCGCACGCGGACATCCACCTCGCCGCCGCCGCGCGAGTGCTGGGGCTCGAGGCGGACCAGGTCGGCCCGAAGGAGCGCAGCGTCGCAAAGATGATCAACTACGGGATTGCGTATGGGCTGTCCGACTTCGGCCTTGCCCAGCGCCTGAGCATCCCGCGCGAGGAGGCGCACGTTTTCATCGAGGACTACTACGCCGCCTACCCGGGCATCCGCCGCTACACCACCGAGATGAAGATCCTGGCCCGTGACCAGGGCTTCGTCACCACGCTGCTGGGCCGTCGCCGCTACCTGCCCGAGCTGGCCGCCCGCAACTCGGCACTGCGATCGGCCGGGGAGCGAATGGCCATCAACATGCCGATCCAGGGCACTGCGGCCGACGGCATGAAGATCGCGATGGTCCGGCTCGACGAGGCGATCCGCGCGCAGGGCCACCGCTCGCGAATGCTGCTCCAGGTGCACGACGAGCTCGTATTCGAGACTGACGAGGACGAGCTTGCCACGCTCGCGGGCCTCGCGCGCGACATCATGCGCGCCGCCCTGCCGCTGGACGTGCCGCTCGAGGTGGACCTCAAGGTCGGTACCAACTGGGAGCAGATGGACCGATACCTCCCGGCCGAGGACGGCGGCTGGCGCCGCGTGCCGAAGAGCGCCGGTGACGTGGCGCGCGAGGAGGCCGAGGAAGAGGTCGCGGCCGAGCTCGTCTCGTAACCCGCAAACTTCCACGCCATGCCGGAACTTCCCGAGGTCGAGACCGTCGCACGGGATCTGCAGCGCCTCGTCGCCGGCGCCACGATCGTCGATGCGGCCGTTCGTTGGGACCGCACGATCCGCCATCCGCAGCCGCCAGAGCGGTTCGCGACGGAGATCAGCGGTGCCACGATCCGCAGGGTCAGCCGCCGCGCGAAGACGGTCCTCCTCCACCTCGACGACGGCCGCGTCATGACGGTGGCGCTGCGGATGACCGGCGCCCTCATCGTGACCGACGCCGGGATGCCCGCCGACCCGTACGCGCGTGTTGTTTTCCAGCTCGCCGACGGCCGCGAGCTGCGCTACCGGGACGTCCGCAAGTTCGGGCGGATCGGCGTCTGGCCCGGCGGCGGGCTCCGGAGCGTGGGCGCCGGGCGCGGCGCGCGATCGCGCAGGGTCGCGGAGGGTGGGCGGCGATATCGCATCGGCGAGGTCTTCAGCGGACACGGACCCGAGCCGCTCCAGCGGAGCTTTACGGTGAGCCGGTTCGCCGAGCGGCTTGGCCGGAGATCGGCGAAGCTCAAGTCCCTGCTCCTCGACCAGGGCTTCATCGCAGGTGTTGGCAACATTTACGCCGACGAGGCGCTGTGGCGCGCTCGGCTGCATCCGTTGCGGACGGCCGACAGCCTCGGGGAGGCCGAGGTCAGGCGGCTGCATCGGGCGGTCCGCCAGGTCCTGCGCGAGGGTGTCAGAAACCGAGGCTCGAGCTTCAGCGACTACGTCGGAGCCGACGGAGAGCCCGGCGCCAACGCCGAGCGCCTGGCGGTCTACCGCCGCACCGACGAGCCCTGCTACCGCTGCGGACGGCCCATCCGGCGCATCGTGGTCGGGCAGCGCAGCACGCACTTCTGCCCGCGCTGCCAGCCGGAGCCGGTGGGATCGGAGACGGGATGAAGGTCATCGGGCTGACCGGCAACATCGGCTGCGGGAAGAGCACGGTCGCCGGCATGCTGCGCGACCTGGACGTCGCCACCATCGATGCCGATGCGGTCGCCCGAGAGATTCGGCACAACGACGCGGACGCGCGGGCGGAGATCCTCGAGCGTTTCGGCTCCTACGAAGCCGATGACCTGGCGCGGATCGTCTTTGCAGACGCCGATGCGCTCCGGGACCTCGAACGGATTCTCCATCCGCGGGTGCGGGGCGCGGTGCGCGCGCGCCTGGCTGAACTTGACGAGGGCGGCGTCGAGGCGGCCAGCGTCGAGGCCATCAAGCTGCTCGAGTCGCCGCTCGCGGACGCCTGCGACGAGATCTGGGTGGTTCGCTGCGAGGAGGCCGATGCGATCAGGCGACTGGCGGCGTCACGCGGAATGGACGAGGAGACGGCGCGTCGGCGGTTCGCCAGCCAGTCTCCGCAGGCGAAGAAGGTGGCGGCCGCCGACGTCGTGATCGATGGCTCAGCGCCGATCGAGAAGACGCGCCGCCAGGTGGAGATGGCCCTGGCGGCGCTCCGCTCGGCCTAGTCGAGCTCCGCCACTTCGGGAGCCGGGAACTCAAACTCCTCGAGCAGTCGGTCCAGGGTCGAGCCCTCCGTCTCGGCGATCCGGTCGTCCGCATCGGCACGGAGGACGAACGTGAACTGGGCGCCCGCCGCCTGGAGCTCAGTGATCTTCTCGGCAGTCCCGAGGTCAGTGCGCAGGATGTAGAGCGTCGCGTTGCGAGACAGGATGTCGATCTGCTGCAGCGTCGTCTTGGTTGACGGACCGGCCATCGGCTCGCCGGGCGCCTGCTGCCCCTCGGGGGGAGCCTCGCCCTCAACCGGCGTGTCGACCGGCGTGACGTTGACCGTGGCGATCAAGTCGACCAGCTGCCCTGGCTGGAGCGTTCCACCCACGGCACGGTCATCGGCGACCGTGATGCTGACCGCCCGCAGATCGGGCATCGAGGGATCGAACTCCTGCCCCGGGTCGAGGATCGAGAAGGTGGCACCCTCCTCGATGGAGGCAAGCAGGTTCGGGGTGACGAGCTGCCCCGCGTTGATCGGGACCGCGGCAATCCGGCCGATCACCTGTTCCATGCCCGTGAACGCCTGGTCGTTGACCGGGTCGACGGGGACGGAGCGCATGACGAGGTCGGCTTCGGCGATCGCCTTCCGGCCCGGAATCTCGACCGCGGCCACGACGACCTGGCGCATCTCGGCCTCGTCCCGGGCGGTGAGACCGCTCGCCTGGAGGGCGATGTAGACCGTGGCCGCCACGAGCAGCGCCACGACGATACCGACGGCGATGTACACCTTCGACCGCCGGCTGTTCCTGTTCGAGTATTCGAGCTCCATGAAATCAGATCTCCTCGGCAGTCTATGACCAGGGGATGAGACGCGCGCGCTGCACCCGCCGCAGCGCGGCACAGTTGGGGTCGGCACAGATGGGGCTGATCGCCCGGCCGGAGATGGTGTTGGCGTCGAGGTACGTCACCTTGAACATCGCGAAGCCGATGATCTCGACGTACTCGCCCTCGATGGGTTCGGAGGCCACGTACATCGTGACGGTGGCAAGCCGGGTGACGGGCTGGTTCACGCTGTTCGTCGCCCGCGCGCGGACGGTGAACATGTAGCACCCGCTGGCGAGCCCGTCCGTCTCGACCGTCATGGTGGACAACGCTCCGGAGCCGCCCGACGGCGTCACGGCGCTCGAGCTGAAGCTGACCGTCATTCCTGGCGGCACAGCCACCGGGGCGAGCGTGCACGTGCTCAAGGAGCTGATGTCCCAGCTCAGGGCCGCCTGGGTCGCGGGGGCGGTGCTCGACCAGCTCTCGCCACGCACGCGGAGGTTGTAGGTGATCGCGTCGCCAAGGTTGGCGGCGGAGCCGCTCAGTGCCGAGTTGTCGAGATTGAAGCTGCGCGTCACGCCGCCGACGTACACGGCGACCGGATGACGGCGGACCTTGGCCGGGAGGGTGGAGGTGCCTTTCAGCCAGACGGTATAGACGCCCGGACTCACCAGGGTCGTCGAGATACCCTGCATCGCGACGGTCGTCCCCGCCCCGCCCGACGGCGTGAAGTTGTCCGGGCTGAACACCGGCTCGTTCATCTTGCCGGGGGCCGGCGGCGCGTTTCCGGGAATCGGCAGGATGTTGTCGGTCGCGATCGGGGCGGCCGCGTCGCCCTGCAGGGTGAGGTCGACGAGACCGGTGAATGCGGCGTTCTTCGAGACCCTGAACGTCGGCCCGTTGACCGGCGCGATCGTGGTCGCTGGCAACGTGATCCGCGACGGTGGGGTGATGGCGAAGTCCGGGATCGCCTTCACGGTGCCGTCGTAGACGCCGAGCATGATCCGATCGTTCACGTCGTAGACATCGTCGAACGCCGTGAGCAAATGGCCGGTGTTGTGCCCCGACAGCGTCGCGACCTGGAGGTCCCCAGTTGGGGGTGTGGTCGCCGCCGGGAATGCCGGACCGGGGTAGCCCTCGGTGACGTACGCCGCCTGCTCGGCCTTCATCGTGTTCTCGTTCTCGCCCGCCTCGGCGCCGTTGTAGTAGTCGCGCAGCGTGACGTCGCGGAAATCGCGGATGTCGAGGTTGATGAAGCCCCGAAACTCCGGGCTGTTCAGCGCCATGCTCCCGGTGCCGTAGATCTCGAAGAGCGGGCCGTTGTCCGCAGCATCTTCGCCCGCCGGGCTGCGACCGTCATACCCGAGCGGGTTCGAGTCGATGCCGCCACTCGTGCTCGTTGCCTCCGTGGCGAGCACGTCGACGAAGCCCGGTCCCGGGGGCGCAGCGTAGCGGCGGACGACGATCGGCAGGGCCGGCTGCTGCTCGAGGGTGCAGTGGGCGCGGGCGCCGACGCCCAGGGTCGAGATGCCGACGGCCCGCGCCAGCGTGGTTTCGACGGTCGAGGAGATGGCGACGCGAACGGACGTCGTCGACACGACGACACCGCTCGTGAGCTCATCCGGGCCCAGCAGGGAGTCGCCGTTCTGGTCCTCGTAGACCGGGGTCGTTGCCATCGTGCCGGTCGAGCCGGACGGAGAGCCGGAGATGTTGACCTCCGCGACGGATCGCGCTCGCGCCGATGCAGCCGCGACGTCCGCGACGGATCCCTCGATGAGGTACTGGCAGCCGGCCAGCGCCCCGGCATCGGCGGCGGTCTGCAGATGGCGTCGCTCGGCCATCATCCGGCCGATGTCGATCGCCAGGGCCGCGAACCCGAGGAAGACGACGAGGCCGACCGCGAAGAGGACCAGCACCTGCCCTCGCTCGCTCCGCCGGCCGAGCATCAGTTCATCACCATCGACGCATCGGCGCGAAGCTCGACGAGCCCGTTGCCGTCGCCGTCGAGGATGGCGTCGAGGAGTGGCACGATGAGCGACTGGTTGTACGCGAGCTGGACGCGGACGAGGCAGCCCTCGCCACTGGTGACAGTGCAATAGTTGCCCAGGGAGCCGCTCGGGCATGCCGAGCCGGGAGCAGTTCCGCCGGCGCAGAAGGACACCTCGACATCGCCGTTCTGCCAGAGGTCGTGGAATCCGTCGCCGTTCATGTCGACGCCACCCGGGCACGGCGAGCTGGCGGAAAAGTGCGGGCTGTTCGTGCTGAGGAAACCGAACGCCTGGGTCGCCGCTTCGACCGCTTCGGTGCAGCGGTTCACGCCGTGCTCGGCGTTCGTCGGCGTGCCGACGTATCGGTAGATGGTGGCTGCGCGTGCCGCCTCACGGGCGGCATTGGTGAGCGAGACGTTGGCGCCGAAGAGGAGCCCGAACTGGACGATTCCCACCACGACGAACAGCAGGGGCAGGAGGACGGCCGCGAACTCGACCATCGCCTGGCCATCCTCGGGTGAGTAGGACGAACCGCCCGGCGCAGCCGGCGTCGGCGCAGTGCGTGGCTCGCGGATGGCCGTCTTCAAGGGGGTCGGTGCAGCTCGTATCGGGTTCGGATGGAAGGGAGACCTTCCTGATCGTAGAAATCGCCAACTGGTACCGATATAGGCCGTTGGGGATGATTCGCATGGGACCGATGGACAGCTGGTCCCAGTGAGCTCACCGCACGGGGCCGGTCAGACCGCATCCGGGCTCCGTCGCTAGAATCGAGAGCCCATGCCCGATCTGAAGGTCCACGCCCCGTACGAACCGACCGGTGATCAGCCGACCGCGATCGCGTCGCTGGTCGACGGCGTCAATGCCGGCCTCAGACACCAGGTTCTCCTGGGAGCGACCGGAACGGGCAAGACCTACACGGCGGCGAAGCTGATCGAGGCGGTCCAAAAGCCGACCCTGGTCATGGCGCACAACAAGACGCTGGCCGCTCAGCTCTACCAGGAGTTCAAGGAGTTTTTTCCGGATAACGCGGTCGAATACTTCGTCAGCTACTACGACTACTTCCAGCCCGAGGCGTACCTTCCCCGCACCGATACGTACATCGAGAAGGACTCGTCCCGCAACGACGAGATCGATCGGCTGCGGCACAACGCCACACGGGCCCTCTTCGAGCGGCGCGACGTGATCATCGTCGCCTCGGTGTCCGCCATTTACGGGCTCGGCGCGCCGGTCGATTACGGCGCGACCGTCATCGGACTGAAAGTGGGTGGCTCGTATCGGCGCGACGGCATCCTCCGACACCTGGTGGACCTCCAGTACCAGCGCAACGATGCCGCACTCGGCCGCGCCAGGTTCCGCGTGCGCGGCGACGTGCTGGAGGTGCAGCCACCCCACGGCGAGTACGTCGTGCGGGTGGATTTTTTCGGTGACCAGGTGGAGCGGATGGTCGAGATCGACGAGCTGACCGGCGAGGTGCTGGCCGAGCGCAACGAGGTGAACCTGTACCCGGCCTCTCACTACGTCACGCCGCGCGACAAGCTGCTGGCGGCGGCGGTGAAGATCGAGGACGAGATGGAGGAGCGGGTACGCTGGCTCAACGACCAGGGTCGTGACCTCGAGGCGGCGCGCCTGAAGCAGCGAACGCAGTTCGATCTGGAGATGATGCGCGAAGTGGGGTATTGCTCCGGGATCGAGAATTACTCGCGCCATCTCGCCGGCCGTGAGGCGGGGAGCCGGCCGTGGACGTTGATCGATTACTTCCCGACCGACTTCCTGCTCGTCGTCGACGAGAGCCACATCACGATCCCGCAGGTCCACGGCATGTACAAGAACGACCGGACGCGCAAGGAGATCCTGGTCGACTTCGGGTTCCGGCTGCCATCGGCGCTCGACAACCGGCCGCTGACCTTCGAGGAGTTCGAGGACCACATGAGCCAGGTGGTCTACATGAGCGCGACGCCGGGTCCGTACGAGACGCAGCGTGCCGTACGGGTGGCGGAGCAGTTCATCAGGCCCACCGGCGTCGTGGACCCGACGATCACCGTGCGGCCGACGGCCGGCCAGATCGACGACCTGCTGGCCGAGATTCGCGCGACCGTCGAGCGGGGCGAACGTGCTCTGGTCACCACGCTCACCAAGAAAATGGCCGAGGACCTCGCCGACTACCTTTCGGAGCTGGGGATCAAGGTCCAGTGGCTCCACTCCGAGGTCGACACGCTCGAGCGAATCGAGATCCTGCGCGACCTGCGGCTCGGCGTGTATGACGTGCTCGTCGGGATCAACCTGCTGCGTGAGGGGCTCGACCTCCCGGAGGTCACGCTGGTCGCCATCCTCGACGCCGACAAGGAGGGCTTCCTTCGCTCGGGCGGCTCATTGATCCAGGTCATCGGGCGGGCAGCACGAAATATCGGCGGACGGGTGGTCATGTACGCCGATCGGGTCACCGAGTCGATGCAGAAGGCGATGGACGAGACCGATCGGCGCCGGGAGAAGCAGATCGCGTACAACGCGGCGCACGGGATTACCCCCGAAACGATCATCAAGGAGATCCGGAGCATCCACGAGAGCCTGCGGCGCGTCGCGGAGGAGCGTGCGGAGCTCCAGGTCGCCGGCAAGGAGCCGGAGGAGCTGGCCGCCATGACCGGACGCCTGGAGGCCCAGATGAAGGAGGCGGCGCGCAACCTCGAGTTCGAGCGAGCGGCGGCGCTGCGCGACGAGATCCTCCAGCTGCGACGGCTCCGAGAGGAGCTGTCGGCAGCGCCCGGCAGCATCCCGGCCGAGGTGTATGCGGCGGCGGCCGCCGACGAGTTGAGCAGCGACGGCCGGCGGGGAAGCGAGGCCAGCCGCGTCTTCAGCACGGCCACCACGCCGAACGTGATCGCGGCCGGGTCGCGGCGGCGACCACCGCGCCGCCGGCGAGCCTAGGGGTGTCGTGGCCGATGTCCCTCGCGAATCGTGCGGAAGGTCACGGAGAAGCGGAGATCCGGTGTGGGTGGAATGCTGTGCTGCCACGTCGAGCGGGCGGCCCCCGACAGGAGGTAGGCCGAACGCGGCTCGAGCTTCCGCTCCCATACCTCCCACGCCTCATCGCGCTTGTGCCGGAAGCGCATCCGGCAGGCCGAGGCGAGCGAGACGCCCAGCACCGCCGAGCCGAAGGCGGGCGCGTCGCGATGCCAACCGATGGTCGCGCCGGGCGCGTATTCGGTCACCAGCACCTCCTCGAAGCGCTCTGCGGCTCGGTCGGCGACTGGCGCGAGACGCCGGCGAAGATCGAGGATTGCGGGCGGGATAGGGAGGCCCGGTGCCAGGCCGCGCCGCTCGAAGTCGTACCGGTGGCCAAGGTGCACGACTCGACGGCGCGCCGTGACGCCGCGGAAGATGACCGCCTCGAACGGAAGGGTCCGAATCTCGCCGAGCAGGAGGGCTTCGTCCGCCACGTCGAGGAATCCTTCGAGATACCGATAGCCCTGGGGTGGCTCGGCGACGTGGAGAGAGCGCGGGGCCATGCCGACACGATGGCAACTTTCGCGCCGGATGGGGGCGCATAGATGGCCGGAACGATGCCCCACGCGATCTTCGTGGAGACGGACGTCGACGGTCGCGGCCTGGTCGCGGCCTACGCGGCTGAGCTTCCCGGCTGCGCGGTGTTCGCGGCGACCGACGAGGAGGCGTCGGCCGCCATGCCGATGCGGGTGAGCCGGTTCACCGCCTGGCTTGCCGCCAACGGCGAATCGCAGCCGGCCTTCGTCGGCGACAACTGGTACGAGGTGGAACGCGCCAAGGCGGGCGACGGGCGGCGCGCGGCCTTCACGCTGGACGAGCTTCCGCCGACCGATGCGGAATTCGCCACATGGATGCGCTGGCTGGAGCTTGCGCGGGAGGAGCTCGCGGAGGCCCTTGACCGCGGGGATCCCTCGTGGGCAGCGGAGCTGCTCGACGCCATCGAGCGGCAGGACGTGGCGTTCGTGCGGGAGCTCGGTGGCGGCGCCCCGGAGCTCTCGAGCGATCCGATCGACCGGCTGTACGCCGCGCGTGACGCACTGACGGACGCGCTCAGCGCGGCCGGTCCGCACCACGACGGCGTGCGCCGCATGCTGCGCCTTTCGATCGCCGACGACCTGAGGGCCGCCGAGGCGCTCCGCCCGCCGGCGTGATCGACCTCGGCGGCGCGGCCCCCAAGCGCCTGCGGCACGCGGGGAACTGGCCGACTCCGGTTCCTCGCCGCGCCGCTCCCGGCAGCGAGCTGCGCGCGCTCCAGGACGCAATGCCGACCTGTGACGGCGGGGCGGCGCCGGTGCTGTCCGGCGATGGGACCGAACGCGCGATGCTCATCGGCCAGGCACCCGGTTGGCGCGAAATCGAGACCGGCCTTCCCTTCGCCTGGGACGCGGGAAAGCGCCTCTGTGGCTGGCTCTCGGCGGCCGGGATATCGATCGACGATTTCCGCGAGCGCTGGTACGTCACGAGCATCGGCAAGTGCTACCCCGGCCGCGCGCCCGGCTCGTCGGTCGACCGGCCGCCCTCACGCACTGAAATCGAGCGCTGGACCCCAGTCCTGCTGCAGGAGATCCGGCTCGTCGAGCCGCGGCTGGTGCTCCTGGTGGGGGGCATGGCGCATCGGTTTGCCTTCGGCGCCCGCGTCAAGCTCGACGAGCTCGTCGGCCGCGAGCTGTCCTGGGATGCCGCCGGTACGGCATCTGTCCTGTGCCTTCCTCATCCGTCGGGAGCGTCCACGTGGCTGAACGATCCGGCACGGGTCGAGCTCTGGCGCCGTGGCATCGGACTCCTGCGGGACCGATGGGAGGCCCTCGAGGCATGACGCGCGAGGTGCGCATCGGGGTCGGCATCGTTGCCGCGCTTGGAGCGTTCGTCTTCTTCCTGCTGGTGATCGGGTCGCAGGGTGGGACGCGGCAGGACGTCGACCCGCTCACCGTCGCCGAGGCGCTGGCGGGCGGCGATCCGGCCGGGCGGTGGGGGAGAGACGAGCTGCACGTCAGCGGCTGGTATGCGGAGCTGGACGCCGACTGCAACGGCGACGACGGCGGCGCCGATGCGTCCGTCGCCTGGCTCCAGCGGGACTGTCCGCTGAGGGTGCTGATGCCCGACCAGCCGTCGGAGGACGTCAGCCAGGACGAGCTGGTCGCCGATGGACTGCGCCTGGCGGCCCCGGAAGGCCGAGCCTTCCCGTCACGTGCCGAGCCCTCCGGTCCAAACCTGCGTGGCCAGCAGCTCGTGTTCGTCGGGCACTTCGACGACCCGGCCGCCGTGTCATGCGTGCCGGAACGCGTGGAGCGGTGCCGCGCGACCTTCGTGGTGACCGACTACGACGAGCTCGTGCGTTGAGGGGAACCGCCGTCAGCTCCCGGTCACCATGTCCAGAAGTCCGGCCTGGCGGGCGCGCTGCATGAACCAGGCGAACGCTGCCAGGGCGACCGGGATGGCGATGGCAGTCGACACCAGCAGGAACAGCATCACCAGGGCGTCCGACAGGCCGCCCAGCGCACCCGGCGAGCCATGGCCGAGCAGCCCGCGGCGCGAGGCCTCGAGCCACCAGGTCGTTGGCGAGGCATACGCGATCGGGTGAAGGAAGGGCGGCAGGATGTCGACCGGAAAGATGGCGCCGGAGATGAGGTAGAGGGCACCGGCGATCGCCTCCGGGTAGGACCACGCCTCCTGGCGGAGCTGGAGGCACCAGCCCGCCATGAAGAGGCCCAGCGCGATGACCGCCGTCACCCCAAGCACGGTCGCCGGGACGAGGTAGAGCAGGTTCGGTCGGAGCTCGACGCCGAGAAAGACGACGCCGACGAGCATGGTGATCACCACCGCCACGAACGAGACGATCACGCGCGCCAGCGATCGGCCAAGCAGGAACGGGAAGAGCGAGGTTGGCGTGACGACGACGTATTTGATCATCCGATAGCGCTCGCGGTCCTCGAGGATCGACTGCACGAGCCCGCTCATGACGCCGAACACGACATTCCAGAGAGCGCTGCCGACGATCAGGAACTGGAGGAACTCGGGGTTCTGTCCCTGGGTGATGACCCCGAACATGACGACCAGGATTCCGGCGGCCGCGAGCGGCTTCGCCATGGTGTACACCGCGAACAGGAATGGGTCCGACCAGTTCGCCTCGATCGCCCAGCCGAGGCCGATGGCCGTCCTGAAGCTGCGCCACGCATCGGTGAGCGTGACGCCGCGAACCGACGTCGTGCGATCGCTCATTGCCATCTGAGGGTGAGGCGCCCTTCCCGTCTGGCGAGGTGCTCGAGGTAGCCCAGCGCCAGGCGCGCGGCCACGAGGAAGATGACGCCCATCGCCCCGAGGATGAGG
>JALZDF010000166.1 GCA_030862645.1 Chloroflexota bacterium
CGTCGCGCCGATGGCCCCTGACCATCCGGCGCGAGTGGCCGTGCGGGCGACCATCCCGCTGGCTTCCGACGAGGAGCGCGCCGCCTCGTTCGGCACGCTGCCCGAGGAGAGCACGTCGCCAACCACCCGCAGCCTGGCCGGATCGCTCAACGCGGCGCTGGCCGACGAGATGCTGCGGCGCCCCGAGCTGCTCCTGTTCGGCGAGGACGTCGGCCGCAAGGGCGGCGTGTACAACGTGACGAACGGACTGCAGAAGCGCTTCGGTCAGGGTCGCGTCTTCGACACGCTGCTCGACGAGACGAGCATTCTCGGCATCGCGCAGGGAGCGGCGCACATCGGCCTGCTCCCCATCCCTGAGATCCAGTATCTCGCCTACCTGCACAACGCCCTCGACCAGCTTCGCGGCGAGGCGGCCTCGCTGCAGTTCTTCAGCTCGGGCCAGTTCCGCAACCCGATGGTGGTTCGTGTACCCGGGCTCGCGTACCAGAAGGGCTTCGGCGGGCACTTCCACAATGACAACAGCATCGGCGCGCTGCGCGACATCCCGGGGCTGGTGATCGCCGCACCGGCCCGGGGCGACGATGCGGCCCGCATGCTGCGCGGCGCCGTGGCCATGGCCATCGAGGATGGTCGGGTGGTCATCTTCCTCGAGCCGATCGCCCTCTACCACGAGAAGGACCTCCACGCCGACGGTGACGCCGGCTGGCTGGCCGACTACCCGCCTCCGCCCGAGGCGCTCGTTCCCGGCGAGGTCGGCCTGTACGGCGCGACCGATGCCGGCGCCGACCTGCTGCTCGTCAGCTATGCCAATGGCCTGCGCCTCAGCCTCCAGGCGGCGAAGCGGCTGGCCGACGAGCACGATCTGCAAGCTCGGGTGCTCGACCTCCGCTGGCTCAACCCGCTGCCGACCGATGCCATCCGCGCCCATGCCGCAGAAGTTGGCACGGTGGTCGTGGTCGACGAGTGCCGCGCCACCGGTGCCGGGGTCGCCGACGCCATCGTTGCCGACCTTGCGGAGCAGCGGATCGGTCGTCGCCTGTCATCGGTCCGGGCGGTCGACTCGTTCGTGCCGCTCGGCCCGGCCACGGCGGCCGTGCTCGTCGGTGTGGACCAGGTCGTGGCGGCCTCCGTGGCAGCCGTCGGACGCCGTCGTCGTGCCGCGGAGGCGCGACCTTGACACGCGCGGCGGTTGCGTTTCCGGCGCGCGGCTCGTACGGCCCGGCGTCACTTGGCTCGCTTCCCGCCTCCCACGTGTGGGTGCGTCGCGCCGATCAGCTTCGCGAAGAGTTCGGCCTGGCCGGCCTGTCGACGCTCGACAGCGCAGCCCGCTTCGACCCAGCCGTTCACCTCCGCGCCGCGAACGCCTCCCCGCTGACCTTCCTGTCCAGCCTCCTGGACGCGGAGCGCATCGCCGACGATCACGAGGTTGTGGTGGTCGTCGCCAGCTCGACGGGCTGGTACACCGCGCTCGCCGCGTCGGGCGCCCTCGAGTTCGACGACGCGTTCCGGCTCGTGCAGACGATGGCGCTGCTGGCCGAGGAGCCCATCGCCGACGATGACCGCGGCGGTCAGCTCATCTACGCGATGACCGATTCGAACTGGCAGCTGGACGCCGCGAGGGTCAGCGCGCTGGCCGCCGTGCTGGCTCGCCAGGACGGCGGCGTGTGGCGATCGCTCGAGCTGGGTGCATTCAGCGTGCTCAGCGGACCGGCCACCAGCATTGCCCAGGTGGCGGCCGAGCTACCGCCGGTCGAGGTCGGATCACGGCGCTTCCCGTTCCGCGCCGCCATGCAGGAGGCATGGCACATCCCCCTGCGGACCGATTCGGCGGCGCGCGCCGCAGGGCGCCTGGCGGACCTGACCTGGTCCGCTCCGAACGTGACCCTGGTCGACGGACGCGGCGCCCGCTTCACGCCATGGTCCTCCAATCCGGTGGAACTTGCCCGCCACACCATCAGCGAACAGCCGACCACGACCTACGACTTCGCACGCAGCCTGCGCGTCGCGCTTCGGGAGTACGCGCCGGACGTGATCCTCCTGCCCGGGCCGGGCGCCAGCCTCGGCGAGGTATGCGCTCAGCTGATCGTGGCCGAGGGGTATCGCGGCATCCGCTCGCGGGCCGACCTCGAGAAGGAGCAGGCCGGCGGCGCGCCGATCCTCCTCTCCATGCGCCGATGATCTACCGCCGCTTCAGGCTGCGCGGTCCCCTGGACCTGGCACGCACGCTCTGGCCGCTGCGTCACGGGCTCGGCGACCGCACGATCCGGTTGACCCGGGACGAGGCGTGGCTGGCGGCCCGCACGCCGGCGGGGCCCGGAACGATCCGCCTGCGGCGAATGGGCGACACGGTCGTGGCCCAGGCCTGGGGCCACGGCGCCGCCGCCCTGCTCGACGCGGCACCGGCCCTGATCGGCGAGGAGGACGAGCCGGAGCGCCTCGTGGCGCACCACCCGATCATCCGCCGATTGCAGCGCGTGCACGAGGGTTTGCGGCTGCCGCGCAGCGGACGCGTATTCCAGGCCCTCGTCCCGTCGGTCTTCGAACAGAAGGTGACCGGCACCGAGGCGTTCCGCGCCTATGCCGCTCTCCTGCGCGCGCACGGGGAGCCTGCGCCCGGCCCAGCGGGCCTACTCGTGCCGCCCGCGCCACAGACGCTGGCCGGCCTGCCGTATCACGCGTTCCATCCGATCGGCATTGAGCGGCGGCGGGCGGAGGTCGTTCGGCTCGCGGCCGCCTGTGCCGGGTGGCTCGAAGCGGCCAGAGACGCCGGCGAGGCCAGCCGCCGCCTCACCTCACTGTCGGGAATTGGCCCGTGGACGGCGGCCGAGGTGGTGCGCAGCGCGTTCGGCGACCCAGATGCGGTGAGCGTCGGCGACTATCACGTGCCGAGCATGGTTGCCTGGGCGCTGGCGGGCGAGCCCCGCGCCGATGATGCCCGCATGCTCGAGCTTCTCGAGCCGTACCGCGGGCAGCGCGGCCGCGTCCAGCGACTGCTGGAGGCCGGCCGCGTGACGGCTCCGCGCTACGGGCCGCGGATGGCGCCGCGTCGGATCGTCGCCCTCTGATTCGGATCGGTGGCCATGACCGGCGACGCCCGCCCCTTGCCGCCCCGGCCCGGGCGCTGGTCGCGCGCGGTCAGGTTGCCCGCCGCCGGCGTGCCTTCGGTGCCTTCGGTGCCGCCTTCGGTGCCTTCGGTGCCTTCGGTGGCAGCGTTCGGACGTACGCCACAGCGCGCTCGACCCATCTTCGCGTCTCGTCGGGGTCCTCGACCACCTCCGGCGGGATGGCCAGGTACTCGCGCATCGGCCGCCCGGGCATCGGCTCGAAGAGTGGCCAGCCGGCCGAGAGCCGCTCGGAACGTTCCGGATCCGGCAAGCGCACGAGGAAGCTCTCCTGGTGGAGGCCTGCGGTCATGTTGCCGCCGATGAAGGCGGCGGGATAGCCGAACATCTGGCGCTTCTCGAGCCCCTCGATGCCCGCCACCGCGGCCTCGAAGCGCTCGACCAGCACGGAAGGCGACTTGCGCCATGTACCGTGCGACATGGGGTCCCTCCCTTCAAGGAATGGCGTCCCCGGCAGGATTCGAACCTGCGACCGACCGCTTAGAAGGCGGTTGCTCTGTCCACTGAGCTACGGGGACCTCGGTCAGCATACCCACCGGCTCGGGACTATACTCGCGCACGCGGAAGGTCCAGCCCAGCGCTCCTGAGGAAACCGAGCGATGT
>JALZDF010000170.1 GCA_030862645.1 Chloroflexota bacterium
CTATGATGGGAGCCTCCTCAACCGGAATACCGAGAACGCGCTTGCTCTCTACCGGGAGTGCGCCGCCCGCGGTGTGGCAATCCTGACTGGGGAGACGAGCGCCGAGTCGCAAGGCACCGCCGAAGGAACCCTGACGTACACGCTGCACGCCGGGATCGCGCAGTACTACCGCGACCAGCAGTCCGCCCGCATTCGCGCCATGGCCACTGCCCTGTTCGAGTCAGGTCGCCAGAAGGGGGCCGGACCATCGGCTACCGAACCCGCCGCGACGACCGGGGCCGGGTCGCACAGCCTCGCACGCTCGAGGTCGCACCCGCCGCCCAGTTCTTCCGCCGGGTTGTGTTGTCAGAGAGGGCCGTGTGGGATTCGAACCCACGACACGAGGATTAAAAGTCCCCTGCTCTACCGCTGAGCTAACGGCCCGCCGATCAGGCTCAGTGTATCGGTCCCTTGGACTCAGCCGAGGCCTAGGCCTCTGCGGAAACGTTCAGTCATGCCGACCGCGAAGTGGACCGTGATCCGGCGGGGGCGGCAGGTCCAGCGCCGAGGTGTCGATCGTTGGCCTGACTGATCCCGCCGGCGGGTCCTTCGTGGATGCGGCGCACCGAGACCAGCCGAGCGAGCCGGTCGCCTGCGATCACCAGTTCACACGTCGTCTAGCGGCTCCTGCTCTCTCGGCAGACGATGCTCACGCGGGAACGAGAACTCCAACGTCGGGATCAATTCATGGACCCAGGAGCGACGTCGCTCGTTCCCGGCCCAGTCGCATTGAGCGCCACGAGGACCCGCGGGTCGTCGCTGGCGACGAGATCGGCTCCCGCGTCACGGAATCGCTCGGCCTCGGCGACTTCGTTGGTGTGTGGCGTCATGACCCACAGGCCGGCGGCGTGCAGGCGTCGAATGGCGGCGGCGGTAACCGGCCGCTGGCACGGGTGCGCGTACCGGGCGTCCACGGACCGGCAGGTCTCGATCATGGTCGGGATCGACGCATCCGCGAACATCACGCTGCGAGGCTCGTTGGGAGCGGCATCTCGCGCCTCAGTGACGAGGGCCGTCGAGAACGATCCGACGATCAGCTCCGGGTTCGTTCGTCTGTGCGCCAGGAGGGCGCCCATGGCGTTGCCCGTGCCGAGCGCCTTGAGCTCGACGTACACGCCGATCCGGCCGCCGGCCAACTCGAGCACCTCCTCGAGCCGTGGCACCGACTGTCCGCTGCCCTTCGGCACTTGAGACAGCTCCGCGGCGGAGAGCGCGGTGATCGGCACCTGGTCCCCGTTTCCGTCCATGATCACGGCATCGTGGTGGACCACGAGATGCCGGTCGCGGCTGAGGTGAACGTCGACCTCCACGAAGTCGAGGCCGTGCGATATGGCGAGCTGGACCGCCAGGAGCGTATTCCCCGGCGCGAGGGCGCTGGCTCCGCGGTGGCCCACGGTCCGCATCGGCGCGTCGCTCCTACCGATTGAGCGAGCGGGCGACGCGGAAGCCGAGGTGGCCCGTCGAGGTGTCCGGCGTGGTCGGGCTGCGGGCCGACACGCGGTACCGGAAGCAGTACGACTCATGGCACAGGTAGGACCCGCCGCGCATCACCCGTGCGGTCCCCGTGGCCGGACCGGTGGGATCGCGGGTCGCGCCCATGGCGGGTCGCGACGTGAACCAGTCGCTGCACCACTCCCACGAGTTGCCGACCATGTTGAACAACCCGTAGCCGTTCGGCCCGAAGGTTTCGGCGGGGGCCGTGCCGGCCCATCCGTCCTCGGCGGCATCGCGATCGGGGAACGATCCCTGCCATACGTTGCAGCACCATCGACCTTCGGGCAGCAGCTCGTCGCCCCACGGATAGCGGCATTGATCCAAACCGCCGCGCGCGGCGAACTCCCATTCGGCCTCGGTCGGCAGCCGAAGCCCGTACGCGGCGCAAAAGGCGACGGCGTCGGCGTGGCTGATGTGGACGACCGGATGATCCGCGCGACCGTCCAGCGAGGAGCCCGGGCCCTGCGGAGTCCGCCAGGAGGCTCCGTTGACCGCCGCCCACCAGGGCGTGTCGGCCATCCGACCGCGGATTGCGGCGCGCGAGGCATCGGTCAGAAAAGCGGTGAACACGAATGAAAATCCGGCACGCTCGGCGTCGGTCCGGTAACCGGTGACGTCCACGAACGCTGCGAACTGCTCGTTCGTGACGGCGAGGGCGGAGATCGCGAACGGCGACAGCGCAACTTCACGCACGGGGGACTCCCCGTCGCGCGGGAAGATCCCATCCTCCGAGCCCATCCGGAAGGTGCCTCCCTCGAGCGGCACGAGCCGGAGATCGGTGGGTGGCGGCATCGATGACGGCTCGACGACCGACCCCCCGGGCGCCGCGGCTCGACGAGGGAGGACGGGAGCGCAGCAGGCCTCGCTCATCCGGCCGCGTCGATCTCGCCCAGGCCGCGTCGTCGGTACAGCTCGAGCGTCGTCTCCCACGGGATCAGGCGAACGCGTTTCGCCCACGCCCGCCACGCGGCGGTCAGCTCTGCGGCGAGGTCGGCCTGCTCTGCGGCCACGTCACGCATCTCTGAACGGTCGGCGGTAAGGTCGTACAGTTCCCATGGTCGTCCGTGCTCGCGGACCAGCTTCCAGCGCCCACGGCGGACGGCCGCATTGCCGGTGTGCTCCCAGTAGAGGGTCGACTCTGGCACCTCGTCGCCGCGCAGGGCTGCGAGCATGCTTCGACCCTCGAGCGGGGGGATCGACCGCCCGCCTCGCTCCGCCGGATACCGAGCCCCGGTCGCCTCGAGGACCGTCGGCAGCACGTCGACCAGCTGGAACGGAGCGTCGATGACCCGACCTTCGACCACTCCGCCCCCACGCCATCGAACGATGCAGGGCGCGCAAACACCCCCTTCGTGAACCCAGCGCTTGTAGCGGCGAAACGGCGTGTTGGACAGGTTCGCCCAGGCGCGCCCGTAGCTCTGGAACGTGTCTTCGGGTCCGGGCGGTACGTTCGGATCGTTGCCGATGGTGATCAACGACCCGGCACGGGTTCGGTCGCGCAGGATATCGGTACGTCGGCTGAAGCGGTCGGGCTCGACCAGCGGCAGCTCCTCGGGGGAGGCGCCGTTGTCGGAGAGGAACACGACCATCGTGTCGTCGGCGGCTGACGCTGCCTCCAGAGCCGACAGGATGCGGCCGATGCCACGGTCCATGCGCTCGACCTGAGCGGCGTACACCTGCATCCGGCGGAGGTGCCAGGCGCGGTCCCCGGCCTTGGACCACGAGGGATGAGCAGCGTCTGCTTCGCTCAGCTCCGTCTCCGGGCCGAGCACGCCCGCCGCCCGCATGCGCTGCAGGCGGCCGGCCCGCAACTCGTCCCGTCCAACGTCGAAGACGCCGTCGTAGGTCGCGATGTCGTCCTCGTCTGGCTCGTGCAATGGCCAGTGGGGAGCCGTGTAGGCGACGTAGAGGAAGAAGGGCCGGCGCGGAAGAGTTGCGGCCCGGCTCGAAACGAACTCGACAGCCTCATCGGAGATGGCATCGGTGTAGAAGAAGGCGGGGTCGCGAGCCTCGTGCTCCGCGTTGACGGCCCCGCGCGTCAGGGTGGGCGGGTCGTAGTAGCTGCCGGCCCCACTGAGCGTCCCGAAGAAGCGGTCGAATCCTCGCCGCACCGGCCAGGCGCCGTTCGCTTGCCGAACGTCCGCGGTGAGGTGCCACTTGCCGACCATTCCGGTGGCGAACCCGGCGTCGGCGAGGACCTCAGCGGTGGTGGCGCAGTCCTCGGTCAGGGTTCCGGGATAGCCGTGGGGCCGATCGTCATTGGTGAGGATTCCAAGCCCGGCCTGCTGGGGATGCAGCCCGGTCAGCAGTGATGCCCGTGACGGGGAGCAACGCGCGCCGGTGTAGAAGGCGGACAGCCGAACGCCCTCACCGGCAAGGCGGTCCAGGGCGGGAGTTCGCAGCTCACCTCCGAAGCAGCCCGGGTCGGAGAACCCGAGGTCATCGGCCACGATGAACACGACGTTCGGCGCCGTCATGCCTGCATGAGGGGGCGTCATCTGGAAGGCGCATGCTAGGAGATGTGCCTGTCCGATGCAATCGATTACACCGGGTTGCACGGCGGGCGTAGCATCTAACGAATCGCGACCTGGGCCATCGAGCCGCGGCTGAAATCCAGGCGGGGAAGGGCGCAGGGACCTGCAGGAGGAGGCACCGTGAGCCCTAGCCGGATCCGGATGGCGTCGGCCATCCCGTTGAGCCTCATCTTCGTCTTGAGCGCATGCTCGACGACGCCCTCGCCGCCGGGAGGAGCTTCCGCTGGGGCGAGCGCGTCGGAGGGAGCGCCGGCTCCGGAGCCCACCGGCGTGGTCGAAACCCGGACGTCGGAGCCGGTCGCCGAGGGCCAAGTCGTGACGCTGCGGGCATGGACGATGGGACCGGACGCGCCGTCCTTCTACCGCCGCGACAACCTGGTCGATGCGGCCACGGCGCTGAACGAGGAGCTCGCGGCCGAGGGCTCGGATCAGCGCGTCGTGGTCGAGGCGTCGTTCGAGAGCGGTGGCCAGTGGGCCGATTACCTCCAGAAGGTGACCCTCGCGGCGGAATCGGGCGATGCGCCCGATATCGTCCTGGCCGGACACGAGAACATGGCCCCCTGGGCGTCCGCCGGCTACGTGATCGCGCTCGACGACCTCCTGGAGCAGTACCCGGATGCCTTCGCCGACGTGATCGAGCGCCTCTGGGATGCCATGAAGCTGCAGGGCGCGACGTACGCGGTGCCCCAGGACACCGAGGCGCGGCCCATGTACTACCGAAAGGACCTGCTTGCCGAGCTTGGCTGGTCCGAGGAGGAGATCGAGTCACTGCCTGACCGCGTGCGATCCGGCGAGTGGACCATGGAGGATCTGGTGGCGACGGCGCAGGAGGCAGTCGAAGCCGGCGTCGTGGACGAGGGGATGGGGTGGTATCACCGCCCCACCAAGGGCCACGATCACTACATGTTCTACTACGCCAACGGTGGTCGGATGCAGGACGACGAGTCGGGCAAGCTGGTGATCACGCGGGACGCGCTGCTCAAGCACTACCAACTGCATTACGACGCGGTCAACACGTGGAACATCACCCCCAAGAACTTCCTGGGATCCGACTTCCGCCAGTGGCACGAGACGGTCACCAGCGGATCGGTCCTCTTCGCCAACGCGGGCACGTGGACCTGGGCCGAGTGGATCAACACGTATGAGGTGCCCGAGGAGGAGCAGTGGGAGAACGTCGGGTTCATGCTGATCCCGGCGGCCGAGCCGGGCGGTGAGCCGACCACGCTCTCGCATCCCCTCGTGTACATGGTCACCGAAGCCAGCGAGAACCAGGAGCTGGCCTTCCGCCTGCTGGCGCACGCCACGACCCCGGAGCTCAATTCCAGGCACTCCGTCGAGAGCGCGCACCTGGCCATCCTCACGTCGCAGCTCGAAGACCCGACGTACGCGCAGGACGAGTTCCTCCAGGCCACCAGCTACATGAGCGACTACACCAACTTCATCCCCAACCACCCCGATTACGGCGCGTACGACGAGGTGATCTTCCGGTTCCTCTCGGCTGTTCAGGCCGATGAGATGAGCCCCGATGAGGCGACCGAGGCGACGATCCAGGAGCTGCAGGCCCAGCTCGGCGACGAACTGATCGTCGAGTAGGCCTGCACATGCCCGAGCGGCTGGGGCGGCCGGTCCGCCGGCCCCCCAGCTGCTGAGCCACGGAAGGGGAGCGATGGTCGGTCAGGAACAGACGATGCCCGCTCCGCGAGCCGGCATCCTCAACGGCCTCTGGCGCCGGCACGGCACTGCGGCGTTCTTCATGCTGCCGGCGCTGGCGGTGATCGTGATCCTGTTCGTGGCGCCCGCGCTGATCACCCTCGGTCTCGCCTTCACAGACACCGCAACCGCGACCGGTCTCTCCCGCTGGGAATGGATCGGCTTCGCGAACTTCGAGCAGCTCCTGCGCAGCTCGTTCACCGGCATCATCCTTCGGAACACCGCCTTCTACGTCGCCACGACCCTGGCGCTGAACCTCGGGCTGGGCCTCGGCCTCGCCCTCCTGAGCGTCCATGTCCGCGAGGGGCCGGGGCGCTTCTTTCGCGCGCTCTGGCTCCTGCCCAGGATCACGCCGTCGGTCGTGTACGCCCTCATGTGGGTCTGGGCCAGCGCCAGCCCGCCGTTCGGCATCATCAACCAGCTGGTGGCGCCACTCGGCGTCGAGTCGCGTGCATGGCTCTCGACCGACCCCTGGTTGATCGTGATCGCCATCAACGGGTTCGTCGGCGCCAGCTTCGGGATGATCGTGTTCACCAGCGCCATCCAATCCATCCCCGAGGACCTGTTCCGTGCGGCGCGCGTGGATGGGGCGAACGCCTGGCAGATCGTCCGCCGCATCAGCCTGCCGCTCCTCCGCTGGCCGATCCTCTTCGTCTTCGTGTACCAGGCGATGAGCCTGCTGGCCTCGTACGAGTACATCCTGCTCACGACCGACGGCGGACCGGGCCTGTACGGAACCGAGGTGTGGAGCCTCTGGGCGTTCCACACCGCGTTGAACAGCTACTCGGGAAATCTGCAGTTCGGGCTGGGAGCCGCGATGGCCACCGTGCTGGTCGTCATCGGCATCATCGTCAGCGCGTCGTTACTGCGCCTCTTCCATTTCGGAAGCCTGGTGACGGAGCCACGCGTGGAGATCAATTAGATGACCGCTCGAGAGCCGATGCCCAGCGGCGGGCGGTTCAGCATCCTCGGCCTGGTGCCGTTCGTGATCCTCCTCGTGCTCTCCCTGCCGGTCATCCTCCTGTTCGGCTGGCTGATCTACTCGTCGTTCTTCCCGCGGGTGGAAGGGCTGGTCCCCATCGGCGGATTCAGCTTCGACAACTGGCGCTTCCTCTGGAATCCGAACAGCGTCCCGCAGATCGCCGGGCGATCGATCTGGACCCTCACGCTGAATACGTTGATCTTCGCCATCTCCGTCGCCCTGATCGTGGTCCTGATCAGCTCCATGGCCGGCTACGCACTCTCACGGCTGGCGTTTCCGGGGCGTCGCGCGTTCCTCTCCGGCGTGCTGCTGCTGCACAGCTTCCCGAGCGTCACGCTGCTCATCGCCACGTTCATCGTGATCCGCTCACTGGGCCTGTTCGACCAGCTCATCGGCGTCATCCTCGTGAAGGTTGCGTTCGAGCTGCCGTTCGGCATCTGGATCATGAAGGGCTTCTTCGACACCGTGCCCTGGGAGCTCGAGATGGCGGCACTGGTGGACGGCGCCGGCAGGCTGAAGACGTGGTGGCGGGTGATGATGCCGCTCGTCAAGCCGGGCATCCTGGCGCTCGGCCTGCTCTCGTTCGTGGTGGGATGGAACGAGTTCCTGCTTCCCTTCGTGTTCATGCCGAGCGGATCGCAGGAGACGCTCAGTACGCTGGTGCGTTCCATTCTGGGCGAGGGTCGCTTCGTCGATTACGGGCTGCTCACGGCGGTGGGGCTGTACTACGTGGCGCCGGTCCTGGTGCTCTTCTTCCTGGCCCAGGATCGGTTGATGCGAATCTACGGTGGCGGGGTGAAGGGGTAGCCGATGCGTGTCGAGCTTCAACAGCTGACGAAGTCCTTCGGCGAGGTGGTCGCCGTCGACGCGATCGACCTCGAGATCAAGAGCGGCGAGTTCGCGGCGCTCCTCGGACCGTCGGGCTGCGGCAAGACGACGACGCTGCTCATGATCGCGGGGATCTACCGACCGACCTCCGGCGGCATCATCTTCGGGGATCGTCGCGTGGAGCAGCTCCACCCCCGCGAACGGGGCATCGGCATGGTGTTCCAGAGCTATGCGCTCTATCCGCACATGACCGTCGAGCAGAACATCGGCTTTCCGCTCGAGGTGGGAGCGCGCATCACGGGCGCCGAACGAGCTCGCCGGATCAAGGAAGCCTCCGAGCTCGTGCGGGTCGACGAGCTCCTCGCGCGGCGTCCGGCGCAGCTCTCGGGCGGCCAGCAGCAGCGGGTTGCGCTGGCGCGGGCGCTCGTCAAGCGGCCCGCCGTCCTCCTCCTCGACGAGCCGCTCAGCAACCTCGACGCACGGCTGCGCCACGAGATGCGCGGCGAGATCAAGCGGCTCCAGAAGGAGGTGGGGATCACATCGGTCTTCGTCACGCACGACCAGCAGGAAGCGCTGACGATGGCCGACCGGGTGGCCGTCATCAACCGAGGGCGGCTCGAGGCGTACGACACGCCGGATGCGCTTTACGACCGACCGCCGAACCGCTTCGTCGCAGAGTTCATCGGGGATCCGAAGATCAACCTCGTGCCGGTCGACATCGCCCGACGTGACGGCATGGTGGACTTCCGCCATGCGGAGCTCGGGATGGAGCTGGAGATGCCGGTCGGGCAGGCGCCGGCTGGTGGCCTGCCGGGAAACGGGCTGCTCGGCATCCGTCCGGAGGATCTGCGCATCGTGGCGCCCGACCGCGGCGACGTTGGTGGCGAGATCTATGTCATCGAGCCGTCCGGGCGCGAAACCCTGGTCGACGTGCAGTCTGGCGACCAGGTCTTCCGGGTCGTCGCGGAGCCGGGCTTCAATGGGCGGGTCGGCGACACCGTCGGGCTCCACCTCACCCGCAAGCGCCTGCACCTGTTCGACGGCAAGACGGAGATGCGCCTGCTGTGACCGATGCCGGCGATCGCCAGCCGGCAGCTCACCCCGACTCGCTGCTGGTCAGGCCCGATGGGTCGACGGTCTGGCTCAAAGTGCATCGCTGCGTCTGGTCCGGCCGGTTCCGGGCCAACTCACTGGAAGCAGTCCAGGAGTGCCACCGTGCTGGCGTCGCTCGAGCCGAGGTCGACCTCTGGCTCCTCCGCGACACCGATGGAGTCATCGACCACGATGGCCGGCTGCACCTTGCCGGCCGTCCGATGGTGCCGGCCCAGGCGGATCGGCGCGACGTGCTCGGGACACCCATCGGGAGCCGGCCAGCGCTGCTCAGCGAGCTGGTGGAAGTCGTTCGCGGCGAGTCGTACCCGACTCGGATCGAGATCGACATCAAGGACGAGCGACCGTGGCCGCCCGAACGCGTCGATGAGATGCTTGACCGTCTCGCGCCGATTCGGGAGCGTGTGACGCTGGCGGGATGCAACGACGAGACGCTGCGGCGTCTGGCCACGTCGGAGCCACGGGTATCGATCGGGTTCAATCCTGCCTACCATCTCGACTGGGTCCCGCCCCATCGCCGGCGCGAGCTGGCGGGCATGACTGGACCTGACGGCTGGTCCGACCATACCGGCGCGCAATCCTTCTCGGCCCGGCTGGCCGTCCTGCGCGACCTCGTGCCCACGGCTGATGAGCTCCACCTGCGGGTCGAGGTCCTCGAACGCCTCGTTACCGAAGGCATCGAGGATGCTGTCGGGCAGATGCAATCGCACGGGTGGGCCGTCGACGTCTGGACGCTGGACGAAGGGATGGAGCGCTGGCAGGCGAGGATGACCGCCGCCGTCGCGGCGGGCGTGAACATGATCACGACCACCACCGCGCCTGTCCTTGCACGCGCGTTTCGAGACGGCGGTCCAAGCGGGATCCGGGTCGGACGATGACCCCTTCAAGGCGAAACCCGCTGCATCGGGCATCCGACTCGCGCGTCCTCGGCGCTGCGGACGATCTCCTCGACCGTGATAGGAACGAGGCCGCGCATCTGCGTCCGTAGTCGGTGACGAGCGGAGGGCGCTAAGCGAGAATCAGGGTCGAAGAGCGGGCAGACGAGATCGAGGATGCCGGAGCTATTCGCCGCGGACTACCAGGTCGCACGCTTCGTGATCGAGCGAGGTCTCGGCGTGCTGTACCTGGTGGCCTTCGTGGTGGCGGCGCGGCAGTTTCCCGCCCTCGCCGGCGAGGATGGGCTCGAGCCGGCGCCCCGCCTTCTGCGGGCCACGACATTCCTGCAGACGCCGAGCATCTTCCATTGGCGGTACTCGGACCGGCTGCTGGGGGCCAGCGCGTGGATGGGGGCGGCGGTCGCGCTGGCCGTCGTCATCGGGCTTCCGCAGGCAGCCCCATTGCCGGTCACCATGCTGGCCTGGTTCGTCCTTTGGGTGCTCTACCAGTCGATCGCCAACGTCGGCGGCTCGTTCTACTCGTTCGGTTGGGAGACGCTGCTGCTGGAGGCCGGCTTCCTTGCCATCTTCCTGGGCAACGCCGCCGTCGCGCCGCCGTTCCTGGTGATCCTCGCCTTTCGGTGGCTCGCCTTCCGCGTCGAGTTCGGCGCCGGGATGATCAAGCTGCGCGGCGACCAATGCTGGCGCGACCTGACCTGCATGGACTACCACCACGAGACCCAGCCGATGCCAAACCCGCTGAGCTGGTACTTCCACCACCTGCCGCGACCCCTCCATCGCCTCGAGACCCTTGGCAACTTCGTGGCTCAGCTGGCCCTGCCCTTCCTGCTGTTCACGCCCCAGCCGGTCGCGTCGATCGGCGCGACGTTGATGATCGGCACGCAGCTCTACCTGGTGATCAGCGGCAACTACGCGTGGCTGAACTGGGTCACCATCGTGATCCTCTTCTCCGGCGTGTCCGATGGAACGCTCGCCGCCCTCGGGTTGACCATGCCGAGCGCGCTTCCGGCACCGCCGACCTGGTTCTCGGTCGCGGCGATCGGCCTGGCGCTGGTGATCGTGGCCCTCAGCTACCGGCCCGCCCGCAACCTGCTCAGCCGGAACCAGGCGATGAACGCCTCCTACGATCCCTTTCGGCTGGTCAACACGTATGGCGCGTTCGGCTCCGTGACGCGGACGCGCTACGAGGTTGTTGTCGAAGGGACCGATGCGCCGATTCTCGACCAGGCCACGGAATGGCGCGAATACGAGTTCATGGCCAAGCCGGGCGATCCGCGGCGGATGCCCGGGCAGTTCGCCCCGTACCACCTGCGCCTCGACTGGCTCATGTGGTTCCTCCCCCTCTCACCCGTGTACGGGGATCGATGGTTCGGCCCGTTCCTGACCAGGCTCCTGGAGAATCATCGGCCGACGCTGGCGCTCCTTCGCCGCAATCCGTTCCCGGACGGCCCGCCGACTCACATCCGCGCTCGGCTGTTCGAGTATCGCTTCACGACCTGGCGGGAGCGTCGCTCCACGGGCGCCTGGTGGCATCGGGAGCCGGCCGGCGAGTTCGTGCCGCCCATCCGCCTCCCCGGCTAGGCTGACAACGTGAACGACGAGCGCGTCGACGCGGTGATCGTGGGTGGCGGGCCCAATGGACTTGCCGCCGCGCTGACGCTGGCGCGTGCCGGTCGCTCCGTGACGCTGATCGAGGCCGCGGAGACGGTGGGAGGCGGAGTTCGCTCCGCCGAGCTCACGTTGCCCGGCTACGTCAACGACGTGTGCAGCGCCATCCACCCCTTCGGGCGGACCTCGCCGTTCTTCGCCGGCGCGGGGCTCGAGGCGCGGGGCCTCCGTTGGCTCGAGGCTCCCAGCGCCATCGGTCACCCACTCGATGACGGCTCGGCGGTGCTCCTCGTCCGTGACGTCGACCGCACCGCGGCGGGGTTGGGCCGGGACGGTGACGCCTACCGGCGGCTGCTGGACCCGATCGTGCGCAGCTGGGACCGCCTGCTGCCCGACATCCTGGCTCCCTTCCACGTGCCCCTCTCGCCGGGCCGGGCCTTTGACTTCGCGCGCTTCGGTCTGGTCGCGCTTCAGCCCGCGACACTGGTCGCGCGACGCTTCCGCGGCGAGGCGGCGCGCGCGTTGTTCGCCGGTGCGGCTGCGCACTCGGTCATCGGACTGGGCGAGGCCGCCAGCGCGGCCGCGGCGCTCGTGATGCTCGCCAGCGCCCATGCCGACGGCTGGCCGTTCCCGGAGGGCGGCGCCGGGAGGCTGCCGCAGGCCCTCGCCGAAGAGCTCGGGGCGGTGGGGGTGACGATCGAGACCGGCCGGCGGGTGGAGAGGGTGGGCGACCTGCCGCCGCACCGGGTCGCCCTGCTCGACGTCACGCCCCGGCAGGTTCTGGCGCTCGCCGGTGATCGCCTCTCGGCGGGCTACCGGCGTGCCCTGGGGCGGTTCCGATACGGTCCCGGGGTGTTCAAGGTCGATGTCGCCATCGAGGGCGAGATCCCCTGGCGGGCGCCGCAGCTGCGCCAGGCAGGCACGGTGCACCTCGGCGGGACCTTCGATGAGATCGCGCGCGCGGAGGCAGATGTCGTGGCCGGCCGCATTCCGGAGCGTCCGTTCGTCCTTCTCGCCCAGCACAGCCACTTCGACCCCACACGGGCGCCGGACGGGCGCGCCACGGTGTGGGCGTACTGCCACGTTCCGAACGGGTCGGCCGCCGACATGACCGAGCCGATCCTCGCGCAGGTCGAGCGCTTCGCTCCCGGATTCCGCGAGCGCGTCCTCTCCGTATCCTCGCGCGGGCCGGCCGCCCTCGAGGCGTACAACCCGAACAACGTCGGCGGCGACATCACCGGCGGCCACAATGGCCTTGGCCAGCTGTTCACCCGTCCGACGGCGCGGCTCGACCCGTACTCGACGCCGGATCCGAACATCTTCCTCTGCTCGGCCTCGACGCCGCCGGGCGGTGGGGTGCACGGCATGTGCGGCCTCCATGCGGCCCGGTCAGCCGAGCGCCGCCTCTCGCGATAGGCGGCGCCCGTCGGATCAGGCGGCCGCCAGCCATGGGCCTCGAGATGGAGTCAGCCGCTCTCGGGGATCGGCCGGACGACGAGCGTGAGCCCATCGCGAGCCTCGACCCGGACGCGCTGCCCGGCATCCGCTCCGGCCCGGCAGCGGGCTCGCCACAGCTCGCCGTTGACGCGGACCTCGCCGACCGGCCGGCACGCGCGCGTCACCCTTGCATCGGCTCCGAGCAGCGTCTCAGGTCCGGCCGTGACCGGCACCCGTCGCAGCAGCCGGATCCAGAACGCCGTCTCGACCGCCTCGGCAACGATCGCCACTCCGACCGCCACCAGGCCCCATGGGTGGGGAAGGACCAACACGGCAAGCAGGATGGCGGCGATAATGAACACGACGCGATTGTCGCCGACGCGCACTCATCGGTCTCCGGCCCCGTGAACCAATGCGCACCGGCGGGCCTGGGTACCGCAGGGGGTGACCGATGCAGGCTCTGCGCGCATCCGCCATCGCGCTGCCATCTGTCGGGCTGGCCGTGCTGGTCGGCCTTTTGACGATGATGCTCGGCTCGGGAACCTAGCGCATCCCCTGTTACTATCGGGGCGGCGCCACCGACTCGGCGGGAATCACAGACGCTCGCCACGGAATCGGTAGGCTCCCGGCACTCGAGATCCTGTTGCGCAGACGCGTGCCCAACGTCGGAACACGTATCTGGTGCCCCTCCGTGCGAGTCCTGCTGATCGGTGTCGGGACGGTGGGCGAGGCGATCGCCCGGCTGTCCGCCACCGCCGACTGGTGCGAGACGATCGTCCTCGCCGACTATGACGATTCCCGCGCCCGGACCCTGGCCGATGCCCTCGGCGGCACCCCTCGCTTCACAGCAG
>JALZDF010000031.1 GCA_030862645.1 Chloroflexota bacterium
GACGCCCAGCAGACGGAGCTCTTCGTCCTGACGCAACGCGGACGCGTCGAGCACCTCGGCACGATATTCGAGAGGGAAGTCGAGCTGTCGAATGCCGGCCTCGACGTCGCGCGCGACGGCCCCCAGATCGCGACCGTCCAGGTTGGCGCTGACATCGATCCGGCGGAACACTCCCTCACGCGTGATGACGCTCGGTGCCGGCTCGACGCTGACGTCGGCCACCTGCTCGAGCGTGACGTGGCCGCCATCGGGGGCCTCAAGCAGGAGCTCGCGGACGTTCGTCACGCTCTCACGAATCTCGGGTTCGCCCCAGACGACGACGTTGAAGACCTTCTGCTCCTCGAACAGGGCCCCGACGCCGATGCCGGAAAGCAGCGTGGTCGCGGCGCGACGGATGTCACCGGGCTTGACGCCATGACGCCGTGACGCGGCCAGGTCAATCTCCACCTTCAGCGTCGGCTCCTCGATGTGCTGCTCGACCGTGGCGGAATCGATTCCATCGATTCCCGAAATCGCCCGGCGGACGTCCTCGGCTTCCTGTCGAAGGACGTCGAGATCCTGGCCATACACGCGCACGACCAGTTCGTCGTCGCTCTCTCCCAGGGCACGGTCGATCTGCTGGTCGGGATAGGTGAGGATGTCGCGCGACAGACCCGGATAGTCGTCGGCCACGTTGGCAATGGCGCCGAGCGTGGCCTCGTAGTCCGCATCAGGGTCAAGGGTCATCCACATCTGGCCGGAGTTGATGCCCACCACCTGGTCCGACATCACGGCACGGCCCACGTGGGCCCCGACGTTGAGGATGCCGGGGATGGCCTTCATGTCGCGACCGGCTTCAGCCATGATCCGGTTCATTTCGATCCGTGAGGTGCCCGGCGGCGCCTCGAGCGAAAGCAGGACGCTTCGCTCACGGAATGCGGGCGTCAGCGGGTTCCCGAGTTGAGGGATCATCCCGACGCCGAACAGCACCACCACCCCGATGGTGACCGCGCCGGCCGTCAGAACCACCGACCGAGGCCGGTTGGCGAGCCACCGCAATGCGGTCTGGTAGCGACTCTGAAGACCGATCACGAGCATCGAATCGCGTCGCTCCGAGCGCCTGGGAGCCAACAGGATCGCCAGGGCGACCGTCACCGTCAGCGCGACGAACATCGATACCAGCACGGCGGCCGCGTATGCGGCCATCAGAGGCGCCAGGAATACGCCGGTCGCCCCGGGGACGACCATGGCCGGCACCACGATTGCCAGGATGATGATCGTGGCGTAGAGCAGGCTGGTGCGCTGCTCGAGGGTGGCCTCGATGATGAGCGAGACCTTCGACTTCCGGTTCTCTCCTCGATGCCGGTGCCTGAGGCGGGTCGCAGTGCCCTCGGTCGCGACGACGACGTCGTCGATCAGCACGCCAATGGCCAGTGCGAATCCGGCCACGACCATCGCATTGATCGTGGCGCCGAAGAGGTATACGACGAGGCCCGCCGTTGCCAGTGAGAGCGCAATGCTCGTCAGCGCGATGACCAGCCCGCGCCAGTCATAGAGGAGGACACCGAGCGCGATGGCGACCAGGACAAGGCCCACGATGAGGGCCAGCCCCACATTTCCGATCGCAGCTTCGATGAATGATGCGGAGCGGAAGATCTGCGCGTCGATCTCGATCCCGGCCAGGCCGGGGCCAAGCGCATCGAGGGCCTCGTCCACGCCACGCGTCACAGTGAGCGTGTCGGCCTCGGGGAACTTCTCGACGACCAGGATGAGACCCGGCTCGGAGTCAACGAGGGCGTCGCCGATGAGCGGCTGATGGTCCTCGACCACATCGGCCACATCACCCAGCCGGAGCCCGGCCAAATCTCCGGTCCGCGATTCATCAGGCTCCAGGGTCACCCGCGCGAGCTCTTCGGCAGACGTGATCGGGAGGATGTGCTGGACCCCGAGTCGCTGGTTCGGAGTATCGATGAAGCCGCCCGTTCCGGGGGTCGATGCTTCGAGGAAGCTCAGCGGTGAAACCCACAGCGCGTTGCCGGCGGTCTTGACGACGTCCTCCAGCGCGACCTCGTGCTCCGCGAGGCGCTCTGGATCCACCAGGACCTGGAGCTCCCGTTCCCGTTCGCCAAAGATGGCGACCTCCGCCACGCCGGGGACCCCGAGGAGCCGGGGCCGCATCGTCCAGCGCGCCAGGACCGACATGTCGATGAGCGAGAGCTGATCGGACTTCAAGCCGATCATCATCACGCGGCTCGTGGAGGACAGCGGCTGGACCATGGCCGGGGGCTTCGAGACGTTCGGCAAGGCATGTGCCTGAGTCAGCCGCTCTGCGACGACCTGCCGCGCTCGCAGCACGTCCGTGCCCGGTTCGAAGGTCAGAACGATCGATGACAGACTCGGCACGGACTCGGACGTGATCGAGTCGAGCCACGGCACCCCATTGAGAAGGTCCGCTTCCAGCGGGACCGTGATCAGCTGTTCGACCTCCTCGGCGGAGAGGCCCAGTGCTTCGGTCTGGATCTCAACGTACGGTGGCGAGAACTCCGGAGTCGTGTCCACCGAGACATTGGGCAACTGGAGGAAGCCGAACAGCATCGTGGCTCCCGCGAGCCCGACCACCAGGAGTCTGAAGCGCACGGCCCAATCGACGATCCCGCGCATCATCGATGGCGGCCCCGATCATCGACCGCTCCCCCCGTTGCCGTGGCATGGGGATGGAACTGACGGGCCGCAGCGGGGTTGGCGATTGCCGAATCCGATGAGGGAAGCCGCAGGGCCGGCCGCCTGGGCAGGCGAGGCACTGCTGTGGCTGTGTATCGCCGCGCGGCCAAAGCTCCACCCTCCGTACCTTGGGACCCTCGCGGGCACTTCGACGGCGCCATCATGGGGCGCCTCCCACCGGCAGTCAATACCTTGTTGTGCCGTCCAGTGGAGTTTGCGGTGGTGCGACGCAACACCTCACGCCATGGTCCATGCCGGCCGACGGATGTCGTCCACGATGGTCGCGAGTTTTTGGGCGGTCGTGTCGGTGCGCGGTAGTCCGGTGCTCTCGGTCGCCCGGATAACCGGCGGTCAGGCCGGCTGGCGGATGGCGGCGCTGACGCCGAACAGCTGAGGGTCGGTTAGCAGCACGGCTGTCGAGCGCTCGCCGAGGGTGGCGAGCGCAGCCGCCAGGGCGGTACGCGGGGTGGCGCCGATCCCGACCTCCGGGTCGCCGGCGTATTCGGCGACTGCCAGCCACCGACCGTCGAGCTGCCGCAGCTGGATGTCGACGTCGATGCCGAGCTCCTCTGAGACCAGGCGGGCGTTGACGCTGACGAGGCGTGGCTGTTTGTCCATGCCGGCATGGTCAGGAGCGGTCGTGACAGCTTGGCGGTCGCGAACACCTTCAGCCCAGAGGATGAAGCTCAGTGGGTGAGGTCGCCGATGCTCTCGGACAGGTCGGGTCTCCGCGATCGGCGGGGAACGGCCCGGCGCAGCCGCCCGAATCGGTAGAGCGCACGCTCGCGCAGGCGCATGCGCGCGAACTGCATCGGCGGGCGGGTGGCCTCGGCCAGGTGGAGTCGGAGGGTCTCCATCTCGGACTGTGCGCGGTACAGGCGCGCCTCGAGCTGTCGTCGATGGCGGGCCAGCACGATGACCTGCACCACGGCCACGAAGAGCAGGGCGATCGTTGCCAGGACCGCGAGATCACGCGAAGGTGCTTCCACGATCGTCTCCCGGGCACGGTAGCGGCGGGATTACGCGCGGGGCACGCGGTGAATCGCAACGATATGCCCTGTTGTCAATATGCAACGGGCACGAGCCGGTGGGTCACGTCGTGGCCGCTGCCGTCAGTCCCCTCAGTCCTCGGAGTACCGGCGTACTTCGGTGGAGAGGCCAGCTGGCCCGTACGGATTCCAGCGCGTCAGGAAGGCGGCATCGCTCTCCGCCAGGCGCCTCTGGACGTTGACCCAGTAGGCGTCGCGGTCGTTCGGTTCCCGGATGGCGCGGCGGTCGAAGGGAGGCAGTCCCCGCAGCCACGCCACGAGGCCGCGGGATGGTCGTCGTTTCCGGAGCGCCGCGAGCTCCAGCTCGAGTTCGGTCATGACGTAATCGAGTGTGGCAGTCCGCCTGCGCGGGGTGTATCCAACCGTTGCCGGACGTGACTGGTACCTTCGCGCGTCGGCGAGGCGACAGCTCGATGAGCGTGAGGTCATCCGCTCCGCGCGAGGAGCGTAGCATCGAGGCATGAGTCCCGCCCGATCGACTGCCGCCCACGGGTCCCGTCCGGCGACGGTGAGTGACGTTCACGAGATCGCGCGTGCGTTGCCCGGCGTGACGGCGGTGGAGCACGGTTCGACGGTTTACCAGGTCAGCCGGCGCAGCTTCCTCTTCTTCCGCAATCCACGCCCGGACGCCGTCGACCCCGACACGGGCGTGCGATACACCGATGTCATCGTTTTCTGGGTCGAGTCGGAGCTCGAGAAGGAAGCCATCTTGGCCGACGAGTCCCTGCCGTTCTTCACGACGCCCCATTTCGACGGCCACCCGTCGGTCCTGCTGCGCGGTTCGCGGGTCGGCGAGCTCAGCCGCGACGAGCTGGCCGGCTTCGTGGAGGCCGCCTGGTTGTCGCGTGCCGGTCCTCGTGCCGTCTCCCGGTGGATGAAGGAACGCCGCGAAACCGGTTAGGCCGCGTCGTGGTTCCGATCGCCGCGGGCGCCTACGGTGCTTCCCGGTACGCGGCGCGCCAGTCGGGTGCGTCGAAGTCGGGGGCGAAGAACACGCGGGATCGGCTGATACGACCGTCGCGTATCTGGTAGAGGTTCGCGGCCCACCACCAGCTGCCATCCGGGTACCGGATGCGGCTGACGGCCGTGCCATGGTCTCCGCTGCCGTCGATGCCGATGATCGTGTAGGTCGGCGTCAGCGCGTATGTCGTGCCGCCGATGATCTCCTCGACGTGGGAGGTCCCGGGCCCCATGTCGGGGTAGTTCTCGAACGTCGCGCGGATATTCGCGATGCCCCGGAACCGCTCCCCGGACTGCGGGTATTCGAAAACCGCGTCCTCCGCGACGAAGTCCCGGAGACGGTCCCAGTCGCGGGCGGTGATCACCTCTGCCAAGCCCCCCATGACCCGCTGGTGCTCCGAATCAGTCACGGCTTGGCCCGGGCTGTGGCTTCGGTCCGCGAGGGCTCGCCGTCGTTCGCCCTCGGCTTCATGGCGCGTGCCTCCGCCTCGGTGAACGCGCAGGATCGTAGGGCGGCGATCGCCCGATGGTGCACGTCCGCGAACGCACCGAGCGCCGCGCGGCGGACCTCCGTGGGCAGATCCTCCCGGCTGGCCAGCTGCCGGTAGCCGGCATGCGTCATGTAGGCGTCGACCACCGTCCTCAAATCGGCTGCCGTGAGCAGGGTGGCCAGCTCCGGGAGGAGGCGCTCGAACGACGAGCGGTCGAGGTCGGCGAACAGCGCATGGTCGCGTGCGACCGAGATGGCGGCGAGGTTGACGTCGAGCTCGAAGAAGACCGCCTTCGCCGCATTGCGTGCCTGCCGGACGAACTGCCGTCGCTGGATGTAGAGGCCGACCAGGAGCCAGCCCATCACGCCGACGAACGAGCCAATTATCCCCGGAAGCAGATCACGCAGCTCCATCTGCGCGCAGTATCGCCGCAGCCATGCGGTCGACACAATGACGTCTCGGCTGTCGGCAATTCAGCGCCGCCTCGCCGAGGGCGGGCCGATTCGGTCCCGACAACCCCCGGGCCTTCCAGATCCGGGATGGCCGATGTAGGATGCCAATGTGAACATCCGTTCTATTGTTGCGCCGACCCTGTCGCGATATCCGACCGAGTATCAGTGGGAAGAGCTGGAGGAGCTTCTGCGCCGCGCGGTGAGCAAGATGCCGAGGCAGACGCTACCGGAAGCGCTGGCCGACGAGCCAGCGCTTACGGTGATCGATGAGTGGCGGCATCGGCATTGGCTGGACGAGAGCGCGTCGTACTTGCCCTGAGGTCGATGGGCAGCGGCGGCGACGACTTTGGCGGTTGACTGGTAGCCTCGCCGGATGGACATCGTGAACGAAGTTCCGCTGCCGGGCCGCAGCCGCGCGGTCGTCGCGGTGGCGGCGCCGGGCACCGGCGTCGGATGGTGGGCGGGCGCGTCGAGCGCCGTCCTGGACGACGACGGCGGGTTCGTGATCGCCTATCGCGTCCGCACCGGGGCCGCCGGTCGCGGCTCGACGGTCGTCGCGCGCTCGAGGGACGGCGAACAACTCACAACGGTGGCCACACTCGACCAGAGTCGCTTCGATGCGGCATCCATGGAACGACCATCCATCGTTCGGACCGATGGCGGACGGTGGCGCCTCTACGTCTGCTCCGCCAGCAAGCCGCCAAGCAAGCATTGGTGGATCGACCTTCTGGAGGCCGACGATCCTGCCGAATTCGCCACGGCTTCCGCGCGGACCGTCTTCCCCGGCGACAGACTGACCGGCGTGAAGGATCCGGTTGTGCGGCGCACGGCCGAAGGGGGATGGCAGGCCTGGATCTGCTGCCACCCGCTGGATGAGCCGGGCGAGGAGGATCGGATGACGACCGCCTACGCCACCAGCGCCGATGGGGTCGCCTGGGACTGGCGTGGCACGGTGCTGGCGCCTCGGCCCGGCACGTGGGATCAGCGCGGGGCGCGGATCACCGTCGTGCTGCCCGACGGACGAGCGGCGTACGACGGACGCGCGTCGAAAGATGAGAACTGGCTCGAGAGAACCGGCCTTGCTCGACTGACCGGCAACGGCGCGGGTGAGCTGACCCAGGTCGGTGACGACGCGGTCAGCGACGTTCGCTACCTCGACGTGCTGCCGTTACCGGGCGGCGGTTACCGGATCTGGTACGAGGCTCGCCTGCCCGACGAGAGCCACGAGCTGCGGACCGAGCTGGTTCGCGGCCCCTGATCGCCTACTTCTTCTTCTTGCCTCCGCCCTTTTCCTTCTTGCCCTTACTCTTTGAGCCGGGTCCCTTGTCGGGCATGACGGCGCCACCTCGAACGCGGACGCGATCGGCTTCGCTGATCGCCGTCCATCGGTATCGTGCGCCGCCGGGTCAAGGGGCGCCCTCGGCCACGGTGATGATGACTTTCCCCCGGGCGCGCATCGTCTCCAGGTAGCGGAGTGCCTCCGGGACCTCCTCGAGCGGGTAGCGACGATCGATGACGGGGGTGATCGCGCCGGCCTCGGCGAGCTCCTTGAGATGGAGCAGGTCCTCACGTTCGATGTCGGTGAGCATCGAGCACAGCGTGCGGTTTCCGAATCGCGACAGCTGCTTGCCGACGAGCGTCCGCGCGATTGGCCCGACCCAGTTGCCCTTCGACGCGCCGACCAGCACGGCCCTCCCGTTCGGGGCCAACGCGCGCCGGAGGGAGATGCCGCATCTCGCCGAGCACATCGAGCAGCATCTGAAGCCGCGCACCCCCGAGGACGAGGGTGAGTTCGCGTTCGGCCTCGACCTCATTCTCGACGGCCTCGAACGAATGCGATGACATGGACCCGGGTGCCCAAGCGGCTCGGGGTCTGCTCGGCTCGGATCGCTCGGGATGATCTCAGGTGTCCCGCGGGTCGGCGATGCCGAAGAACGGACGAACCTCGATCGGCATGTTGATGGCGGCCGACGTCTTCGTCGCCCAGCCGAGCGCGGCCTCGACGGTCTCGGCCTCGATGATGTAGAAGCCGCCGATCTGCTCCTTCGCCTCCAGGAACGGGCCGTCGGTCGTGATCACCTCGCCATCCGCGACGCGCACGACGGTGGCCGTCTCGGGCCCGTGCAGGCGCCCGGAGAGGACGAGCGCCTCGGAAGCCTTCATCGCGGCCTCGAGCTCCCTGACCTGTTCGCGCGATCGATGCATGTCCTCATCGGCCATCGGCTCAGAGGGCTCATCACTGGTGTGGACCGATAACAGATAGTGCGTCACGGGTGTCCTCGCGGCTATGGGCGCATGGGCGTCGCTAACCCTGCGACGAACGGACATTGATCCTATCGACAGAGCGGCATCGCCACCCAGGATCTCGGCCTGCACGTCGACGCCGGTCCGGCGACGTGTGAAGCGCAGCACCCGCGGCACATCTGATCAATTGTCGCCAATCGGCCGGCGGGCAAGCGATATGCAGCACTCGGAGGCACCATGCGTCGGCTTCGGCAGGACCTCGATTGGTTCGTCAGCGCCGGCCTGCTGCTGAGCGTGGCAGCGGCCGCGGCGACCGGCGTGGTGGCGGACCTGTGGGACCTCAACGACTTCTGGTATCACACGGTGGCGGGCTATGTGATGGGCGGCTTCGCCATCGCCCACGTCGTGTTCAACTGGGAGCGGCTGATTAGCTACGCCCGGTTCCGGTTGCGGTCGGCCGTGGCGCCTTCCGTCGACCACGGGGCGCATCGGCCCCCGACGAGGCCGGTCCGGAGCGCCCCTGGTGGGGTTGAGGCGGCGCCGGCGGCGGGATCCCTCTTGAGGAAGGTTGCGATCTCGCGCCGAAGCCTGCTCGGCTTTGCTGCCGGAGGACTGGGCGGCTGGGCCATCGGTCGCGGGCTGCGGCCACCTCCGCAGATCTCCGCCGGCTCCGACGTCGGGGTCGTCTACCACGAGTGGAGCAAGCCGGGGATCATCGACGCGCTCGGCTCCGTTGCCAACTGGGGACAGTTCCCCGAGCTCTACAAGACCTACCCCGATGCCGCCCGCGTGGCGCTGCCGGAGCCCACTGCAGTCAACGGGTCGCCGGCGGCGGAGGCAATCCTCGCTCGACGCTCGACCCGCTCGTACGCGGCCAAATCGATGACGCTCGCCGAGTTGTCGCAGGTGCTCGCGCTGGCCACGGGGATCAGCGCGGACCGGTGGGGAAATGCCCGTCGCACTGCCCCGTCGTCGGGCGCCCTGTATCCCATCGAGACGTACGCCGTCGTTCACAACGTCGAGGGCGTCGAACGTGGCGTCTACCACTACGCCATCCGCGACCATGCGCTCGAACTCCTGCGCGCCGGCGACATGCGTTCACGCGTGGTGGACCAGGCAATCGAGCAGGAGTTCCTGGGGGAATGCGGCGCCGTGCTCTTCCTGACCCAGGTGCTGCAGCGCATGCGGCCCAAGTACCAGGATCGAAGCTACCGCTACGGGCTGCTCGAAGCCGGCCACATCGGCGAGAACGGGTACCTGGCCGCCGTCTCGCAGGGTCTCGGCGCCTGTGGCGTCGGTGCCTTCATGGACGACCAGATCAACGAGATGCTCGGGGTCGACGGGGTGGAGGAGGCCGCGGTCTACATGCTTGCCGTCGGCCACCGGGCCTGACCACCCACCGGGGACTCGCCGGCGATCGCGTCGGTGCCTTCAAGGCGGCGGGCTTGTGGCGGGTGCGATGATCAGCCCGCTCAGGAGGTCCGCTGCATGCCGAGCCCCGACGTGACCGCCGATGCCATCAGCTTCCCGGACCGGAACCCGAACCCGGTGATGCGGGTTACGCGTGATGGCCGGCTGGTCTACGCCAACGAGGCCAGCGAGCCGATCCGCCGCCGACTCGGGGTCGCGGTCGGCGACCGGGTGGATGGCGAGACTCTGGATCGCCTGCTGACTGGATCGCTCATGGTCCCGCCCGGCTCCTTCGAGCTCGAATGCGACCTGCGCACGTTCGCGGTCCTGGCCGTGCCGACTGCCAGCGGCGCGATCAACGTGTACGGCAGCGACATCACCGCCGCCAAGGTGGTCGAGAAGTTCCCCGATCGAAACCCGAACCCGGTGCTGCGCATCAGCCCGGACGGCCGCCTCCTCTACGCCAACCGGTCCAGCGCGGTCATCACTCAGGCGCTCGGGGTGGCCGCCGGAGACCCGATTCCCGACGAGCTTCTCACACGAATTCGCGAACGGCTGTCGGGTGGAACCGGAACGATCGAGGCCAGCGGCGAGGGCCACACGTACGCGTTGACCCCGGTCGTGATCCCCGAGTTCGGCTTCACCAACCTGTACGGCACCGATGTGACAGCGCTCATCGCGATCAACAAGTTCCCCGACGAGAATCCGAACCCGGTGCTCCGTGCGTCCAGGGACGGGACGCTCAGCTACGCGAATCCGGCCAGTGCGCAGCTGCGGGAAGCCTTCGGCGCCGAGGTCGGGCAGCGTCTGCCGCTCGACCTTTTCGCCCGGATCCGGGCCATCGTCGACGGGGTGGCGCCGAATCCCATCGAGGTCGAGCATGGCGCGCGGGCGTTCGAGGTGCACGTCGTCTCGCTCTTCGAGTTCGAGTCGATCAACCTCTACGGGACCGATGTGACGGCCGCGCGGCAAATCGCCCGGGCCAGCGAGGAGAACGAGCGGCTGCTGCTGAACATCCTGCCGCCCTCGATCGCCGATCGGCTCCGACATGGCGAGGAGCCGATCGCCGATGCCTTCGACGACATCGCCGTCCTCTTCGCGGACGTCGTCGCCTTCACGCCATTCTCCGCGGCCCATCCTGCCCGCGAAGTCGTCATCGTCCTCAACCAGATCTTCTCGATCTTCGACCGGCTGGTCGACCGCCACGGACTCGAAAAGATCAAGACCGTCGGCGATGCCTACATGGCGGTCGGGGGCCTCACGCCCGACGGCGGGGGCGCGACCGATGTCGCCGAGATGGCCCTCGACATCGTCGACGAGATGGGCCGCTATCGGACCGATTCGGGCGTCGAGATGCAGATCCGGGTCGGCATGCACGTCGGTCCCGGTATCGGCGGTGTCATCGGCCTCAAGAAATTCATCTACGACGTGTGGGGTGACACCGTGAACACGGCGAGCCGCATGGAGTCGCACGGCGTGCCGGGTCGGATCCAGGTCACCGAAGGAACCGCCGAACGACTCAGAGACCGATACCGTTTCGAGCGTCGCGGGACGGTCGACGTCAAGGGGAAGGGACCGGTCGAGACGTGGTTCCTCGTCGGGCACCGCTGACCCCCGTGGTGCCCTCAATCCTGGCCGCGGTCCTCGTTCAGATCGCATCCGGCCCTCGCCTCCGCGATCGCGTGCGCGAGAACGTCGTGATTCCGGCTCGGCATGGATGCGATTGCACGGGCGGGTATGCTGCCATCGTCTACCGCGAGGCCGTCGAGGGGCGCGGAGCTCGGGCCGCGCTCCTCCGGCACGGTAGCCTGTCCCGATGCGACTCGGCTTCGGCTATCTGACCGCCCAATACCGCCCGGACGATCCCCGCAGCGATGCACGCCGACGTCCTGGGCGAAGGCGGCACCTACGTGGCGCGCGGGCACTTTCCGGGGCTGGATCCGGAGGTCCCGCGGAGTCCCGGCGCATCCTTGCCGACGAGGTTCTGCGTCTCTTGCGATAGGGCCGGATCGGCTCCGTCCTGCAGCAGCGGCGGCTAGGCGCTCACCCGGTCGAGGCGCTGGAGAAGCTCGTGAGCGGCCAGCTCGACGGCCTTGTGGCGCCACTCCGCCGCGCGAAACTGGCAGGCGATGAGGCCGGTGCGGTGCACGCGACGAAAGTCACCGTACCCGAACGCGTACCTTGCCTTCGTCCCGTCCGCGGCTCCGTCGGTGAGACCCAGGTGCCACAGGGCGTAGTCATCCCAGGAATGCCGGTCGAGGTAGTCGTTCTCAGCGCCGGCGCGCGGCTGGACCTCGCCCCAGTCGCTGTCGAGCACGTACTGCCGAGCATCGATGAGACGCTCGGCATGCGCGACCGCCCGCGGGTTGATGCTGTACGAAGCCATTGGCTCCCTATCGTAGCGACGGCATGTGGGACCATGCGGGCATGCGCGGCCGGGCATCCCACGTCACCGACCTGGGCGACGGAACGGTCCTCCGCGTCGGCGGTGATCCGGAGCGCGAGGCGCGAATCATGGAGCACGCACGCGCGCGCGGGTTCGCGGTGCCGGCGGTGCGCGAGCTGCGCGATGGCGGGATGGTGCTCGACCGCGTCGACGGGCCAACCATGGCCGACGAGCTTCGCCGCCGTCCATGGCAGCTGCCCCGCCAGATCCGCGTCCTCGCCGATCTCCATGATGCCCTGCACGCGATCGCCTACGACGGCGGCTCGCTCCTCCACTTCGACCTGCATCCGGAGAACGTGATGCTCGGCCCCGGGGGTCCGGTGGTGATCGATTGGACCAATGCGCGCGGCGGGAACCCGGACACGGACGTTGCGCTGACGTGGCTCATTCTGGAAACCAGCGCCGGGTTGCCGGGGAGGCTCGCCGCTCGGATGTTCAGCGTGCGCGTCGGCGACGAGGCCGTGCGCCGCGGCCTTGCCGAAGCTGCCCACTTTCGGCTCGCGGACGTCAACGTTACCGCCACCGAGAAGGACCGGGTACGACGGATCTACGGCACCTGACTCCGAGATCGGATGTCCGCCGCGGCTCCATCGGGCGTTCACAGTTGGCGCGCAAGCTGCGCACGCCGCTGACCGTCATCCAGGGGAACGTCGAGGGCATCCTGGATGGCCTGTATCCCGCGGATCGTGTCCATCTCGAGCGGATCCTGGCCGAGGCTCACCAGCTGGAGCGACTGGCGCACCGCCGATTCGCCCGGCGCGGGCCTGGGGCTGGCGATCGTTCGCGATCTGGTCACCGCGCATGACGGCGAGGTCGATCTGCAGACGGGCGTCGGCCAGGGGACGACCGTGCGCTGCACGCTCGGCCCGGCCCGGCTCTAGGGCGCCCAGCCGAGGAGCTGCCGCGCGCGCTGGTTGCTGATGGCGTCGTCGTCGTCGACGACGTTGTAGACACCGGGTGGACCGTGGTCGATCGCCAGCATCGCGGCGCGCGCCGCTGCCTCGACCGCCACGTGGGGCGAAGGCGCGTTGTCCGGCCGCCACGCGGTATGCCGGCCGTAGAAGAATCCGTAGCGCAGGACGACGCCGTCGATTCCCGACGTGGTGGTGACGAGGCGCTCGAGCTCGAGCACGCCGCGCAGCGCCGCATCGGCCGCGTCCGACGTCGGCGTCCTGAGCGGATGGGTCTCCTCGTGGGGGAGCGGGCCATCGGCGTAGAGCCACGCACCGCTCTGGGCCACCAGGCGGTAGGCGGCGACGGCCAGCGCCGCCTCGACCAGGTTCCGGGTTCCAACCTCGCGCAGCCGCCCCGTCTTCGCCACCTGCTCCCGGTCGAATCCGCGGGCCAGGTCGGTGAGCTGATGGATGACGACCTCGGGCCTCGCCTCGAGCATCGCCTCGTGGACGGCGCCTGGGTCGTAAGCATCCAGGACGGCCGGGGTGGCGCCCACCGATTCCAGCCATCGGGCACGCTCACCCGATCGGGTCGTGCCGGTCACCGCATGGCCGGCCGCCACCAGCATCGGAACGAGCTGGCGACCGATGGCGCCGGCAGCGCCGGCAACGAAGATTTGCATGCGAGCGATGGTAGAGAAAGAAGCGAGCCGGGTCCCATGGCGGAACCCGGCTCGACAGGCGCTCGATGGTTGCGGAGTTGTCAGCGATCGCCGCGTAGCTGACGTTCGACGTATGTGCCGTGGGCATGTGGATAAGCGGGTTGCCAGAGGGCGGACAATGAGCCGGTGGGGGTCCGTCGATTGATGTCAGCGCTCGCGGCAGTGATTGCCTTGTCGGCGCTCGCTGTGGCCGCGGCAGGCCACATCGGACCCCTGCCCTTCTAGCCCGGAGCTCGGCTTCGGGCTGGCCCCATCCCGCCGCGGACTCGACCAGCCGGCGCACCGACCTCCCCCGGTCCGGGTAGCGCGGCTCCACGATTGGCGCCTGCCGAGGGTGCAAGACCCGCTCGGATGCGGCTCGCGCGCGCCGCCCGGTTGCCCAGGGGTCTACCATCGGCGCATGCGACAGCAGACCTCCAGGGACGAACGCGAGCTGCCCGGCGAGGCCGAGGGATGGCAGCGGATCCACGCCGTGATCGACCGCATGACGCCCGAGATGGCCGAGAAGCCTGGCTACTTCGAGGAGGGTTGGACAGGCAAGGACGCGATTGCGCACCTTGGTACCTGGATGGCGCGGGGGGCGACCATGCTGCGCCAGATCGCGGCCGGCACGTACCGCGAGGGCGAGATCGACGTCGACGCCGAGAATGCCCGCTTCCTGGAGGCGATGCGCGACGTGCCGCTCAAGACCGTGCATCTCCAGGCCGCTGCGGCGCATGGTGAGCTGTTGAGCGCCTGGGCTCAGCTGCCCGAGGTGACGCCCGCAGCCGCCTACTGGGTCCACAAGGCGGGTCCCGAGCACTACGCGGAGCACCTCCCGCGGCTCGAGGAGTGGATCAACCAGCTCGCGACGCCGGCGAGCCAACCCGCAGGCTAGGCCTCAGGGACGAGCGCGGGGCTGGCGGATCCGCCGACCGCCAGCCAGAGCAGCGGGACGGCGGCCAGTCCGGCCACCGCCGAGACCGCGAACAGGGTGGTGACGCCGCCGGTGGCCGCCACCCAGGATCCGACCGCCGGACCGATGATCAACGCCAGGCTGAAGACCGTGGCCGACAGCACGCCCTGGGCGGTCGCGGTCGCAGCCGGCGGGGCGTGGCGGGCGACGTACGTGACTCCCCCGACCAGCACCAGGCTGAAGCCCACGCCATGAATGACCATCGTCAGCGTCGCCAGCACTGGATCGGTCACCACCGCCAGGGTGAGGGCGCGCAGAGCAAAGGCGGCCGCACCGATCATGATCAGCCGCTCGCCACCAACCCGGGCGGCAAGGCGTGGGTAGGCCCACATGATCGGGATCTCGACCATGGCGCCGATGGCCCACGACGCGCCGACCAGCTCACCCGGAGCGCCGAGGTCGAGCAGGTGGACCGAGAAGTACCAGTTGATCCCCATCGATGCCGACCACACCAGGAGCACGGCGAGCAGGAAGCGGGCGAGAGGAGGATGCCGAAGCACCACGGCGATGCCCGTCAGCCGCGGCAGGCGGAGGTCGTTCACCGTCCCTCGTAACGGGATGGTCGACAGCGCGAAGGCCAGCAGCGTCGTGATGTAGACGGCGAACAGGATCGTCGCACCGGCTCGCTCGATGAGGGCGCCGGTGAGCCAGACGACCACGATGAAGGAGGCGGATCCCCATGCCCGCAGCCCGCCATAGCGGTCGCGGTTGCCGCGCACGGTTTCGAGCGCTCGCGCGTCGAGGGTGGGCGCCAGGCCCGAGAACGCCACTGACATGGCCGCCACCGCGAGCGCCATAGCGACCGGGCCCCGGGCGATCGACAGACCGGCGGCGCCGGCCGCCGCGGCGACTGCGGCCATCGGGAGGAGCAGCCGCGATCCGGCGAAGCGATCCGCCACGGCACCCCATACCGGCGCGGCGAACAGGCCGGCCGCCGCGGCCAGGGAGGTCAGCAGCCCGATGGTCTCGAGACTGAGCCCGCGCTCGCCGTAGAAGACGGCGAGGTACGGGAACGACGCGCCGACGCTCCCGTACAGCGCGAGATAGGCGAGGCGAGCGGCGGCGGTGGGGGACATCGGGGAGAAAGCATGCCAGACGGCTCGAAGCTCGCGGGCTGCCCGCGCACTCGTCTCGTCAGGGACCGGGTGCGGGGGCGGCACCGCCATTCGTGGATGCAGCACTCCGGCGGGTACACCCCGCGATGACTGCCGACGTGGACCCGACCGCCCTCCCGAAAGGGCTCCCCAACCGGCGCATGGGGCACTGGCAGGGCTGGCGTCAGCCCTCCGCGGCGGCCATCCGCGACTCGGTCACCACCAGCCTGCCGAGGACCGAGGCGACCACCACCGCCGCGCCGATGCCGAACACGGCCGGGAGGCCGATGAGCTCACCAACCGCGCCCGCCGTCACCGCGCCCAGCAGTCCGGCCATGTTCGCCACGAACCGATGCGTGGCATGCACGCGCCCGAGCAGCCGGGACGGCACGATCGACTGGCGAAGTGAAACGTTCGTGATGTTCCACAGCATGACGGCCACCCCGGCCACGAAGAAGCCGGCACCCACGAGACGCGCGTCGGCCGTGAATGCCGGCACGCCGATCCCGATGCCGAACAGCAGCTGGCCGAGGGCCAGCACACTCGCACGACCGAGGAGGGCGACTGCTCGCGCCGCCGCCAACGAGCCGGCCAGGCTGCCGATCCCGAACAGCACGAACAGGAGGCCGTACTCCGGCTCGCTGAGACCCATCGGTCCGGGTGCGACGGCGTAGAGGGCGAAAATGGCGAACATTGCCGCCGAGCCCAGGCGGCCCATGGCCACCATGCTGGTGAGGGTCAGCAGGAGCCGGTGGCGGGCGAGATAGGCGATACCCTCGGCGATCTCATGGTGCAGCCGGCGCGGTGGTCCCACCCGCTCCGCGCGAAAGCTTCCACGCAGCACCACGAGCCCCAGGACCGCGATCACGTAGCCAGCGACGCTTCCCGAGAGTGCGATCGGGATAGAGAGGGCGATCAGGAGCCCGCCGAGCGGTGGGCCGACGAAGGAGTTCATGATCATTTCGGCCGCGTACAGACGGCCGTTCGCGTTCACCAGCCGGTCGCGACCGACGACGTCCGGCACGATCGACTGGGCATTGGTGTCGAAGAACGCCTCTGCGGTCCCGATGACGAAGGCTGCGGCGTAGAGCGTGCCGATGTCGAGCCGGTCCGCCAGGGCCAGGCCGGTCAGCACGGCCAGCGCCCCGATGCGAAGCGCCTGTACGGAAACCATCGTCCAGCGGCGGTCCAGCCGATCGGCGAGGCCACCTGCCAGGAGGCCGAACAGGAGGTTAGGGGCCTGGCCAGCCACCGCGACCCCAGCGACCCCGGCTGGGGAGCTGGTCAGCCGTACGGCCACGATGGGAAGGGCCACGGAGATGATGCCGTCGGCCAGGTTCGCCGCCACGGACGAGCTCCAGAGCTTCCAGTAGTTCGTCGGCAGTCCGCCGCCAACAGCGGTCCACAGGCGCAGCATCGGAGCGATGGTAGCCCGTCCGGCGAGCACGCCGATTGCTCGGCGGCCTGCAGACGCGCGCTCACCACCCGGACGCCGCGCCATTCGCGGTCGCCAACCTCGCGCACTTGACCACGAATCGACGCGTCGAGGACCTCCTCGTCGGCTTGCCGTTCCGTTGGAAGCCGCGGACCGGTGATCCGGGCCCGAAGCGATGCCCTAGAAGATGGCGCCGACGCAGGAGGCGAGCAACCAGATCACCAGGATGATCCCGATGACCACTCCGAGCAGGATGCGTCCCATGAAATCTCCTTCGCAGGGTCGATGCGGAGGGGCTGCGCCCCTGCGCGGCCCCTTGAAGATCGTCGGCTGACGTCAGCCTCCGCTCCTCGAGCCGGGTCCGCCCGTGATCGGCGGCTCGGCCTGCGGCGTGGTTGGCGGACGTCCCGCGACCGGCATGCCGGCTGCGGGCCCGTCCGACTGGGAGGCGGTGTACTCGGCCACCTTGCGAGACGCTTGCCGCGCGCTGTCGTACCAGCCCTCGGTGATGCGCGCCGCGGTCTGCTGTCCGCCGAGCCCGAGGGCAAGACCGGCCCAGTCGGTGACCGTTTCCATGCGGGGAGGGCCTCCCATACAAGATGGATCGAAGGCCGGGCTTGCACGGCGCGTGCCCGACCACGAGCGCCCGATGGGGCAGCCGCTCGTACACTCATCGCATGTCGCATGGAATGGAGTCCGTCGCGGTGAGCTCGGTTTACCGGCCGGTCGAGCAGCTCCTACGGCCGAAGACGGCGATGACGTCCGGCCTCGATGCTGATCCTGTTTGCGTGGGGTAGCGAGATGATGCCGGAGGAGCGCGCCGCGGCCCTGGCGCGCCACAGCAGTTCATGGTCGAGTGACTGACGATCCCGCGTGCCGCGTCCTTCTCGTCGGCATGATGGGGAGCGGCAAATCCACGATCGGGCGGCTGCTGGCGAAAGCGACCGGCTGGCCGTACGTCGACAACGATGAGCTCGTCCACCGATCCCAGGGCACGACCGCCCGCCGGATTCTGGCCGAGCACGGCGAAGGACCGATGCGCGCCGCCGAGTCGGCGGCCCTGGCGCTTGGAGTTCGCATGCCGGCTCCGGCGCTGGTCGGCGTCGCGGCCGGCACGATCCTGAAGGCTTCGAACCGCGAGCGAATGCGTGATGGTGGGGTCGTTGTCTGGCTGCGGGCGGACGCCGATGTGCTCGAGTCACGAGCCACGGGCGGGGACCACCGGCCCTGGGTCCACGTCGGAGGCGACAGCTGGATCCGAGACGCGGTGGTCGAGCGCGATCCCCTCTACGCCTCGGTGGCCGACATCGTCATCGACACCGGGCGGCAGGCCCCGGAGGCATCGGCCAAGGATGTGCTCGAGGCCCTCTCCGGGATGCCGGCGTGCGGGGACGCGCTGACACCATAATCGAGCGATGCGATCGGTCGTCACCCGGCTCATGGTCGGCGGATTCCTGGCGCCCAACTCCGTGGCGCCCGGCGAGCGGGTAGACTTCCGCGGCACGCCGATCCTGGTCCAGCCCGAAGAGCTCGCGGCAGAGCGAGGCCCGGACTACGCCGTGCTCGAGGACGTCGATCTCGACGGCGGGCGCTACGCGGAAGTCGAGGGAGAACACGAGCCGCTGCCGGGCATCCGCGTCATCCCCACGCCCGGCCATTCGCCGGGGCACCAGGCGGTAGCGGTCGAGACCGATGCTGGACGCCTGCTGCTGGCCGGCCAATCGTTCCGTCAGGCGTCCGACTTCGCCCGCGCGGTCACGGCGCTCCGCTTGGAGCGCGATGGCCTCGAGGACGCGCCGCCCTACCCGGACTGGCTGCCACGTCTGCTCACCCTGGAGCCGTACCGCGTCGTCTTCGGGCACGATCACGCGATCTGGCAGCCCGACGCGTGACGGCGATGGCTGACGGATCTCGACCTCGACGCTTTCCATGGGTTCGCCGCCCGGTGCGCCGCGAGGGTGCCGAGCGCTACCTCCTCGTCACCCTCGTCACGTTCGCCGCGACCGTGATCCTGACCCGATGGTTCCTGACGCTGACTGGCTTCCCGCAGATCGGCGGCGGCGATCTCCACATCGCCCACGCGCTGTGGGGCGGCGCTGCGCTCTTCGCGGCCGCCATCCTGCCGATCCTCTTGGCGGGGCGCTTCGTGTACGCGACCTCGGCACTGCTCGCCGGTGTTGGGATCGGTCTCTTCATCGACGAGGTAGGCAAGTTCATCACCGCCGAGAACGACTACTTCTACCCCGCCGCCGCGCCGATCATCTATGCCACCTTCCTGATCGCGGTCCTCGTCTGGCTCCGCGCTCGCCGGCCGCACGAACCCGAACCACGCAGCCAGCTGCTCACCGCCCTGGAGCTGCTCGAGGAGACGGTCGAGAGCGACCTGCAACGCGCGGAGCGAGACATGCTGCACGAGCGCCTCGCATCCGCCGCGGCACGCGCGCCTCGGGCCGAACAGCGTCGGCTGGCGACGGACCTGCTGGCCTTCATCGAGGCCGAGGAGCTCCTCCTTGCGCCGGACCCGGTTGACCGCTTCGGCGGCCTGCGCGCCGGCTGGCAATCGAGGGCGGATCGCTGGCTCGGCGGGCGTGGACTGCGCATCGTGCTGATCGTCGCGCTGCTGGTGACCGGCGTCGGGCAGATCCTGGCCCTGATCGGCATCGGCGCCGAGGTCCGGCTCGATGCCCAGCAGCCACCGTCGCCCTTCACCCGTTTTCAGCTGGTGCACCTGGCGGTCGAGGGCGCCGCGGGCGCGCTGCTCGTGGCCGGCGGGGTGCTGATCACGGTGGCCGGGCGGCATCGGCTCGGCTGGACGTCGGCCTATTTCGGGCTGCTCGTCGCCCTGACCCTCGGTGACCTCATCTCGTTCTACATCCGCCAGTTCGACTCCATTGAGGTCGCCGTCTGGCACTTGCTGCTCCTCGTGGCGGTGGTCGCCTACCGCGACGACCTGCGCACCGAAGTTGGCTAGGATGCGTCGATGAGGATCGCCCGCTCCACCGACACGCCGCTCGAGCCGATGGCAACCGAGACGTTCAGCGGCACCGTGCGAAGACGCGACCTCGGACGTATCGCGGAGCCGGACGGCGCCGCCCTGGCGGTAAGTTTCGAGCCCGGCGCGCGCACCGACTGGCACCGCCACTCCGGCGGGCAGGTGCTCTACGTCCTCGACGGCAGTGGTCGGGTGGGCACACGAGAGGCGGTCGCCGAGATCCATCCGGGTGACCTGGTCGAGGCACCGCCCGACGAGGAGCACTGGCACGGGGCTGCGAGCAACCGCGCGGTGACGCACCTCGCGTTGAGCTTCGGCGAGACGGCCTGGCTCGAGCCGGTCAGCGACTGAGGGTCGCCAGGCGCCGCGCGGCCTCGGCCAGCGTCCTATCGCGTTTCGGAAAGGCGAACCGCACCTTCGTCCGCCCCAGCTTGCGACGCGAGTAGAACGACGATCCCGGCACCGACGCCACGCCGGGATCCGCGGTCAGCCGGCGCGCGAAGGCGGTGTCGTCCTCGTCGCTGACGCTCGTGATGTCGACCATCACGTAGTAGGCGCCATCCGGCACGAAGGGCCGCAGGCCCGCGGCCTCGAGCGCCGGGATCAGCAGCTCTCGCCGCCTCCGGTAGTCCGCGGCCAGCGTGGCGTAGTAGCTGTCCGGAAGCCCGAGCGCCACCGTGCCGGCGGCCTGGAGCGGCGCGGCGGCGCCGACGGTCAGGAAGTCGTGGACCTTGCGAATGGCGTTGGTGAGCGGCGCCGGCGCGATCACCCAGCCAACCCGCCAGCCGGTGACGGAGTAGGTCTTCGACAGCGAGTTGACCGCCACCGTGCGGCCGGCCATGCCGGGCAGCGTCGCGATCGGGACGTGCTCGCCGGCGTGGACGATGTGCTCGTAGATGTCGTCCGTCAGGACGAGCGCGTCGTGTTCCTGCGCCAGGCCCGCGATCAGCTCCAGCTCCCCGCGTGAGAACACCTTGCCGGTCGGGTTGTGGGGCGAGTTGAGGATGAGGGCCCGGGTACGCGGGCCGAAGGCGGCACGCAGCTCGTCGGGGTCGATCCGCCAGTCCGGCTCGTGGAGGGTCACATAGCGAGGAACCGCCCCGGACAGGATCGCATCGGGCCCGTAGTTCTCGTAGAACGGCTCGAAGACGATCACCTCCTCTCCGGGGTCGACGAGGGCCAGCATGGCGGCGATCATTCCCTCGGTGGCTCCGCAGGTGACGGTGACGTCCGTCTCCGGATCCACCTGCCAGCCGGAATACCAGCGCGCCGTCTTGGTGGCGATCGCCTCGCGGAAGTCTCTGGCACCCCAGGTGATGGCGTACTGGTTGATATCGGCGTCGATGGCCGCCTTGGCGGCCTCCTTGAGCTCGGGCGGGCAGGCGAAGTCGGGAAAGCCCTGGGCGAGGTTGACCGCGTCGTGCAGCGCCGCGTGGCGCGTCATCTCGCGGATCACCGACTCGGTGAAGCTGGCCGCCCGCATCGAGACCCTGTCCTGCATAACGGCATTGTGCCTGCGGGCCGCTATGCTCGACCTGGTGAAGCTGACCATCCCCGGCACTGCTGAACCCTCCTACCGGCCACCCGATGCCCAGCTCCGAAGCGCCGCCGACGCGTGGGCCGAGCGCATTCGACCCGACCGGCTGCGCGACCTGGTGGCCGGCCTCCCCGGACCGCGGAATCGATTCAGCGCCGCGGACGCCATGGAACGGACCGATGCACTCCTCGCCGATGCCTGGCGCGCCGCCGGATGGCGGGTCGGGCGGCAGCACCTCCACCTGCGCAACCTCAGGGCACGCCTCGATCATCCGGCGGCGGGCTCCGATGGACGGCATCCGATCCACAGGTACGACCGCCTCGAGGGCCGGAACCTGGTCGCCATTGCCGAGGGTGACACCGATGACGCCGTTGTGATCGTCGCCCATCACGACACGGTCCGCGGCTCGCCGGGCGCCGACGACAACGGGGCCGGCGTTGCGGCGCTCCTCGAGCTGGCGACGCAGCTGGGTGGGCGGCGCCTTCGTCGCACCGTCATCCTGGCCGCGCCCGACTTCGAGGAGATCGGCCTCGTCGGTTCGCGCTACCTGGTTCAGTGGCTGAAGGTCAACTTCCAGGTTCGGGGCGCAATCGTGTTCGATCCGATCGGCTTCATGGACGCCCGGCCGGGCTCGCAGTCGGTGCCGCCCGGGATCGATCGGCTCTACCCCGGGCAGCTGGCCAGGCTGGCGGCGCGAGAGGCGGTTGGCGACACCGTGGTCTCCATCTACCGCCGATCGTCGATGCGGCTGGCGCGCGCGTGGGCGGCCTGCCTGTCTGCGACGATCGGCTCCGAGCGGGTGCTGCTGCTGCGGGATCCGCTCGACCTGCCGCTGGTGGGACTGGCCCTGCATGCCGTGCCCGCGGCGCGCCACTTCTCGCGCAGTGACCACGTGAATTTCTGGCGGGCCGGTCTTCCGGCCATCCAGGTCACGAATACGGCGAACTTCCGCAACCCGCACTACCACGGGCCGAGCGACACGCCGGACACGCTGGACTACGACACACTGGCGAGCGTCACCGCCGCGACCGCGCTGGTGATCGAGCGCCTCACCGGCCGCGGCTGATTCCTCGATCGGCCGGGCATCCAATCACGGCTGGTTGTCTACACTCGGGCGCATGCCGCGACGGGCCTATATCACCCGGTACGTGACGCCGCTTCGCGCCATGGGCGACGACCCGGATGCGACCTTCGACCACCTGTACGCCATGATGGTGGATCGCCGATGACCGGGGTACGCTGGCTCTGGCTGGTGGCCGCTGCGGGAGTGGCCATCTTCGGGCTCTCGTTCGTCCAGGGGTGGATCGTCCAGGAGCGGGAACTGCGAGGTGAGGGATACCGCTACGTCCAGGTCATGCTCAGCGCATGGCGAGGAGTGGCGTTCCCGGTCACGGCTGCGGCCGCCGTCGTCGCGCTGGCCACGGCATTCTGGGCGGCGTCGCGTGCAACGCTCAATCCTCGCGCGCCCACGCTCGTCCTGGTCCTCGGGTCCGCGCTCGTGGCCGGGCTCGTCGGCGCCTCGGCCTGGCCAGTCATGCAGAGCGGCCATGCCTCCACGGTGCGGCTCAGCGTCGGCTGGCTTCTGCCGGTGACCCTTGGCCTCGGGCTCGTGATGGTGTCGGCCAGCATCGCCGCGAGCCGACCCTCCCGCCGCGTGCTCGTGGCGGCCGGTGCACTGGCGTTCGTCGCCATCGCGGCGGGAGCCGGAGGCCGCTGGCTCGGGCTTCAGCTCGCCGAGGGAACCGGCCGCCACTGGGAGGTCGGCTCCTACACGCGCCCTGCCACGAACGGCGCACCGGCCGAGACTCTCACGCTCGACGGCCAGACCTTCAGCATCGGCGAGCGCTGGTCGGGAACGTTCGAGAGCTCCGGATGGACCGTGGTCTTCGACAACGACCCCGCCTGCCCGGATGCGCGTGGCACGTACCACGCCCACCGGGTCGCCGAGGAGGACCTGCGCTTCGTCAAGGTGGTCGACACCTGCCTCGACGGTGAACGCGCGACCGATCTGGAGAGCGGGACCTGGGAGCGCGACCCCTAGCGTCGCCCGAACTGCTCGCGGAACACCGTCTCCCTGCGCGGCAGGCGAGCCGTTCCGCGCGCCGCCTTCGGTCGGCGGGCTTCGGCGGTGGGGTGACCGATGGCCACGATCGTCCGCACGAAGCGGTCATCGGGCACCCCGAGCACCGCGTGGACCGCCGGACGCGCATCTGGCGCGATCCAGACGATCGCGGCGCCGAGGCCAAGGAGCGAGGCAGCGATGAGCGCCCGCTCGGCAGCCCGGCCCTCGTCGAACGCAATCGAAACGGCGGCGCCCTGCTCCTGAACCTCGGCGATGGCCAGCGCGGCCGTCGCCGTGGTGAGCGCATGGGTGCTCGGCAGGTTGCTGTCGGCGAGGCGTCGCAGGGTCTCCGGACGTCGCACGACGACGAACCTCCACGGCTGCCGGTTGCCGGCGGAGCCGGACCAGCGGGCCGCATCGGCGACCGCCGAGAGCGCGGCCGAATCGACCGCCTGATCGGTGAAATCGCGTACCTGGCGAACGTGCAGCAGGGGTCGCACGAGCGCGGCGGGGGTGGCTGGCTGATTCGTCACGTGCCCGACAGCCTAGCGCGCCCGGGCACCCGAGGCCGCACCGTCCGGTGCGCCAGCCCGAAGCGGGTCATTGCCCCTCGCCGTCCCAGCTCGCACGATCGTCGATCGTCGGTGGCCCGACCCGGGGCTGGACTCAGCGAGTCGCGCGCCTTCGTGACGACCGCTCGGGCGGCCCGCCGCGCATGTCCGGGGGATGCGTAAGGCAAGCGGCAAGGTAGACACCGTACGCTGCCCGGACCGATCGATCGGAGATGCCCGTGAACCGCACCAACCGCATCGCGCTCCTGGCCGCTGCCGTCGTCCTGCTGCTTGCTGCCGGCACCGTCCTCGCGAACCGCGCTCCAACTGCCCGTGACGTTCCGGGCCAGCCCGCGTCCAGCCACGAGGCAGATGCCTCGCCGAGCGCCGAGGATCTTGCGCATGCCGCGGATCGCCTCGAAGAAAAAGGGATCCCGTTCGATCAAGCCGTCCTAGATGACCTCGCCGCGCGATACGGCGTGGGAGGCGCGATCCGCGTTCTTGCCTGGGCCGACTCCACGGGCATCGACGTGGGCGTCATCACCGCCAGGCGCGATGGCACCGAGACGGGCCCGGGGATGGGTTGGGGCCGCATCGCGCGCGATCTCGGCGTCCATCCGGGCCTGGGCTCGATCATGGGCGCCGGCCATGGACGCGAGGGTGCGCCCGGTCAGCAGCACCGGGCTCCGGAGGAGTAACCCCTCAGGCCGTCTCGGGATCCGGCTGCTCGGGCGGGCTGTTCCGGGTCAGCAGCATGCGAGCGGCCACCACCAGGATCAAGATTGCGAACAGCCGCTGCAGGATCTCCTCGTCCAGCGCGAGAGCGGTCATGCTTCCCAGCACGGCACCGAGCACGCCGCCCGCGGCCAGCGCGCCGGCGTCGCGCAGCGCCAGCCGGCCCCTCCGGTAATGGGTGAACGAGCCGAACGCCGCCGCCGGGATGATGACGAGCAGGGAGGTGCCCTGTGCGACGTGCTGGTCGAAGGCGGTGATGAGCACCATGGCCGGAACCATGATCAGGCCGCCGCCAATGCCCAGCAGCCCGGCGAGCAGGCCGGCGGTGAGCCCGATGGCCAGCAGGGCAACGATCTCGGGGGCGCTCACGAGACCAGCATCGTCAGAGCGACGGCGATCATGAACAGGGCGAAGCCGATGCGGAGCCGATCGTCACCGACGCGCGCCATGAGCCGGGCGCCGATCTGCACCCCGACCAGCGATCCGACCATCAGCACCAGCGCGGCGGGAAGGTCGACGCTGTCCGCGCGGCCGAAGATGATCGCCCCGACAACCGCGATCGGAACGATCGAAGCCAGCGAGGTGGCCGACGCTCGCTGCTGGGCCATGCCGGTCAGCAGCACCATCGCCGGCACCAGGATGATCCCGCCGCCCACGCCGAAGAGGCCGCTCAGCACGCCGGCCCCCAGCCCGATGCCCGCGAGCACCACCGGGTTGGGGCGGACGGCGCTCGACACCACTCCCTACTGCGTCGTTCGTCGGTTGTAGAGCCAGACGCCGAGCGGGAATCCAACCGCGAGGGTCGCGACCGACCGGCCCGCGCTGTTCGGGCCGAGCATGCCGAGGATCGTCCCCTCTGCGGCATCAAAGTCCAGGCCGGCAAGTGCGTGGGTGTCACCGAAGGATTTGTGAAGGCCCACGGCCTCGATCATGGCTCGGCTCATCGCCGGAAAGGGTACCCGAATCGACGTCCGGCATCGGACGTGCAGAAGGTCGTCCATGGTGACCCCGAGTGAGCTCGTGATGCCCGCCTGGCGAGCGGGCTTTTCGCGCGCCAGCGACATCGAGTTCCGGGAGCTGCTCGAGCAGTTGCCTGCGGCTGCCTACACCACCGACGGCGAAGGGCTGATCACCTACTACAACAGACACGCCCTGCTCCTGTGGGGCCGCGCGCCGCTCCTCAACGACCCGGTCGATCGCTATTGCGGATCCTTCCGTCTCTTCGACACGACCGGCACGCCGATCGCGCACGAGCAATGCTGGATGGCGCTGGCCCTCCACCAGGACCGCTCCTACAACGGCAAGGAGATCCTGATCGAGCGCGCCGACGGCAGCCGCCGAACCGTGCTGGCGCACGCGAATCCGATCCACGACGAGCGTGGCAGGGTGCGCGCGGCGGTCAACGTGCTCGTGGACATCACCGATCGGTCGATCGCCGAGATGAAGCTGCGCGAGGCCGACGAGGCAAAGACCGAGTTCCTGGCCATGCTCGCCCACGAGCTGCGGAATCCGCTGGCCGCCATGCGGAGCGCCGTGGAGCTTGCCGCGCGCGCGGAGGGGGAGGCGACGCGGCGTCGCGCCCATGACACGCTCGAGCGGCAGGTCAGCCACCTCGGTCGCATCGTGGGCGACCTGGTCGACATCGCGCGCATCACGCGCCGCTCGCTCGAGCTCCGTCGCGAACCGACGGACCTGGCTCCCATCATCGAGCAGGCGATCGAGACCTGCCGGCCGATGATCGAGGATCACGGCCAGCGGCTCGACGTGTCGCTTCCCTCCGAGCCGATCCGGCTGGAGGCCGATGCGGTCCGGCTGTCGCAGCTCATCGGTAACCTGCTGGGCAATGCGTCGAAGTACAGCGCACCGAACGCGACCATCTGGCTTTCGGCGGTGCGACAGGGCAGCGAGGTGGTGATCTCGGTCCTGGACGAGGGAATCGGCATCGCGCCGGAAACCCAGGAAGTGATCTTCGACATGTTCGCTCGGGCTGCGGCGGGCGGCGAGGACGGGCTCGGCGTCGGGCTCACCCTGGCCCAGCATCTTGCCCGCCTCCATGGCGGCTCGATCGAGGTCGCCAGCGGTGGAAAGGGCCAGGGGAGCGAGTTCCGGGTCCACCTCCCGATCCTGCTCGACATGAAGGCGATGGCTGCCCTGACCGAGCCCGCTCAACAGCCCTACCGGGGACAGCGCATCCTGGTCGTCGACGACAACCGCGACGCCGCCGACGCCCTTGCCAGCCTCCTCGAGCTGGAAGGCAACGAGGCGCACGTGGCACATGACGGCGCGACGGCCGTGGAGCTGGCCGAGTCGTTGCGGCCGGACGTGATGCTGCTCGACATCGGGCTGCCGAAGCTGAATGGCTACGAGGTCGCGCGCCGGGTGCGCGGCGAGCCGTGGGGCGGCTCGATGCTGCTCGTCGCGCTCACCGGCTGGGGGCAACCCGAGGAGCAGGCGAAGTCGGTGGCGGCCGGCTTCGACCACCACCTCGTCAAGCCTGCGGACATCGGCACCGTCACCGAGCTGCTCGCGCGGCACGCGGCAACCGCCGCCCGCTGAGATCCTGGCGCCGGCATACTGCCTCCGTGGCGCGTATCGCCGTCGTCTTCACCGGCGGCACCATCTCGATGCGGAGCGATGCCGGCTCGACCGGCAACGTCCCGACCCTCGGCGGCGAGGAGCTGCTGGCCTCGGCGCCGGGGCTCGGAGCGATCGCCGATATCGAGCCGATCGACTGGGGCCTGGTGCCCGCCTCCCATCTGTCGTTCGAGCAGATCCTCGAGATCGGCGCCATCCTGGCCCGGCAGCTCGCACGGCCGGAGATCGATGGCGCGATCGTCGTCCAGGGCACCGACGTCATAGAGGAAACGGCCTTCGCCTGGGACCTGCTGCCGCTGCCGCCCAAGCCGGTCGTCGTCGTCGGCGCGATGCGGTCCGCCTCGCAGGACGGCTACGACGGCCCCGACAACCTGCGTGACGCGGTGGCGGCCGCGGCCGACCCGGCGCTGGCCGAGCAGGGAGTGGTGGTGGCCATGGCCGGCGAGATCCACGGTGCCGATGACGTGCGCAAGACCCACACCCACGCCTATGCCACGTTTCAGAGCCCCAACTCCGGCCGTCTGGGTGTGGTCGCCGATGGGCGAGTCAGCCTGCTGCGCACCCGTCGACCGATCCGTATGCCTCGCATTCCCGAGGGCGCCGCGCTGCCGGTGCCGATCCTCGGCGTGGCGCTGGATGCCGGTCCCATCCCCGTCGATCCGGCTGCCGCCGCACTGGTGATCGCGGCCGCCGGTGGGGGAAACACGCCGCCGGCGTATCTCGACCTCGCTCGGCCGTTCATCGAGCGTCGCGTGCCGGTGCTCCTCACCACGCGCTGCCCGTCGGGGCGGGTCCTGCCGGGCTACGGCTTTCCGGGTGGCAGCTCGCGGTGGTGGGATGCCGGCGCCGTATTCAGCGGCACCCTCGGTGCGCTGAAGGCGCGCGTGCTGGCGGTGTTGGCGCTTGGCGCCGGCATGTCGGTGGATGAGGTGGCGGTGATGTGTGCGGCCTTCGGCGGTGGTTCCCGCCGTCTGTCACAGACATAGGTGCGAGTAGCCCTCTCAGCACAGACCTAAGGTGCGAGTGGCCCCGACGGGGTCTGGTCACGGAGGCGCGGGCGCTGATTTGTAGCTCACCGCACTACGAATTGCGGCTTCCGACTCTGGCCACCTCCAGCACATTCGGCCCGGTCCCGGCCGCCGCCGTGGAGGCCACCAGCACCACGGCCGATCCGCGGGGAAGCGAGGGATCCTCGCCGAGCAGCCAGGCCATCAGGTCCAGGCGATCCTCGGTAGCCGCCGGCGGCAGGCAGGTTCCGGCCTCCACTCCGTGCACCAGCGCCAGGCGTCGCACCACCGAGGCCTCTGGCGAGAAGGCGCGGATCGGCACCCGGGGACGCAGCGCGCTCAGGATCCGAGCGGTGCGACCGCTGCGGGTATAGCAGGCGATGGCAGCCACGTCCCGGTCGGCGGCCGTCAGCGCCACCGCGGCGTAGGCGAGCGCATCCGCATCGGTGTCCGCGCTCGGAGGGCTGCCGGATGGCAGGTAGTCGGATCCGCGGTCGTCGCAGAGCGCGGCGATGCGAGCCGCGGTCTCGGTGGCCAGCACGGGGTGCGCGCCGATGGCCGTCTCGCCGGAGAGCATGATGGCGTCGGCGCCGTCGAAGATGGCGTTGGCCACGTCGCTCGCTTCGGCACGCGTGGGTCGCGGGGCGGCGACCATCGACTCCAGCATCTGGGTGGCGACGATGGTCGGGACGCCGCGGTCCAGGGCCCGGCGCACGAGCTGCTTCTGAAGGATCGGCACCTCCTCGTAGGGCAGCTCCACCCCGAGGTCGCCGCGCGCGATCATCACCGCGTCGGCGGCCGAGCAGATGGCGTCGAAGTCATCGAGGGCGGCGCGCGTCTCGACCTTGGCGATGATCGGTGGCCCATCCGCGCCGAGCAGCGCTCGCAGGGCGTCGATGTCGGTGGCGCTCCGCACGAAGGACTGGGCCACGTAGTCGGCACCGAGGGCCAGGACCTGCGGCACCGCGGCACGATCCGCCTCAGTCAGTCCGGGTTCGGAGAGCCGATCGGACGGGACGCTCACACCGGCGCGGGACCGGATGATCCCGCCGCGCACCACCTCGGCGAGGACCTCGCCGGACACCTCGATCACGCGCAGCTCAACGGCGCCATCGGCCAGCAGAATGCGGTCACCGCGCTGCACGTCGTCCGCCAGGCGCAGGTAGGAAACCTGGGCACCCGTGGCGTCGCCCGGGGGACCGTCGGCGGCGCGGAACACGAACGTGGCGCCGGCCTCGAGGTGCACCTCATCGTCGACGAGCGCCCCGAGCCGGATCTTCGGACCCGGCAGATCGACCATGAGGGCCACGCGGCCGTTGCCCGCCTCCCGGACCGCACCGGCCGCCGCGACGCGACTCGCATCGGTCCCGTGCGAGAAGTTCAGGCGCGCGACGTCCATGCCGGCGGCGACGAGCTCCCCCACGCGGTCGGCGGAGGCTGGCCCGATGGTGCAGACGAGCTTCGTGCGCCCCCGGATCACGTGATGCCGGCCTTGAAGACCGCGCCCGCCGCCCGGCGTCGATCGTGCTGCGAGAGGAGGCGCTTGCGCAGTCGGATGGCGGTCGGGGTCACCTCCACCAGCTCGTCGGCGGCGATGAACTCGATGGCCGACTCCAGGGTGAGCACGCGCGGAGGTGTGTGAATCCGGTAGTCGCCGTCGGTCGCCTGGGTGCGCATCTTGGAAAGCGCCTTGGCCTTGGTGGGGTTGACGTCCATGTCGCCGGGGCGGCTGTTCTCGCCGATGATCATTCCCTCGTAGACCTCGGTGGACGGACCGATAAAGAGCTCCGACCGCTCCACCAGGGAGGAGAGCGCGTACGCGCGCGACTCGCCGGAGCGGTCTGCGACCAGCACGCCGGAAGTCCGATGCGTGACCTCCCCTGCCCACGGTCCGTAGCCCTCGCCGAGCTGGTGCATCAACGCCGTCCCGCGCGTGTCCGACAGCAGCTGGCCGCGGTAGCCGATCAGCCCGCGGGTGGGGATGATGAACTCCATTCGTACCCGCCCATCGGCATCGGTGCTCATCTGCTCGAGGCGGCCCTTGCGGCCGGCGAGCGCCTGCTGCACAGCGCCGATGTACTCGGGCGGAATGTCGATGGTGGCGCGCTCGTACGGTTCCTGAGTCTCGCCGTCCACCGTGCGCAGGATCACCTCGGGGCGCGAGATCGTCAGCTCGAAGCCCTCGCGCCGCATCTGCTCGATGAGGACCGCCAGCTGCAGCTCGCCGCGACCGCGCACCTCGAACGTCTCGCCCGACTCGGTCGGGTGGACCTCGATGGCGACGTTGCCCAGTACCTCGCGGTCGAGGCGCGCTCGGATCTGGCGCGAGGTCAGGAAGGACCCGTCCCGCCCGGCCATCGGCGACGAGTTGACGCCGAAGGTCATCCGCAGGGTCGGCGCGTCGACGTCGAGGCGGGGGAGGGGCCGCGGGTCGACCGGATCGGTCAGCGTGTCGCCGATCGTCACTTCCGGCAGGCCGGCCACCGACACGATGTCTCCCGGTCCGGCCTGGGTGATGTCGATGCGGTCGATGCCGTGCGCCGTCTGGAGGGCGGTCACCGAGCCGGTGAGCGTCATGCTGCGTCCAGGCTCGACTGAGCCATCCGGATCCTCCGGCTCCTCGCGCACGATGGTCACCCGCTGTCCGATGCGGATCTCTCCGTTGCGGATGCGGCCGACCGCCATACGGCCGACGTAGTCGTTGGCCGACAGGTTGGTCACGACCAGCTGGAGCGGATGCCCGTCGTCGAAGGTCGGCGGCGGCGTGACGCTCACCAGCAGGTCGAGCAGCGGGCGCAGGTCGGATCCGGCCTGTCCCAGGTTTGGCGTCGCCGTTCCGGCCTTCGCATTGGTGTAGACGACCGGAAACTCGATCTGGGACTCGTCGGCGCCGAGGTCGATGAACAGTTCGTACACCTCGTCGAGCACCTGCGCCGGCCGAGCGTCGGATCGGTCGATCTTGTTGATGGCCACGATTACCGGGAGGTGGCGCTGCATTGCCTTCTGCAGCACGTAGCGGGTCTGCGGCAGGGGGCCCTCGGCCGCGTCGACCAGCAGGAGCACCGCGTCGACCATGAGGAGCGAGCGCTCGACCTCCCCGCCGAAGTCGGCGTGGCCGGGCGTGTCGACGATGTTGAGACGGACGCCGTCGTAGTCGACCGTCGTCTGCTTGGCGAGGATCGTGATCCCCTTCTCGCGCTCCAGGTCACCTGAGTCCAGCACGCGGTCGACGACCGCCTCGTTGGCGCGAAAGGTTCCGGTCTGGCGCAGCATGCCGTCGACCAGGGTCGTCTTGCCGTGGTCGACGTGCGCGATGATCGCCACGTTGCGCAGGTCGTGGCGGATGGAGCTGGTCATGAGCTCCATCGTGGCAGATGCCGCGCCCGACCGCCGGTCGCCCGCCGGAAGTACCAGCGCCGGTAGTCCCATTGGCCATAGGACAGTGCGCCCCCTCCCCGTACCGTGAGCGTGCATGGACGGCCGCCCAGCCGGCGTGCCTTTCCAGCCCTCATTTCTACCCGGAGCGCCCCCCTTGCCTCGCCTGTTTCGTGCTGCCCTGGCCGCGTTGAGCCTGGCAGCGGTTCTCGGTCTGCCTGTCACCGCCCACGCCGCCGCGCCGGCCAAGGTCGCAATCATCGTCGGACCGGTCGGATCCCTGACCCCCACCTATCTCGCCCTCGCCGATGCCGCCGCGGCCGCGGCCGAGGCCCAGGGTGCGCTCGTCGCGCGCGCCTACTCGCCGAATGCGACCCCGGCCAACGTGCTGGCCGCGGTGGCCGATGCGAACGTGATCATCTACTTCGGCCACGGCTATGGTCATCCCAGCCCGTACGGCGGCCTGAACACCGCGAAGCAGAATGGATGGGCGCTCCAGGGCCCAGGCGCACGCGGCACGCATGGCGACGCCGGCAGCCAGGTGGCCTACTACGGCGAGGACTGGATCGTCGCCAATGCGCGACCGGCGCCCGGCTTCGTGATGATCTACTCCAACACCTGCTATGCGCCCGGCGCCTCCGAGGGCGGTCACGCACCGGCCACGCCCTGGGTGGCTGCGCAGCGCGTCGCCTACTACTCGCGCGCCGTCTTCGCGATGGGGGGCTCGGCGTACTTCGCCACCGACTTCGATCGCGGAGCGGCCGACCTGGTCGGCCGGCTGCTCGGCGACCGGGCGGCCAGCTTCGGGACCGCGTTCGCCACCGATCACCGCTTCGTGGGCTCCGCGCTGACCGCGCAGCCTCATCCCTTCTCGGCCGATCAGACGATCTGGCTGCACCGATCGAAGTACACCGATGGCCCGCCGAACTACTGGTACGCCTTCGCCGGAGACCCGGATCTCTCGCCGCTGCGGGCATGGGATCGGACGGCGCCGAGCGCCACGATGGCCTCTCCGGCACCCGGCGCGATCGACGTCGCTCCCGGCTCGGAAGTTACGCTGCAGATGAGCGAGATGGTGAGCGGAGTCGGTCCCGATACGATCCTCCTGCGCGACGCGGCCGGCGGCAGCGTCGCCGCCGACATCGCCTACGAGCCGGCCCGCAACCTGGTCACTCTGCGACCGGACGCGCCACTGGCGCTGAGCAGCCGCTATTCGGTGGTGGTCGCCGATGGCATCCGGGACACCGCCGGGCGAGCCCTTGCTCCGGCGACATGGGCGTTCTCGACCCGTATCGACGCGGACCCGCTCACGTCGGACCTCTCGATCGTGCTCGAGGCGGGCACCCACGACCTCGTACGCCCGGCGGCAGACGGCTCGATCGCGGAACGTCGACCGCTGGAGGTGGTCGATCGGCGCTGGATGTTGGCGGATCAGCGAGCGCGGCTGTTCGGCCAGCCCGGCTCGTGGCTGCGCCTGCACGATGCCGAGCTGGGCGGCTGGTGGATCGCGGAGTCCGGCCGTGCGCATGCCTTCGGGCAGGTGGAGGATGCTGTGCTGGCGGAGGACACGCGCCTGACGTTGCCCAGCGGGGGGCATGCCGTTCACGGATTCGCTGCCGACGGTCCGGCGATCGCCGGCGACGGAATTGCCCTTGTGGGCGGCCGCAGCGTCCTGGTCGACCGGCGTCGCGTCTTCGACGGGCGCACGTTCGTTCGCATGGCCGACAGCGAGTTTTCCGGCGCGTGGGTCGAGATCGATCCAGCGGTCTCACCGACGGAGGCAGCCGCGCGCCGCGTCCTGCGCGTCGAGCCACGGGCGGCCGCGGCGCGCATGGTGGTGTCGTCCGCGCAGGTGACCGCGTTCCGTTTCGACGCCGCCGGCAGGGTCACCGAGCGACGCACGCTGACCGAAGTCGAGGCGTCGGCCCTGGCGCTCGTCACCACCGAGAGCCGGCTCGTCGGCGGCGCGCGCTTTGCGATTGTCGCCTCAGGTGAGCTTGCCGGCTGGGCCCTGGCCGAGGGTCCCCAGGTCCAGGTGCTGCCCCTCACGCCGGCCCCCGACGCCGCCGACTGATCCCGGCACCTGCTAGCCTCGGGCGGTGCCAGCCGACCTGACCGATGGGCTGCGCGACCTGAGCGCGGCGCTCGGGCAACGCGCCGAGAGCGCGCCGGGACCCAACCGTGCGGCCCGCGCCGAGCGGCTGCGCCGCCACGTCGACGACTACCTCCGGCCGCGAGCGCGTGATGCCGATGCTCCCCTGGTGGTCGTGCTCCTCGGCTCGACGGGAAGCGGGAAGTCGAGCCTCCTCAATGCCCTCGCCGGCCGCGACGTCAGCCCGTCCGGGGTGCTGCGGCCCACCACGCGGCGACCGGTGGCCCTGGCTCACCCGGCTGACGCCACCCCGGACCTGCTTCCCGGCCTCTCGGAGCGTGATGCGCTGGAGCTGGTCGTGGACGAGTCCGTCGGGCGCGGTCTCGTCCTGGTCGACGCCCCCGACTTCGACAGCGTCGAGCTTGCCAACCGGGCCCTGGCGGTGGAGCTCCTGGAGGCCGCCGACCTGGTCGTCTTCGTGACGACCGCGACCCGCTACGCAGACCAGGTGCCGTGGAATATCCTCGAGCGAGCGCGCCAGCGCGGCGTCCCGCTGCTGGCGGTGCTCAACCGTCTGCCGGGCGAAACGCTCGACGCCTATGCGGTCGTCGCCGACTACGAGGCCATGCTCAGGCAGGCCCGCTTCGCCGATGCAGGCGCCTTCGGCGCCCTCGAGGTGGTGCCAATCGTCGAGGGCGCCCTGGAGCCGGGCCGCGATGCGCTGGCATCGGCGGCAGTAGCGCCGATCCGGGATGCACTGGCGCGGCTCACCGCCGACGAGTCCGCTCGCCGCGAGCTGGCTCGGCGCAGCCTCGCGGCCGCGCTCCAGGGTCTGCCGGCGGCGGTCGAGGAGGTCGCCCGCGAGGTCGACGATGAGCGGGCGGCCGCCGTGGCCCTGCTCGACGTGGCGGAGCGGTCCTATCGCGAGCGGCGGCGAGCGCTGGGTGACGAGCTCGGGCGTGGCACCTTCCTGCGTGCGGAGGTCCTTCGCCAGTGGCAGGACTTCGTCGGCGCCGGGCAGGTGGCACGCATCCTGTCGCAGGGGGTCGGTCGCTTCGTCGCCTCCGTCCGCTCGCTGTTCAACCCCGGCCCGCCGGCGCCGGCGATCGAGGTCCGGGAAGCCGCCTTCACCGACCTGGCGGCCCTGGCGGTGCAGCACGCCGACGCCGCAGCGCGTCGCACGGCCACGGCCTGGCTCGACGACAGATACGGCGCCGCCGCACTCGGATCGCGCGCCGTCCTGTGGGGCGCTTCGCCGAAGCTCGGAGACCGGCTGGTTGCCGACCTCGAGCAGTGGGCGGCCGGCGTCGGCGAGCAGATCCGGATCCTCGGCGAGCAGCGCAAGGGGTGGGCGCAGGTGGCCAGCATCGGGGTCAACGCGGTCGGTACCAGTGCCATCCTGGCCGTCTTCATCCACACCGGCGGGCTGACGGGCGCCGAGGTCGGGATCACGGCGGCCACCGCAGTGGTGAACCAGAAGCTGCTCGAGGCGATCTTCGGCGAAGCGAACGTGGCCGCCTTCGTTTCGCGAGCGCGCGATGCGCTCGGCGAGATCCTGGACCGGGCATTCGCCGATGAGGAGGCTCGGTACGGAGAGGCGCTCGGCGGGCTCCCGGTGCAGCAGGACCTCGGCGCTGCACTGCGTGATGCGGCACGGCGCGCGTCGCAGCTCGAGGCGGCATGACCCTCGACGAGAGCATCGGGCGTCTGGCGGAGGCGAGTGCCGCGGCCCGTGAGATCGGCCTGGCGGACGAGGCCGCCCGGGCGGAGGCGGTGATCGAGCGCGCCCGCGAGCGGTCCGGCTTCAGCGGGTCGGCCTACGTGCTGGCGTTGGCCGGGGGTACCGGCGTGGGCAAGTCGTCACTGCTCAACGCCCTCGCTGGGCGCCAGGTGAGCGTCGTCGGGGCCGTGCGGCCGACCACCGATCAGCCGATCGCCTGGGTCGCCGAGGCTCGCCGCGACGAGCTCGCCACGCTTCTCGCCTGGCTCGATGTGCGCGATGTCGCCACCCACGCCGACGAGACGCTGGCCGGCGTTGCGATCCTCGACCTGCCGGACGTCGACAGCGTGCGGACCGAACATCGCGCGACCGTCGACGCCCTGCTGCCACGGATCGATGCGGTGGCGTGGGTGCTCGATCCGGAGAAATACGACGATGCTCGCATCCACGGCTACCTGGCGGAGATGGCGCCGCACGCCGCGCGGCTTCGATTCATCCTCAACAAGGTCGATCGCGTGGCCGAGCCGCAGCGTGCCGCCCTGGTCGAGGACCTGCGTCGACGGCTGTCGCTGTCCGGCATCGGCACGGCGCGCATCGACGTCGTGTCGGCCACTGCCGGCGACGGCATCGATGCGCTGCGCCGGGACCTGGCGCGGGAGGCCGACGCCAAGGCACTGGTCGCCGCCAAGCTGGAGACCGATGCCATCGAGGCGCACGTCCGGCTGGAACGCGCGATCGGCATCGACCCCGACGGCGGCTACCGACCGCTGTTGCCAGACTCGCGCAGGGAGGACGCCATCCGGGCGTCGGTCGATGGTGCGCTCGCCCTCGTCGATCTGCCCGGTCTGGCTCGCCAGGTGCGTCTGGCGGTGCTCGGTCGTGCCCGACGCACCGGGGGATCGCTACTTGGACGCGCGGTCGCGCTCCTCGGCTGGCTGACCGGCCAGACCCGGAAGACGGCCGACCCGGCTGGCTACCTGCGCGACTGGCGCCGGCGCGGGTCGCTCGGTCGGGCCGTGAACCCGGTCCACGCCGCACTTGTCGAGGCGGCCGCCGCGGTGCCGTCCGGCACGCGTGGCGCACTGAACGCGACGCTGCGCGCCGAGCAGCTGGAGGCGGACGTCACGCGTGCCCTCGATGGCGTGGCTCGCGACGGGGCCGCCGACCTCCGCATCCCCGGATCGGTCCTCTGGCCGCTGATCGGGGTCATTCAGCTTGCGATCGGGGCGGTGTTCGCCTTCGCCGTGGCGTGGTACATCACGCTGTTCGTGTCGCAGGGGCAGGTGCCGGTCGCCACGGTCGAAGCCCCACTACTCGGCCCGGTGCCCCTGCCGCTCGTGCTGCTGGCCGGCTCTATCGCCGCGAGCGCGGTGCTGGGACTGATCCTCTCCTGGCATGCCGGCTGGATTGGGCGGCGCCTGGGTGGACGGATGGCGGAACGCATCCGGGCAGCGGTCGCGGCCTCGGTGGCCGAGGCGGGATTCGGTGGCCTGGACCGCGTGGAGGACGCACGCCGCAGGATCGGCCGGATGACGTAGCTCCGGCGGGACACCTGCCCGATCCCACGCCGTATGCGACCGGCGTAGCGTAACGTCACCAGACTCCACAGGAGAGCATCACAGTGCTCCGTCGCGAACCGAGCCGCGCGACCAACGTCTCCGAGTGGGAGCTCGGCATCGCCGCCGTGCTGCTGCTCGTCGCCGTCGTGCTGACGACCCTGATCGTCCCGAGCTTCGCCTGAGCTTTCAGCCGCGCAGGCGGTAGAAGCGGAAGAAGTCGTTTTCGATCGGCAGGACCTCGACCTCGCCGAATCCGGCCGCCGACGCGTACCGACGCAGCGTGTCCGGGCGCATGACCGTCCCGGTCGCGACGCTTGGCGAACGCGAGCGCCCGTCAGCCAGGCACGTGGTGATGCTCCAGCCGTACATGAAGCGCTCGACGTCGTCGCCCGGCGCCGAGAACGTCTCCGCCACGCGCTCGTCGATCACGATGAGCGAGCCCCCCGGCACCAACGAGTCGCGGATCGCCTGCAGCACCGGAACCGGGTTGGCCATGTCGTGGACGGCCTCGATGATGATCGCGGCGTCGTACGGTCCGTCGTCGAGCGCGGCCGCGTCACCGTGACGGAATTCGACGCGACCGTCCAACCCAGCGTCGCGTGCATTGCGGCCGGCCGCATCGATCGATGGTGCATCGAGATCGATTCCGACGACCCTGGCGTTCGGATAGGCGCGGGCGATCGCGATCGTGGACCAACCCTCGCCGCATCCCACGTCGGCGAATCGCGCTGGCGGATCCGCACGCAGCCGGGTGTGAAGATCTTCGATGGCCGGCAGCCATTCCCTGCCAAGCAGATGCGTGAAGGCGGGACGGTTGAAGGCCGCCTGGCCCTCCCGCATGTCTGGTCCGTACTCGTCCCAGCCGATCCCCTGACCGGACCGATAGGCCGCGACGAGGTCAGGTAGACGGCCAACGGCCGCCGCGACCATGCGCGCGAGGGGCGCCATCAGCGTGGGGCTCTCGTCGCCAAGGAGCACGAGGGCATGTTCGCCGGGAAGGCTGAACCGATGCGTCTCGTCCACCTCCAGGATGCCGGCCACCGCCTGCTGCTCGAGCCACTCGCGGACATAGCGCGCATCGGTCCCCGTTCGGCTGGCCAGCTCCGAGTCCGTGGCAGGACCGGCTGCCACGAGGCTTCGGTAGAGGCCCAGACGGTCGCCGAGGTACACGCCTGCCAGATCGAAGGTTCCCAGTGCGGCCGCGAAGAGGCGGTCCGCGAGCGCCTCGGTTGAGATGGTCATGCGTCCTCCGCTGCGATGCGACCGATCGAGCACATCCTGCTCGGTCTCGCGTGCCTTCGTCACCTCGAGGCGCAAATGCCCGGGATGGGACACCTGATATGGGCGCATTGCGGAAGGGCCGGACAGCCAGGTGGCCGATGCTCGGCCGCCGGTATGCCGATCGTCTTCGGCGTCGCCGCTCACCGTCCCGGCTTCCCGGCCGGTGGCTCGATCGCCTTCGCCCTCGTCGGGCGGGCGCCATCGGCTTCCCGGTATGCTCAGCGTGCTCGACCAACGCTTCGAGGCCGACGGCCTAGCGCTCCGTGGCGCTCGGCGCTCGATATCGCAACGCCAGCATGATCGTTGCGGTGCCGACGACGAACGCGACGCTGTTGGGAACGACGATGGCTGCGTTGCGCAGCGCGAGTCCGTAGGCAACCCACAGCAAAAAGCCGACCTGCAGGACGGCGAGGTACGAGATCGAGATGTCCGCAGACGAGCGGCGCTCGAGGACGCGGCGCATCTGGAGCAGGGGAGCAAGGGCCATCAGCACGCCCCAGCCGGCGGCGAGGGCGGCGAGCGCATCGGTCATGGAGAGATCTCCGGATCCGGCGCTCGGGCGATCGGGCCGCGTTCGCTGGACTGACCGACCATCGAGGAGCGCTCACGCGGCATCCCCATTCTAGAGGGCATGCGCCGCGACTACTTGGGCCCGATGCTGTCCCGCCGCCGACTCCCCGCCGCATGCCCAGCCCGTCCGCAGCCCCGGCCCTCAGGTGGATGAGATGTGGACAGCGAGGCGCGGCAGTCGCAAGTTCGGGGATAACCGGCATTGCGCGGAGCGACTTCGGCGGGCGATACTGAGCTCGTCCCGAAGGGGCAAGCGACACCGGATCACGCGGCTTCGGTCATGGGTTCCGGTACCGGATCGGCGGCTTCGGTCGCCGGGATGGGACGGCAACGGTGGCTTCGGTCACCGACGCCGGACGCATTGTTCCTTCGGGACATTTGCTGTGTCCCGGCTGGTCGTGCGCTCGTGCGGCGCACCCGGGCCGGCAATCGCCGCCCCTCGTAACGCAGCGAGGCCGGCCCCGCGAGGTGCGGAGCCGGCCACCCGTATGAACCTATTGCCCGACGATCGTGTTCCCGTTGGCGGAATTCGCCGCTGCGTACACGTCGGCGGTATCGGCGTTGAACTTGGGGCCATGCATGGCCTTGACGCCCGAGTAGCCGTACGAGTTGAGCGAGCTCAGCGAACCGACGCCGGTGGAGGCGTTGAAGTTCGACAGCCACGGGCCGCCGGATGAGCCGCCCGTCATGCCGCACGGCAGGCCCCAGGTCAGCTCGTCGTTGTAGGGATCCTCGAAGATCGCGCCGTTGCAGTAGACGAGGTCCTTGCCCTTGTACTTACCGGCGGCCGGATAGCCGAAGGCGTACGACGTCTGGCCCACGGCCGTGAAGCCGGGAATCGCCACGTTGAAGGCACCGACGGTTGCGTCGAGCTGCGCCGATCCCGAATGCCCGCCACCACCGACCACCGCGAAGGCGAAGTCGTGGAGTGTAGCCTGCGTGTTGAAGCCGCCCGCCGTGGCATAGCCCTCGTGTACGACGAGCGCGTCGGCCGTCCAGCATCCGTACTGCGTCTGGGAGCAGGTGAAGGTCGGCGACTGGTCGAAGTCGGGAATGAACAGCCAGTTCGTCGCGAAGTCGCCGTTGGTCTCGTCGTAGGCGCAGTGGCCGGCGGTCAGGACCAGCGACACCGAGGTCCGGCTGTCGGTGGCCACCGATCCGGAGCAGACGTATGCGCCGCTCCCCATCTCGAAGTACACCTTCCCGCTGCGCTCCTTGATGGCACCTCCACCGTTCCACGAGGCGCCGGTCGTCCCTCCGCCGCTACCCGGCCGGGCGCGCGGGACGAGTGAGCCACTGACGTCGATGACGAAGTCGCGCGGCGTGGCGGCGGCCATGCGAGCAGCTGTCCAGTGGGCGACGATCTGCTCGTGGCGGGTCTGCTGTGGCTCGCGCGCCTGGGCGGGCGCGGCGACGGTGACCAGCAGCATGGCCCCACTGAGCAGGATGGGCAGGCGGTGACGCATGCTCTTCTCCCTCTCATGCCCGGACGGGGCGTCCGGTTCGTGCCGCGGAGTATGCGCCGGGCGGTGTTTCGCCCGCCAGACCGAAGTGCTTCCCGTCACCAGCGAACCCGGTTACCCGCCGCGGGGTACTTTCAGCAACGACCCACAGGCCGCCGTCGATCGGCTCGTCTTCCTGCGCCCGCTGCTCGCCGGCTGAGCGTCAGAGCGGCAGGGAGAGCTGCGCAGGCTCGGGATCGGGCGTGAGGATGATCCGGCGGCGGTCGGCGATCCCGGCGCCGCGCTTGACGGCTTCCAGGCGGCGCTCGATCGGCCGCGCGTCCGCCGGCCGCAGGTACCCGGAGCCGCCCGCCGGGTAGAGGTTTCGGTAACGGTCGAGCTCGGCGGGCCACTCGCGCTCGAGCACGCCGAGGAAATGCTCGCGAGTACCGGACCGCAGGTTGAGCACGTTCGTCCACGCGTGTGTCGCGCCGGCTTCGCGCGCTGCCCGCAGGACCGCCGCCAGGTCGGCGGGCGCATCGGTGAGGCCGGGCAGGACCGGTGCGAGTGCCACGCCGGCCGCGATGCCGGCATCGGTGAGGGTCCGAATCGCCCGAAGCCGCTGGACGGGTGGGGCGACGCCGGGCTCGAGGCGGGTGCTGAGGGACGCGTCCAGGGTGGCGATGCTGACGCTGATGCGGACCTCGGCGCGCCGGGCGGCGTCGACCAGCACGTCGACGTCCCGCACGATCAGCGGCCCGCGCGTGATGAGGTCGATCGACGTCCGTGCCGCCGCAAGGGCCTGGATGCAGCCGCGAGTCAGCCGGTAGCGGCCCTCGGCCGGCTGGTAGGGATCGGTTGCGGCGCCGATGGCGACGGTCTCGCGTCCCCACCGGCGGCGAGCGAGTTCGCGACGCAGCACCTCGACGATGTTGACCTTGACCCGGATGTTCGTCCCGTAGCGCTCATCCGAGGGACGGTCCGCCCGCCGCTCGAAGCCACGCACGTAGCAGAACGCGCAGCGATGCGCGCAGCCCATGTACGGGTTCAGGCTCCAATGGAATCCCATGCCCTTCACGCGGTTCAAGGCGGTCCGGCACGGTTCCTCGCGGTACACGGCGCGCATCGGCGCAGTATAGAACATCCGTTCTATCCATTGACATCGGTGCCGGCCGTGCCGACGATGGGCGTTCATGTCGCCCCAGCAGCCCAGGCCCGTCACCGCGCCCCGAGCACTGCGCGCGCTGGCGCCAGTGATGGCCGTTCTGCTGCTGCTGGGCCAGCTCGCCGGCGCGACCAGCGCCAGCCACGGCGGCCGCGGGATCGGATCGCTCTTCGCCTGTGATCGGCCGGGCGTCGTCCCGCCTCGCTGCACCAGCGTCGCGAACGACCTTCGGCACATCGTCTTCTTCGACGGTTCACTGACCGAGGGGCTTGCCACTTCGCTGCGCGACTCGATGCTCGAGGACTATGACCCCACCGACCTGAGGCTTGCGGAGGCCGATGAGCTCACCTCGGAGGTCGACGTCATCGCGTACTCGGAGGACTACGGAGACATCGGCGCGGCGGCCTGGGTCTACTGCCCGCGCGATGCGCCGCAGGGGCTGAACTCCGATGGCGACCGCTGGTGCCGCATGCAGGAGCTGCGCTTCAACATGGACGGGCGCTTCGGCGCCTTCTTCGAGGATGACGACAGCCGCGACCACGTTGCCTGCCACGAGCTCGGGCACACCGTCGGCCTGCGCCACTGGGGCAATCCACCCAACAGCGCCGGGCCGTCGGCCGCCACCTGCATGAACGCCGATACGCCGAACGGTCCGGCCGACCTGCACCAGATCGACCGGGACCACATCGACGCGTATCACTACGTGGCCCCACCACCCAGCCGGCGCATGCGGCTGGCCGGGGACGGGCCGATGGGTGACGGCACTGTGATGGCGACGCAGGTCGAACGGTACGAGAGCCTGGCCGAGATGACCCGGGGCGCCGACGTGGTCATCGCCGGCACGGTGATCGCCGTCCAGGCCGGCAGGACCTTCGGTGCCGAGTCCGGCGATCCGCTCCACTATGCGGAGGTCACGATTCGCGTCAGCGAAGTGCTGGCTGGCAATGTCCCGGCGCGCGATGCGGTGGAGTTGACGCTCGAGGTTCCGCTCTTTGACGGTCCGGATGCGATCGTCGAGCTGCGGAATGCCCTCGACGGCCTGGAGGCCGTGTTCTTCCTCCGGAACAAGGGCGAATCGGCGCGGGCGGCCGGCATGTCCCTGGAGGCGCAGCTGGCCGATGCGCCGTATTACCGCCTCGTCATCTTTGGGGCCATGGTGGCCAACGACGGCGGGACCGCCGTGAGCGGGCTCGGCGATGGTGACGTTCTCGGCGAGATCGACGGCCGGCCCTTCGACCAGGTCCTCCGGCTGATTCGGCGTTTCAGCTCGTAGCGCACCCCGAAGGTCGCGCGTACTGGCTTCACGCGGCGATCGGCGAAGGCTCGGCCGCTGCGGCACCGGCGACGTCGCGGAACCCTGTGGGCAGCTGGAATGCCCCAAGAGCATTGGTTGCCCTTGCCAGCATTGACCAAGAGGGATTCTCAGCGCTACCGGCAGTCCATACGGCGATGCGCTGCATCGGACCAGCATGCTGGTCCGTCGACCTCAGCGATCGGGCCTTGCGGTGTGCCGGGCGAGCAAGTCGATCAGCGTGGCGAGGTCGACCGGCTTGACGAGATGGTGATCGAACCCGGCTTCCTCCGACTTCGTGCGCTCCTCCGGATGGCCCCAGCCAGTAAGGGCGACGAGCAGCACCGACCTGCCCCACGGCTCCCGACGGATCTGGCGAGCGACATCGTAGCCGTTCAAGCCCGGGAGGCCGATGTCAAGCAGGATCGCGTCCGGCCGCAGCGAGGCGGCTGACGCCATGGCTGCGGCGCCATCATGGGCGACGCGCGTCTGGTTGCCCTCCAGCTCCAACAAGCTGGAGATGGCGTCCGCGGCGTCATGGTTGTCGTCCACGATCAGGATTCGGCGACCTCGGTATGCCATCCGCTCGGCTGACGGCTGGGCAGGCACGCCGTCGGTGTCGAGGACGATCGGCAGATGCACCCGGAACATACTGCCCTGTCCCGTCCCGGCGCTGGCTACCTCGATTGACCCGCCGTGCAGCTGGGCGAGGTGCTGGGCCAGGGTGAGGCCCAGCCCGAGACCGTCCTGGCCAGAAGCCGAGCCGCGGGCGAACATGTCGAAGATCGAGGCAGCGTCCTCCGGCGAGATGCCGATCCCCTCGTCCTGCACTGCCACAACCACCTCGCCTCCTTGCGGATGCGCCGACAGTCGGATGGTTGTGCCCGCCTCGCTGTACTTCACTGCGTTGGTGAGGAGGTTGCCGAAAAGCTGTGAGAGGCGCACGGCGTCTGCATCAAGCACGATGGGATCGTCGGGCAACGAGACCTGGAGCCGCTGGCCGCCGGCTTCGATCATGGGCTTGCACGTATCGACGGCATGCCGAACGATGGGCGCCAGCTCGCTGTGCTTCCGCCGCAGCTCGAGCGAGCGACGTGTGATTCGCGCGATGTCGACGAGGTCTCCGACGATCCGGCTCAGATGCGCGATTTGTCGCTGGATCGTCGACCGGGCGCGTTCACGCGCGTCCCTGTGGTTAGTGCGAGACAATAGCTCCGCGGCGCTCTGCAGGGCCGCGAGCGGATTGCGCAGCTCGTGGGCCAACATGGCGAGGAACTCGGTCTTCGCCTCGTCCGTCTCGCGTAGCCGCATCTCGGCGAGCTTCCGCTCCGTGATGTCGACCATCACGTTGACCGCCCCGCGAATGGCTCCCCGCTCGTCGTGGATCGGGTTCGCGTGCCCAAGGACGACCCGCCGACTGCCATCGTCGCGCTCGATGACGGCCTCCTTCCCGTTGAAGGAGCGATCCTCGCGCAACGCGAGCGCCATCCAGCATTCTGCGTGCGGTATCGGCCTTCCGGCAGCGTCGAACAGCCGGAAGGAGCCGCAGTAACGGTCGGCCGCGTCGTTGAGGAGTGGAGCGCGGCCCCAGAGCGCGAGCGCGTGACGATTGAAGTAGGTAATCAGGCCCTCGGCATCCGTGGTGTAAGCGGCCGCCGGCAGAACCTCCAGCAGCTCACGAAACTCGATGTCGCTGGCGCGCGAAAACCCGGCGCGCCAGGGGGGCAGGGCGACATCGCCGGCGCTGTCCATTTTGTGGATTGTACATATGGAGGCTTTTGGACTGGCGGACGATGATGCGAAGCGCAAGTGGCGATCGAGGTCGTCCACGAGGACTTTGCTTTCTGGACGTGCCATTGCTCAGGCCGGCGTTCGGGAAGTGTCCCCCGAGGGTCGGCCTTGTCGCTGCCCGCAGGAAGGGCGGAAAGCCATCTACTCCAAGCAAAGTGAGAGGGGAGAAACGCGGGGCATGTAGACGCTCTCGGCCCTAATAGCGCCTCAATCACGAGGGGACAAACGCCAAAAATGGCCCTACCCAGGGATTCGGCGGAAGTGCAGTCCGGCAAACCTCAGCCGACCCGAGGATGGCTCAACTGACCCCCCAAACTGAGCACGACTATCTGCAGGAGAAGGCCAGGACGGAGGCTTGTGTGGCCGAGCAGTTGGTGCCCATAGGTCTCGGACAAGCCGGACGCTGCCTAAACCTGCTCCATCCGAACGATGGGTCCTTCCAACGTCACGCCGGTCGAGTGATTCGGGCAATAGGCGGCGCCATGTATTACCCCCTTGTCAACCTTCGCCAGGTACTGCTGGTGGTAGTCCTCGGCGAAGTAGAACTCCGAGGCGGGACGGATCTCGGTGGCGATCTCGCCGTATCCCGCCTTCGAAAGCTCCGCCTGGTACAGGTCGCGTGACGCAGTCGCCGCCGCGGCGTGCGCCTCGGACCGGGTGAAGATGGCCGAGCGGTACTGTGTGCCGACGTCCGCGCCCTGGCGCATCGACTGGGTCGGGTCGTGCGCCTCCCAGAACAGCTTCAGCAGCTGCTCGTACCCGATGCGTTCCGGGTCGAAAACCACCCGGACGGTCTCGGCATGGCCGGTCCTGCCGGTGCACACCTCCTCGTAGGTCGGGTTGGGCGTGAAACCGCCCTCGTAGCCGACCGCCGTGACGATCACCCCCGGCTGCTGCCAGAAGAGCTTCTCTTCGCCCCAGAAGCAGCCAAGCGCGAACTCGGCGATCTCGCTCCCCTCCGGGTAAGGCGGCTTCAGCGGTGCGTCGTTGATGAAATGGCGCTCGGCGGTGGGCAGGGCCGCATCCCGCCCCGGCAGTGCGTCATCCGCCTCGGGCATCCGAGATGGTGATCCGAAGTTGAACATACGAGCAGTGTACGCCCGCGTCCCGATCGTATCCTCTGGTGGCCGATGCGGCAGTTGCCCGATCGCATGACGCGTCCACAGCCTGGACCGATACCATCGGCGCAAATGACGAACGAAGCTCGCGATATTCCCGAGGTGCGCCTCGCCGAGCTGGTGATGCCGAACCACACAAACCACCACGGCACGCTGTTCGGCGGGCACGCGCTGGGCCTGATGGATCATGCCGGCTGGGTGGCCGCCACGCGATGCGCGCGACGGAACATGGTGACGGTCGCCTCGGATCGGGTCGAGTTCAAGGTCCCGGTGCGTGCCGGTCAGCTGGTCGAGCTTGTCGCCCGGGTGAGTCGCATTGGCCGCACATCGGTCACCGTCGGCGTCGATATGTTCGCCGAGGACGTCGCCACCGGGGAGCGCCGCCTCGCCACCTCGGGATCCTTCGTGTTCGTGGCCATCGACGACGAGGGCAGGCCGACGCCGATTCCACAGTCCTGATCGACCGGTGCGCGCCGCGCGTGAACGTTTGCGCCCGCTGCGCAGTATTCATGGCGATCGGGATGTGGCGCCGCGGCGCGGCCCAGGGGCGTGGGTCGCGCCGCAGTTATGCTCGCGCCGGCACGACAAACGCCCCGCTCGGGCTCGGGACCGATCGGGGCGTTCGCCTGGAGGGAGGTTAGGTTGCCGACATGGTCCTCCCGGGTGACGGCCCATGCGACGGCGGAAGCGCCCATCACCCGCTACGTCATGCGACGTAGGCACGCCCGCGAGTCCCGATACGCTCGAGCGACTTCATGGGAACCGACTCTGGCGTGTCGACGCTCGCTGTCGAGCGCGGCACCTACCCGCGGCCGTGCGCGCGCATGACCTCCATCAGCCGCTCCGGCTCCAGGGCGTGCGCAGTTACCCCGTCGCGGCCGACCATCGTCTCGGCGGCGAGCAACGCGTTGACGATCGCCTCCTCGGTGGCCTCGGCGACCGCTTCGAGGAGCGGGTTGATGTGCGCGTCGGCAACCATGCGCAGGTCGACGCTGGGTCGTGAATCGTCCTCGCCCGCATTGCGAGAAAGGTCGCGGTTGCCGGTCGCGAAGGCGAGAAAGAGGTCGCCCGAGCCGTGTGACCCATAGCTGCCCATTCGCGCCACGCCCATCCCCACTCGCTGCGCCAGCCGCGTGCACTGATGCGGCAGGAGCGGCGCATCGGTCGCCACGATGCCGATGATCGAGCCGCCTTCGGAGCCGGCCCGTGCGCCGAGGGCCTCGACCTGGTCCCACGGCGACGGCACCTCGCTGACCGGAATGGCGGCGCCGACCGGCACGCCATCGATGCGCAGCAGCTGCCGCACACCGTAGTTGGCCTGGACCAGGACGCCGACCGTCCAATCGCCGGCCAGCCGCGACGCGGTGCCGATTCCTCCTTTGAACTCGTGGCAGACCATGCCGGTGCCACCGCCGACATTGCCCTCCGCCACCCGCCCACCGGACGCGCCGGCCAGCGCCGCGTGCACGTGCTCGGCCCGGACATGGAAGCCGTTGATGTCGTTGAGCGCGCCGTCGTATGTCTCGCCGGCCACCGGCAACGCCCACACCGCGTCGCTCATCGCATGCGCACGGACCGCCGCCTCGATGAGCGCGTCGTGCACCACGCCGACGCTGTGCGTGTTGGTGATCCCTATGGCGCCGGCCAGCATGCCGGCCTCCCGGATCCATTCGAGTCCGGTCAGCTCGCCGTTACCGTTGAGCCGATGCGCGCCGGCGAACACCGGCTCGGTCCAGATGTCGCCGTCGTGCGGGATCACCACCGTCACGCCGGTGCGGACCGGCCCCTCTCCCGGTCGAAGCGGCCCGTCGCCCGAGATGAGGGTGGTGTGGCCGACCCTCACGCCGGGCACGTCGGTGATGGCGTTGAGTTCTGCGGGCTCCATGCGGCCGATGCGGATGCCCAGGTCACGCGCACGTACCATGGCAGCGGAGTCTACGGCGTGAACCAATTGTGTCGTCGCGTCGTCTGACGGGCCATACACACAGAGGGATCTCATGCGCTGGCTGGCCGCGACCGCCCTGGTGCTCACCATGTCGGGGTGCGGCTCTCTCAACTCAGCTTCCCCGGTTGCCGCGCCCGCCTGTGTCCCGCCGGCCGACCTCGGGACAGGAATCGAGGGACTCCAAGCCTATGGTGCCGATCGGCCGGACGAGTTCGGCGGCATGTACATCGATCCGCCGGGCGGCGAGCACGTCATCATGCTCTTCACCGCTAACCTGGACCAGCATGCCTGTGCCGTGGAGGCGATCCAGCCCGGGACGACGCTTCGCGCGGTGGACCACACGGAGGCAGAGCTGCAGTCGGTGATCGAGAGCATCGACTACGAGACGCTCCAGGCCAGCGGCATCGAGATGCTCTCCGCCTCGGTCGATGTCATCGCCAACCGTGCCACCCTGGAGGCGAAGTCGGAGGACCCGACGGCCGAGGCCCGCCTGGAACTGTCCTTCGGCGGCCTGGTGGACGTGACGATCCACCCCGTCCCCGGCCCCTGGCACCACACCGACGACGGCGAGGGCTGGCGGCTCCTGGCAGCCGGAGAGGGGGGACTCGAGGCGTACACCGTCCTTGCGGCCACGGACGCCGCCGGGTACGAAGCGCTGTGGCGGGTGGCGGCGCTGCCCGGCGTGGCGCCCGACGTGGATCTGGATTCCGAGGTCGTGGTCGCATTCGGTCACGGAATCGGCATCGGCTGCCGAGAGGTGCGTCTCGACGATGTCGCCATCGGTGCCGATACGGTCTGGAGCGTGACCTCCGATCCGTTGCAACCCCGCAACTGCGATGCTGCACTCGCCGGCACGTACGTGATGGTCGTGGCGGTGGGGCGCGAGGTGGTGCCCGACGGATTCACCCTGTGGCTGAACGAGTACGCGGCCAGTCGCGGTGGAGACTTCAGTGATCCGCTCGACGTGGCCCTGCCCTGAAGGCTACGGCGTCCAGCCGCGGCCGATTGGATCGTCGATCACGCCGCACTCGGGACAGGCGGTGGCCAGGAACCGAAACCAGTCGGTGAGCGTGGCCGCGTCGGGCAGCTCACCGGTCGCGTCGGCATCGGTGACCGAGTAGACCTGGCCATACCTGTCGATGATGGCGAGCCGATGCATCGGCCGCCCGTCCGGCTCGGCGGCGACGAAGCGTCCATCCCAGTCATGGAAGTCGGCGGTGCGCTCCCTCAGGCTCGCGACGTACTCGTCGGTCTGCGCCGCACCGGGTACGAGGAACGCGGTCGCATCAAGCACCCGCGTGCTGGTTCGTGCGACGACCGACGGCGGCAGCAGATCCCCGACACGAGCGGATCGGATCGGATGGTCAGGCACGGCTCGGGTCGGCCTTCACCGGCGATCCGGCCCCGCGGTCGCTGGCGGCCCGATGCTCGACCAGCCAGAGGCCGATCAGCACGATGACGCCTCCGAGCAACGTGAGCGGACCGAGGGTCTCGGCCAGGAGGGCCACCGAAGAGAGCACGCCCACAACGGGCACCAGGAGGGCGAAGGCGCTCGCGCGGGCGGCGCCGATGCGGGCCACGCCAAGATTGAGCAGGACGAAAGCTGCCACGGTGCCGAACACCGCGAGGTACGCGATGCCGGCCAGGGCCTCCGGCGGCGCGGCCGCCACGCGTGCAATCCCGCCCTCGAGGACCGCCGGCGGGATGAGGATCACCGTACCGACGGCGGTGCCGTAGAGGGTCGTGCTGACGGCATCGAACCGCCGGCTCGCAATGCGGGCCAGCACCGAGTAGATGCCCCAGCAGACGGCCCCGGCGATGAAGAGCAGGTCGCCGAGGAGCCTTCGATCATCGGTCGCGCCGCCAGGGTTCACGACAAGGAAGAGGCCGATCGCTGCCACCCCGAGGCCGATCGCGCCCCGTAGGCCGAGGCGCTCGTTGAGAAAGAGCCCGGCCAGGACGAGCGTGAAGACCGGGGCCAGCCCGGGCACGATGATTGCGCCATCGGACGCCGGCGCCAGTGTCAGGCCGGTGAGAAAGAGCCAGTTGTAGCCGGCGATAGCGGTCACGCCGAGGCCGATGACGAGCGGCCAGTCGCCCGCCCGGAGGGCGGAGAGCGGCCGGCCCGCGAGGCGCGCCCAGGCGAAGAGGAGGATCGACGCGACGCCGAAGCGAATCGCGGCGATCGTGAAGGGCGGGGCGGCGTCGACCGCCACCGCGCCGGCGACCCAGGTCCCGCCGAAGCAGACGGCCATCGCCGTCAGCATCAGGTACGCGGCGCGATCGGCGCCCTCGCTCTTCGTCATCGGCCCTCACATCGTGCCTGCTCCCAGCCCGTCCTGCATCCGTCAAACGCCGCAGGCCTCCGATTGGTGAGCCGGCGTTCGTGGATGGCCGGTGGACAGGCGCGGACCCGGCCGCGAAGTTCGGGGATAACTGGTCTTGCCTGCCGGTTCACCCGCCAGCGATACTCGTGATGTCCCGAAGGGGCAAGCGACACCGGATCACACGACTTCGGTTATGAGTTCCGGAACTGGCACGGTGGCTTCGGTCACCGGGCCGGACGGCAACGGTGGCTTCGGTCACCGGGGTCGGGCGCCTTGTTCCTTCGGGACATTCCGTCGTCCCGGTCGCAGTCAGCCGGCGATTCGCTCGATCCGGGCGCCGTCGACCTCTTCGGGCGACTGGAGCCGATGAACGGCCGCGAATCCCTCGTCGGGGAGCGTCCCGAGTGAATTCGACAGCCACCGATGCTGGCGGCGGAGGGCGCCCGGGGGTGGGCGAGGGGCGGCACGCGTGGCGTTCCGCTCCAGGGCGATCGCCAGCGGCAAGTTCAGCACGATGGCAATCGGCGGTCGCCGGTGGCGGCGCGCGACCGCCACGAGCTCGGCACGCGCCCATGCCTCGACGTTGGTGGCGTCGACCACGGTCAGCCGACCGCGGCGCAGGCGCATGCCCAGGAGGCGATGCAGCAGGTCGAACGCGTCGTCCGTGGCGCCCTGGGCGGTGGGGTCGTCGGTGATCATGGCCCGCAGTACGTCCGACGACAGGATCTCGGTCGGCAGGAAGTGAGCGCGCGCGAACGTGCTCTTGCCGACTGCCGCGATGCCGACGAGGAGGATCAGCGCGTCGGCCGGAACGGAGATCGCCGGAGAAACGGACCGGCCGCCGAGGTGGTCGGCGGCCGGTGTAGATTCCATGGAGGAGCGGGTCAGCCCTGTGCGTCGCAGTCCGGGCACATCTCCGACTCCGGGATCGGCGCCTTCGGCTGGCCGATGGCGCGGGGCAGTGCGCGTCCACAGATGGTGGAGCCCGGCTCGCCGACAAGATGAACCTTGGAGAAATGGCGATCGGGCAGCCGCCAGGTCACATACCGACGCTGGCGAGTGGGGGTCGAGGACACAGGGCGGGACTCCGTTTGCGGAAGTCGATTCTGCCAGAAATCGCCGCTTTTCACAAATCGCCGTTCGATCTGGCAGCATGGCCGCTGCAGCCATGAAACGCATCGGCATCCTTACCGGCGGCGGCGACGTCCCCGGCCTGAATTCGGTCATCAAGAGCGTCGTCTACCGGTCGAGTGAGGTCGGCTGGGAGGCGGTTGGCATCCGGCGTGGCTGGCAGGGCCTGACCCACGTCGACACCACCAGCGATGACGGCGGAGGCTACCTGCGATCCCTCGATCGGGTCGGCACGCGGGCCATCGATCGTACCGGGGGCACCGTCCTCCACACCTCGCGCACCAGCCCGTCGTCCATGGGCGCCAGTGCCCTGCCCGGGCACGTCGACCGCGCGCGCCTCGAGACCATGACCGCCGGCGACGGCCGCTACGACCTCACGCCGCTGGTTCTCGACAACCTGCAGCGGCTCGGGATCGACGCGCTGGTAGCCATCGGCGGCGACGACACTCTCAGCTATGCCGCCCGGCTGGGGCGCGAGGGGTTCCCGGTCATCGCGATCCCGAAAACCATGGACAACGACGTGCACGGCACCGAGTATTGCATCGGCTTCTCGACTGCCGTCACCCGCTCCAAGGAGCTGATCAACCGCCAGCGAACGACGCTCGGCAGCCACGAGCGCATCGGCGTCTTCCGCATCTTCGGTCGCAACGCCGGCTACACGGCCTGGTACGCCGCCTACGTGACGAGTGCCCGCTGCGTCATCCCAGAGGCCCCGTTCGACCTCGGGGCGCTGGCCGAGCTGCTCGCCGACGACCGACGCCTGAATCCGTCCGGCTACTCGTTCGTGATCGCCAGCGAGGGGGCCATCTGGCAGGGCGGCGAGCTGCGCGAAGTGGGCGAGCCGGATGCCTACGGCCACCGCCACAAGGCGGACGTCGGGGAGGCGCTGGCCGACGAGATCAAGCGGCGCACCGGCGTGGAGACGGTGCACTCCGACCTCACCTACGACCTGCGCTCCGGCGATCCCGACGCCCTCGACCAGATGGTGGCGATCACCTTCGCCAACGTCGCGGTCGACCTGCTCGCCGATGGGCAGTTCGGGCGGATGGTCGCCATCCGCGACGGGAAGTACTCGCACGCACCGCTGCCCGAACGCTCGCTCGGCGCGCGCACGATCGACGTCGCGGCCATGTACAACCGGCAGCGCTTCCGCCCACGGTACGAGGCCAAGCTCGGCTCGCCACTCCTCCTGGGGCCGGCGGTCGTCGAGTGACGGGGGACGGTGCCTTCGCACCCGAGCGTCGCCTGCTGACGGTCGGGCTCATCGGCCTGGTGACCGCCGCCGCCTTCGAGGGCATGGCCGTGCCGACCGTGCTGCCGGCGATGGTCGCCGATCTCGGCGGCCTGCACCTGTATGGCTGGGCATTCAGCGCCTTCTGGCTGACCAACATCATCGGCATCACCGTCGCCGGGACGGATGCGGATCGGCGCGGGCCGGGTCGCGCGTTCGCGGTCGGCGTCGTCCTGTTCGCGGCCGGCATGGCCGTCTCCGGGGTGGCGACCGAGATGTGGGTGGTCATTGCCGGCCGCGCCATTCAGGGCTTCGGGTCGGGCGCCATCGGCTCCGTCGTGTACGCCGCGATCGCGCGCGCCTACCCGTCGTCGGTGACGCCACGCATGATCGCGCTGGTGTCGAGCGCGTGGGTGGTGCCCGGATTGGTCGGCCCGGCGCTGGCGGGCTGGGTGACCGACGTGCTCGATTGGCGCTGGGTGTTCCTCGGCATCGTGCCGCCGGTGCTTGCCATGGGGCTGGCGGTGTACCCGCAGCTGGCGCGCCTGGGGCCGGCCTTGCGCACGGTCGTGCCGCCGCGCAGCGACACGCACCGTGCGGCCGACGCCGTGCGACTCGCGCTCGGCTCCACGCTCGTGCTCGGCGGGCTCAGCATCGGCGCCGTTCGCGTCGAGCTCGGTGGGCTGGCGATTGCCATCGGGCGTCTGCCCTTGGCGGTCGTGCTTGCCATGGCCGGCGGCTGGCAGGTGCTCGGCGCGCTGCGCCACCTGTTGCCGCCCGGCACGCTGCGCCTGCGCCGCGGCCGCCCGGCGGTGTTGGCCGTCGTGTTCGGGATCGCCTTCGCCTTCTTCGGCACCGAGGCGTTCGTGCCGCTGACCGTGGTGGACGTGCGTGGCGGCAGCGTGACCCTGGGCGGCATTGCACTGTCGGCGGCGGCGGTCACCTGGTCGACCGGGTCGTGGCTGCAGGCTCGTGCGGCTGCGGCCGGCATTCGTCGCACCCTGGTGACGAGCGGAGCGGGGCTCATCGGCGCCGGCATCATCGTCACCGCCCTGGTCCTGGTTCCCGGCATGCCGGTGTTGGTGGCGGCGCTGGGGTGGGCGATCGCCGGCCTCGGGATGGGCCTCGCCTACTCGATGCTGGCGCTCATGGTGCTCGAGACGGCCGTTCCCGGCGAGGAGGGCTTCAGCTCGTCCGCCCTCCAGCTCATGTTCACGCTGGGCACCGCCTTCGGCGCGGGCGTCGGTGGCGCGCTGGTGGCGCTGGCCGATGCGGGGACCGTGCCGCTGGCGAGCGCCATCGGGATGGTCGACCTGCTGATGCTGGTGATGGCCGCCGCGATGGTCGGCGTCTCAGTCCGCGTCCCGCGCGGGCCCTCGGCCCGCACCGCAGTGGCCGACCTGCCGGCCGCCGGGGCGCCACTGCCACTCGAGCACCGGTAGGCGCTGCGCTCGGCCGGCCTGGCGCCGGTGATCGCGCTGAGGCGGCGCGGGTCGCGACCAACGGGTGTCACGATCGTCCGTCAGCATGGCGGTATGCGACGGATCCTGAGCATCGACGGCGGCGGCGTGCGGGGCATCATCCCGGCCGTGCTCCTGGCGTCGCTCGAGCGCAGCACCGGCCGCTTGACGAGGGAGACGTTCGACCTGGTGGCCGGCACCTCGACCGGTGCCGTGCTGGCGGCCGGCATCGCGGCCGGCATCCCGGCCAGCCGGCTGGTGACGCTGTATGCCGTGCGCTCGCCGGAGGTCTTCCGTCGCGTGCCGCTCGTCAGCGGCCTCCGGCGCCTCCTGACCGGGACCATCTACGACACCGCCCGCCTGCACACCCTGATCCGCGACGAGCTAGGGCCGGAAGCCAGGGACTGGCGGCTCAACGACGCGCCGATCGACCTGCTGATCACCGCCAAGCGCCTGATCGACGGCATGCCGTGGTACTTCGTGCGCGACACACCGGCGAACTCCTGCCGCGCCGGCCGCTTTCGGCTGGCCGATGCGGTGACCGCCTCGGCTGCGGCGCCGACCTACTTCAGGCCGTGGCCGATGGCGCCCATCGGCGAGCTCATCGACGGTGGCATCGGCGTGGCCGGCAACCCGGTGTACCAAGCCTGTGTCGAGGCGTTCGACTATACGCATGCGTACCAGCGCGCGGACACCCTGGTCGTCAGTCTCGGAACGGGAAAGCTGCTGAGACGCGAGCGCCCGGCGTGGCTGTGGCCGTGGCTCGGCTGGCTTCTTGCCGAGCTCCTGCGCTCGCCGGCCGAGCAGCAGACGGAGCTGGTGCACCGCCATTACCCGGACGTGCGCTTCTATCGGCTCGACCTGGAGCTGGAGCGCGAGATCGGCCTCGACGCGGTGGAGCGGCTCGACGACCTGCGCGCGATCGGTGAGCGGCTCGCAGCCGCAGCCGACTGGCCCGCCATCCTGCAGGGACGCGACGAACGGTTCCGCATCAGCGACGCCACGACCCTGCCGCGCGAATACTGCCGCCTGGGTCCCGGCTGAAGCGGGACATCCGCACCTTGCCGATCCGGCGGTCGTGGCGCTTCATGCTCCACAGCCCCGAGAAGGTGGTGGCCCGTGCTCGATCCCCGCATCGTCAGCCGTCGATCCTTCCTGCGTCGCATCCTCGGTGTCGGAGTCGGTCTCCTGTCGTTGGAGTTCGCGGGTGGCTCGCTCGCCTTCCTGTGGCCAAACTTGAGGGAGGGTTTCGGAGCGCCGTTCCGCGTCGGCCTGATGTCCGACATCCTCCGCGCGCAGCCGGGATTCGCGGAGGGCTACCCGTACACCTTCGGCCCGGCCCGCAGCTTCCTGGTCAACGTGCCGGCCGCGCGCGCCCTGGCGAGCGGCCAGCCGACCAAGGTCCCGAATCCCGGCGCCGGAGAGATGATCGCCCTGTGGCGGAAGTGCCCGCACCTCGGCTGCATGGTGCCGGACCTGTGCGACTCGGTGAAGCGCTTCGAGTGCCGATGTCACGGCAGCACTTACAACATTCTCGGCGAGAAGCTCGAGAAGGGGCCTGCCGAGCGCGGGATGGACCGCTTCGCCGTACTTGTCGAGGCCGACGGGACGGTGGTCATTGACACCGGCGAGATCGTCTTCGGCGCGCCAGAGGGGGTCCCGACCTTCACCGATTCCCACCCGCCCGAGGTCGGATGCTCGTGAGCGCCGCGGACTTCGGGATGGCGAAGGCCGGCGGGTCAGATGACGTTGAGCTCGCGGATAGGGTCGGCGCGAGCGATGCGGTCGAAGCCGAGCGGTCGCAGGTCGAGGCTCTCGTACCGTCCCGTCGCGATCCACTCTGCGAGCCCTCGCCCGACGGCTGGTGCCTGCTGGAGCCCGTGACCTGAGAACCCGTTTGCGAAGAGGAGGTTCGGGATGGCCGGGTGGGGACCGATGATGGCGTTCGCGTCGAGCGTGTTGACCTCGTAGTGGCCGGCCCAGGTATCGAGCAGCCGGAGCCGATCGAAGGCCGGCACGCGATGCGCGAGGACCGGCCACACGAAGTCCTCGAACGGCGCACGGTCGGCCGCCAGGTCGAGCGTGTCGGGATCTGCTTGGCCGTCACGCGGTGAGAAGCCGGCGATGTAGGCCGGCCCCTCGGGCCGGAAGTACACCCCCGACGGGTCGACGGTGAGGGGCGCTGCGCCGAGGCTCACCGGTGCCTCGACGTGGTACACGAGCCGCTTGCGCGGCCGCACCGGCAGCTCCACGTCGACCAGGGCGGCGATCTCGGCGGCGCGCGGACCGGCGGCGTTCACCACCCAGTCGGCGCCGATCATCGTCCCGTCGGAGAGCCGAACGCCGCTGATGCGGTCCGCATCGCGCTCGATGCCGGCCACCTCACCCGTCCGCTCGACGACGCCCAGCGAGCGCGCCTTGCGCCGGAAGCTCTGGAGCAGGGCGTACGCGTCAAACCAGCCCTCGTCGGCCAGACCGAGCGAGCCACCGGCCACATCGTCGGTTCGCAGCCACCTGAACCGCGCGCGGAGCCGTGACGGGTCGAGGAGATCGACGCTGACGCCGAGCTCGAGCTGGAGCCGGTGGTTGCGCTCCAGGGTCGACAGGCCGGCGTCGCTGGCCAGGAAGAGGTAGCCGTTCTCGACGAAGTCGATCTCCGCTACCTCGCCGTCGACGGCGAGGTATCGGTCCGGACGCTTGACGACCTCGATGCCGAACTGGCTGATCTGGATGTTGAGCGGCGTGCTGAACTGCTGCCGGATGCTGGCCGCCGACAACGTGGTCGACGAGAACCGGAAGGTCGGGTCCCGCTCGACCACCACGACTCGGCCGTCGAAATCGGGTCGGCCGGCGAGGAACGTGGCCACGCTGCTGCCGATGATCGCGCCGCCGACGATCACGACATCGAAGTGTTCGGGCCGGCTCATGCGCCGATGCTACTGGCCTAGACTCGGCCGCGATGCCGATCCGCTCGATCACGCTGCTCGCGTCTCCCTTCGCGGCGCCGTCTGCTGCCGTCATCGCCGCCGACGGACGGCGGACGTGCGACTTCGGGTTTGTCCTAGCCTGATGGCCGGCGTCCGTTTCGCCGACGCACCACCCGGGACCGCCGACGTCGTGGTCATCGGCGGGGGCATCGTGGGCTGCGCGACCGCCTTCTTCGCGGCGCGCGCCGGCCTCCGCGTGGTCGTGCTGGAGCGCCGAGCCGCCCTTGGCACATTGACCACGCCAGCCTCGACCGGCGCCTTCCGCCTCCAGTTCGACAATCCCGAGGAGATCGCGACCGTCCGCGAGGGGATCGAGCTGTTCGACGCCTTCGCCGAGCGCACGGGCCTGGAAGGGTGGGACCTCGGCCTGCGCCGCGGCGGCTACCTCTTCTGTTCGCTCACCGACGCGACGCTCGAGCGGTCTCGTCGGCTGGTGGCGCGGCAGCGGGAGTGGGGCCTGACCGACGTCGAGCTGCTCTCCGGCGACGAGGCGCGGGCACGCTGGCCGTGGCTGTCATCCGACGTGCGTGGCGCCCGCTTCCGGGCGGCCGACGGCTGGCTCGACGTGAAGCGGCTGACCGCCGGCTACGCGACCGCCGCCTCGCACGCCGACCGCATCCCGGACGGCACTGCGGGTGGCTCCGCCACCTTCGTGACGCGCGCCGGTGTCGGCGAGATCGTGGTCCACGGCGATCGCGTGACCCGGGTACGCACCACCCGTGGAGACGTCGCCGCCGCCGCGGTGATCGTCGCGGCCGGTCCGTTCACCGCTCGGGTGGCCGCCATGGCCGGAGTGGAGGTCGTCCTCCAACCGACGCGACGCCAGAAGCTCGTCATTCCCGACTTGCCGTCGGTGCCACCGGATGCCCCGATGACGATCGAGGAGGAGACGGCGGCCCACTGGCGACCCGCCATGCGCGGCTGCCTGGCGCTCTTCACCGACCCGGGCACCCAGCCCGCCGAGCCCCACGATCCGGTGCCGATCGACCACGACTGGGCGTTCGGCCTGCTCGACCCGGGCTCCGATCACGCGCTGGCGCGGGTCGCTCCCTTCTGGCGCGACGCCTGGCTCGATGGAGCCTCGACCGTGCACTGGTTCCTGCAGGCGGGGCAGTACGAGATGACGCCGGACCGTCGTCCCTACCTCGGGCAGATCGGGCCGCAGGGCCTGTATCTCAACGGCGGCTACTCGGGGCACGGCGTCATGGCCGGCGCGGGCGGCAGCCGGCTGGTGATCGACCTGCTCACCGGACCCGCCGATGCCGCCACGAATCCGTTTCGTCCCGATCGCCACTTCGACAACCGGGAGCACGACATCCTCTAGGTCGGGCCGCCGGCCTCCGGATCGGCCTGGCTCTCGCGCTGACCGTACGCCGAGTCCGGGCTTTCGCCGAACTCGTCGCTGGCGCGCTCCTGGTCAACCGGCTGGTTCATCGGCCCATCCGGGCGTGGGTCACGGACGGCCGGGTCCTGGTCGCCCGCCGCCGTCGGCTCCTGGTCCGGGCCCATGGTTTCGCCCTGGGTCACGTTCGCGTTTCGCTCCGAGGTCATCGGTCCATCCCTTCTTCATCCCGCGTGGGGGGCGCATCCGGCTGGTCCAGCTCGGTCGCCGCCCACTCGCTGTCCGTCCGCGGCTCCTCTTCGGCAGGCGCCTGCTCGATGGTCGGCTGATGCTTACCCTCACCCTGCCCCCAGGTCTGCTCGGGTTCGCCGACGTCTGAGTCGTTCGTTGCGTCGTCGGTCGCCTGTCGCTCGTCCATGGTCACCTCCTGGCGGGCACTTCGCACGAGACGTGCCAGCGACGGTCCGCCCGGCGGCAGGACCTTCGATGGATGGGAGCAGCCTCCACCATCGATCAGCATGCGGTCGTGCTCTCTCCTTCGTGGCCGAACCCTGAGGACGGCCGCCGTGTCGTCCCGCCCCAGATCCGCCGCCGCGTCCAGGCCGCAGAGCGGCGCGCCATGCGACGCGCCGTGACGGTGAGCGCAGGGCTCATGGCCGTCCTCCTGACGCTCGATCTCACCACGAACCTGGCCATCGGGACGCGGGGCGCCGATGCGCTGGCGCCGTTCTCCGCCGCCGCCGCCGCGCTGAGCGGCGGCGCGGCCTTCGCGGCGCGACGCGCGTGGATCCGTGCCGAGCTCCTGGCCCTGGTGACCGTGCTGGCCGTTTTCGGGGTCGCCCTCCTGGGACTCGCCCTCACCCCGGACGGACGCACCCTGGGCACGGCTCAGCTGGCGATCATCCTGGTCGGGGTTGGCCTCTTTCTGCCGTGGGGACAGGCGTGGCACGTCATCTGTCTCGCCATGGCGACGCTGATGGCCGCCGGATTCGTGCTCGGTCCGTTGAGCGTCGGCATGAGCGTGACCGATCGCGGCAACCTGCTCGCGGCGGTGCTCATGGCGGCCGTGACCAGCGCCCTCGGCCATCGGCTGTGGCGTGGGCGGCTGCGCAGGATGCTGGAGCAGCAGTTCGCCCTGCGTCGCCTGAGCCGATACGCCCAGCGCCAGGAGGCGCACGTCACCGAGCTGAACCGTGAGCTCAACCACGTCGCGCGCCGCGACTCGCTGACCGGGGTGGGCAACCGGCTGGCGCTCGACGAGGCGGTCGCCAGGCTGCTCGACCAGGGAGAGCGCCTGCGGCCACTGCCGTTCGCGCTCGTACTGTTCGATATCGACCAATTCAAGGCGTACAACGACGAGCACGGCCATCTCGCGGGCGACGCCGCGCTCGGACGGCTTGGCGAGATCCTGCGACGGGCAACCCGAAACTCCGATCTCTGCTTCCGCTACGGCGGCGAGGAATTCCTGGTGCTCATTCCGGACGTCGATCTGAGCGGCGCGATTACGGTCGCCGAACGCGTTCGGATGGCCGCGGCAGAGTCGATCGGACTGCCGCCGTTCACGGTGTCCGGTGGCGTGGCGCTGTGCGACCCGGCCGACGGCCGCGACCCGGAGCCGCTCCTGCGCCGGGCGGATACGGCGCTCTATCTCGCCAAGCGCGCCGGGCGGAACCGAATCTCGGCCGACGAGCTGTCCATCGCCATGCAGCGCCAGGAGCTCGCGTCCGCCTAGTAGTTGGGTTCGTCCAGCAGCCAGCCGCCGTCCACCCGGATCAGGCGCCAATACCCGATGAACGTCCGCTCGGTCTGGTGTCGACCGATCCGCTCAGGACCCGCGCTGACAGGAGAGCCGCGACCACGACCAGCCCTCTGACGTAGGCGACGGGGGCCCACCGCGAACGGTCGCCACGCCGCGCTGCCGAAGCCGTCGTCGGTGCCGCGGAGGTGGTGGCCGAAGCGTCGGCGACACCGATGGCATTGCGTGGCCGAGCCCGTACGGTGAGTCTCGGAGGCGGGCGGCCGAGCTGGGAGAACCGTGGCGCTTGCTGGGCACGTGCCATCGGAAGCATCCCGCGTACCACGGTGGCAGGATGGTTCCGATGAAGTTCGGCCTGCAGATCAACCAGTTCACCTGGCCCGGCGGTGCCGCCGCCATCGGCCCGACGCTGGCCCGGGTCGCGCGCACCGCCGACGATGCCGGCTTTGACTCGATCTGGGTGATGGACCACTTCTTCCAGATCCGCGGGGGAGGACCGCCGGAGGCGCCGATGCTCGAGGGCCAGACGGCGCTCGGTTTCATCGCCGCGCACACCGAGCGGGCTCGTATCGGCCTCATGGTCGGCGGCGTCCACTACCGATCGCCCGGGCTCTGGATCAAGGCCACCACCACCCTCGACGTGTTGTCCGGGGGCCGCGCCTGGTTCGGGATTGGCGCCGCCTGGAACGTTTACGAGTCGAAGGGCCTCGGCTTTCCGTTCCCGCCGCTGAAGGAGCGCTTCGAGTGGCTGGAGGACACCCTCCGGATGGCGCACGCCATGTGGTCGGGCGGCAGCGGCACCCACGAGGCCTTCGAGGGCCGCCGCCTGACGGCCAGCCATCTCATCAATTCGCCGCAATCCATCAGCCGGCCGCGCGTCCCGATCCTGGTCGGCGGCGGCGGCGAGCGCAAGACGCTGCGCCTCGTCGCCCAGTACGCGGACGCCTGCAACCTGTTCGACCGGTCGCCCGACTTCGTGCGCGGCAAGCTCGCCGTTCTGCGCGAGCACTGCGAGCGGGTCGGCCGCCCGTACCACGAGATCGAGCGCACCGTGCTGACCGGGATCGACCTCGACCATGATTCGGCCGACTCGACCGTGGAGCGCTTCGGCCTTCTCGGCGAGGCCGGCGCCCAGCACCTCATCTTCAGCGTGCGCGGCGTTGCCGATACCTCCCGGCTGGAACGCATCGGGGCCGAGATCCTGGCCCAGCTGCGCGACGCCTGACCGCGTTCGGGCTCAGCCCTCGAAGCGCGCGGTCCCGGCGGCAGTCCACCAGCGGGCGCCGTGGATCTCGAGGCGACGAGCGCGGACCATCGGATCGGCCCGGGCCAGCTCGAGCGCCTGGTCGAGCGGCAAGGCGTAGATCGAGATGCCACGCATCCGCTCGTCGGTCTGCTCCAGCAGCGGCCCGTTGGCGATGAGCGCGCCACGCAGATGCAGCTCACGGAGGTAGCTGAGGTGCCCGACCTGCAGCCGATCGAGCTCCTCCTCGCTGAAGTCGGGCGCGTCGCCCGGCCGCAGCAGGAAGACGATGGTGTGCTCGTCGAACGTTTCGGGGACCAGCGCGTCGCCGTGCGGGTAGCTCATGCGCGGTCGCCGATCAACCGGGCGCCGCGCGAGGCACACTGGGGCGCAGCCCGACCAGATGCTCCGAGCCGCGCAGCCAGCGCAGCGGTACCAGCGCCACGACGAGCAGGCCGGCCGACACGAGCAGCAGCCCGTCGACGCCCATCCACTCGGCTGCGCCTCCACCCGACAGCGAGCCGACCACCTGGCCGACCGCCAGGAAGACTGAATAGAGGCCCATGATCACGCCCCGATCGGCGGGGTGCTCCTCGCTGATATCGGCGAGCATGCCCAACGCGGCCGGTGTCGCGCCGGCCAGCACGAACAGACCACTGGCCGCCAGAAGCCCGAGACCGATGCGCACCTCCGGTGCCCAGCTGGCCGAGTGGTTGAGACCGAAGGCGGCGCCGACCATGGCCAGGCCACCCATGACGCCGATGGCCATGATCGTCGTGCGGCGGTAGCGCTTGAATCGGTTGCCCCAGTAGAAGAGGCCGGCGAAGAAGACGAGGAGGGCGACCCCCAGGCCGATGCTCACCTGGATCGGCGCGAATCCGCCCATCAGCAGCTGGTCCTCGAAGCCGGGTTGGCGCTCGTCGACCAGCTGGAAGATGGACTGGCTGGTCCAGGCACCGATGAACGCGTTGACGGCAATCCAGGTCGGCGCCAGCAGCCAGACCGATGGGCTGGTGAGCACCCGCCGTAGTCGGCCCGGGTTGACGTCATGCGCCACGGCGGTCACTCCGCCGGCCCCAAGCTGCTCGGCCACGCCGCTGGGAGCCTTACGGCCGGCACGGGACTCGGTCACGCCGTATCGGTAGATCAGGAAGCTGGCGCCGTACAGGACCGCGTTGAGGTAGAAGGCGTTGCGGTCCATGACGAACCACAGGCCGCCGGCGGCGACCAGTCCGAGACCCAGCCCGGCCAGTGTTGCCGCCTCGAACTGCGCGACCGTCCGGCCGCGCAGTCCCTCGTCGTGAGAGGTGGCGAGCGCGATGTAGCCGAGGATCGACGGAATGCTGGCGGCGGCCGCTGCCCCTTCCAACCATCGCGTGGCGCCGAGGACCAACAGGTCGGTGGTGAGGGCCGTCATGACCACGGCCACCGCGCCGAAGATCGGGCCGAGCTGCATGACCGGACGGGAGCCGATGCGATCGGAGAGTATCCCGAAGAAGGGGGACAGGATCAGCTCGGCCAGAAAAAAGGCCGCCGTCAGCATCCCGACCTCGACGGCGGTCACGTCGCGGCCGGCGCCGAACGACTCGAGGTCGGCCAGGTAGTAGACGAGGAGGGCGCCGGTCAGGCCCGTGCTGAAGCGAAGCGTGAAGGTCCCGATGAGGACCGCGTTGAGCGAGCGACGCATCGGTCAGGTGGACGAGGGAGGTTGGGCCATGAGCGCGCAGTATGCCGAGCGTTCAGGGATCGCGCCACGGGAGGCCTTACACGACGAACGCGCCCGCTCCGATGGGAGGGGCGCGTCGTTCGACCGTGGGTCAGGCGCCGGCGCCGTTGCCGAGGTTCTGGAGGCCGAACGCCTCCTCGAGCGCCTCCGCGGGACGGAAGCCGACGGCCGCCTTCGGCGCCTCGCCCGGCGCGAACAGGGCGACGGTCGGGATGCTCATGATCCCGTAGCGCATGGCGGTCTGCGGGTTGGCGTCGACGTCGAGCTTGCGGACCTCGACGCTGCCGGCGTACTTGGCGGCCAGCTTCTCGATCTCGGGGGCGACCATGCGGCACGGACCGCACCACTCGGCCCAGAAGTCGACGACGACCGGCTTGTCACTCTGGAGCACGTCGGTCTCGAACGTGGCGTCGGTGACCTCGGGGACGTTGGATGACATCAAGCTTCCTCTCTCGAATGTCGTCGGCGGGCTCAGCCGGCGACCTGCTGCAGCAAACGGTAGGCCTCGAGGACGCGATCGTCCACGAGGCGATAGAAGACCGTGCTTCCTTCTCGCCGGCTGGCGACCAGGCCCGCCGAGCGCAGCACCGCGAGGTGCTGGCTCATGTTCGGGACCTGGCAGCCGACTTCGCGCGAAAGGTCGCTCACGCTCCGCTCGCCCACCGCCAGCCGCTCTACGACGCACAGTCGCTTCGGATCGGCGAGCGCGCGGGCGATCGCGGCCGCCCGGCTGCGCGTCGCATCGGTGGCCTGCACGGTTTCCATCGCCGGAATCTTCTCATTACTTGCGCAATCACGCAAGTCGTTCAGGCGTCAGGCTTGAGCGGCCTCCGCGTCGCCTGGCAGGCGAACCGGCGTCGAGACCTCGGTCACGCGGGCAGCGGTGAACCGGCCGACCCCGGCCGCCACGAAGAGGATGGCAAACGCCGGATAGCCGCCGAGCAGCATGATGACCGAGGAGGCGGCCACTCCACCGGTATAGGCGCCCACGGTGCGCATGACGAAATGGCTCTGGAACGCGAGCACGCCGGGACCGGTCGCCAGCCGAAAGAGGCGCTCGTTGGCAGCAAGCTGCCCGGCCGTGTCGCCCGCGGCCATCAGCACCGCGACCGCGATGAGCACCGCTGGAGCCACCGGGTTGAGCGGGTGCGCCGCCAGCCCCAGGAAGAGGGCCGCCCCGCGGATGAGGAACGAGGAGCGCAGCAGGCGGGAGGCCGAGCCGCCCCGCAGGTGGGTGCTCACGAAGAGCGAGGCGAGGACCAGCGTGCCCGAGCTGATCGCGCTGATTGCGATCGCGAACCCCGCGCCGGTGCCGAGCACCGACATTGCGTAGACCGACAGAAAGGGCGACAGGCCGGCCGACAGCAGGGCGAGGGTCATGACGTTGCCATGACGCCGCAGCCGCGCCTGCGCATCGCTGTCCCAGGTCGTGCGGCGCGGCACGTGAATGCGCCCGGGCGGCGGCAGACGCCGAAGGACGACGAGCGGCACGATGCCGGCGAGGCCGGACACGAACAGCGGCGCCGCGTAGGCCCACAACCCGACCCCTTCGATCAGGGCATCGATGCTGAAGGCGATCGGCAGGAGGATCACCGAGCCGATGCCCAGCGTGATGCCGCCCAGCCGTGGCGCCACCAGGCGTCGCTGGTCCTCGGCAAGGACGATCTGATACCACGTTTGCTGCAGGCTGTAGGCAATCGAGCCGAGCGCGCCGAGCAGGCCGCTGACGATGCCGATGAGCGCGATCGTGGCCCACGCCGGCAGCCAGCCCAGCGCCGTGAGCGCCACGGCGGCCGCCAGCAGAAGCCCTCGAGGCTCACCCATGGTCGCGAACAGGATGACGAGGCCCCGCAGGTTGCCATCGGTGCGGTCGAGCATGCTCGGCAACCATCGCTGGCTCATGGTGCCCACGGCCGGCAGCACGGCGATCGCGGTCGCCAGGGCCGGGTGAGCGCCCAGCGCCAGCAGCAGCGGGATGGTGATGGCCGGCCCGGTCAACGCGCCGATGACACCCTGCGCCACGGCCAGGAGCCGGAAGGGTCGGTATTCGCGGGCCGCAAAAGCCCGCCAATCGGAAACCGAAGAGGATGTGGGAACGCGAAGCGAGCGCACGGAGTCGAAGAATCCCTTGTCCGGGAGCGCGCGTACTCTCGAAGACCGCTTCTCCGAGCATCGGTGCAGGGCGTCCCAGCCAGGCAACCGACATGCGAAAGGGTACGACACCGGCGCTGGCCCGTCACATGGACGAATCGTCCTGGACCGATGTCGTCGATGCGACACGCTAGTTGTCACGACGCAGCCACATCGTGTGCGATATGAACATTCTTCTCGACTGCGCATGGTGCGGCGACGAGGTCCTCTTCTCGGTCGACGAGGCCGATGACGAGCTCGTGTGCGGCGCCTGCAACACCCGCATGGCGTTCGCGCCGGACCCCACCACCACCTTCGCGCTGCTCTACGAGGCGGGACAGGCGGCGGCCTGAGACTTACGCGCCGGGCGCCTCGTTGACGTTGAGGCGCCAGTAGTACACCCCGCGGCCGGCCCCGTCGGCGAACGTGAGCTCGGCGCGAATGAGCCAGGCGCCATCCTTGATCGGCACGCAGACGAGGTCAGAGGGCTCGCTGCCGGTGCTCCAGGACTCACCGCCGTCGAGCTCCCCACGTCGAAATGCGTCATTCGGGATGGCGTCGACCTGCCATTCGCCGATCGAGACGGCGTCGCTCATGCGCAGCGACATCTCGGATGCTCCACTGACCTGGAGCACCGTGAAACGCTCGAGATGGATGGCCCGCGCTGCCGCGGTGGCGAGCGGCTCGTCACCGCCCAGCCACTCGATCTCGCCGACCACCGGCGGCAGGTCGTCGCCGGCGACATGCAGCACGGCGACGGGAAAGTCGGTGGGCGAGGTCCGCGGGGGAAGCTCGCCGCATGGGTTGCCGGCCGCCTCGCTCGGCAGTGGCGCGGGAACCGAGCAGGCCGCAAGCGCCAGCGAGACCGCGATCACCGCCCCGGGCCAGCCGGATTGCATTGGTCCGATCAGGCCTCGCTGATCTCGATCGTCTCGATGCGATCCCCCGAATCTCGATCGCGCTGCGGATCGCGCTCGCGAAGGGCGTTGACGACGTCCATCCCCTCCGTGACCCGGCCGAACACGCTGTGCCGGTTGTCGAGGTGCGGCGTCGGACCGTGGGTGATGAAGAACTGGCTGCCGTTGGTGCCTGGGCCGGCGTTCGCCATCGAGAGGACGCCGGGCGCGTCGTGACGCAGCGAGGGATGAAACTCGTCGCCGAACTGGTAGCCGGGTCCGCCGGTGCCGGTGCCCGTCGGATCACCGCCCTGTGCCATGAAGCCGGGAATGACCCGATGGAAGGTGGTGCCATCGTAGAAGCCGGCACGCGCCAGGTTGATGAAGTTCTCGACGGTGAGCGGCGCGCGGTCCGCGTACAGCTCCACGGCGATGTCGCCCTTCCCGGTCTTGAACCGGGCGCGGTACTTCCTGGTCAGGTCGAGGTCGCCAGAGGGCGGGCTTGGTCGGTCTGCCATCGGTTCTCCTGCGTGGGATTGCGAGACCGATGCTACCGGACTCCCCTCGCGCTGGTAGCCTCGGCCCGATGACACGCACCCTGTTCGCCGGTGCCCGAGTCGTGGACGGCACGGGCGCGCCGGCGGCCATCGCCGACATCGCCGCCGAGGACGGCCGCATCGTCGGGATCGGCGTCGGCCTCGACGGTGATGAGCGCGTCGACCTCGCCGGCAAGGCCATCCTGCCCGGCCTCTTCGACTGCCACACCCACGTGATGGTCAGCACGATCGACCTGACCCGCAACCTGCAGACGCCGTTCAGCTACCGGTTCTACCAGGCCATGCAGAACCTGGAGGCCACCCTGCGCATCGGGATCACCACCGTCCGTGACGCGGGCGGAGCGGACCTCGGCGTGAAGCAGGCGGTGGAGGATCGGCTCATCGCCGGTCCGCGGATCCAGATCAGCCTCAGCATGCTGAGCCAGACCGGCGGCCACGGGGACGGGTGGATGGCATCAGGGGAGGTGGTGCCTTTCCTGCCGTCCCACCCGGGCGTGCCGAGCACCGTGGTCGACGGCGTCGACGAGATGCGCCGCGCCGTGCGCGAGCTGGTTCGAATGGGGGCCGACGTCATCAAGGTCGCCGTCTCGGGCGGGGTGCTGTCGCCGCGCGACAAGCCGACCCATGCGCACTTCCGCGTCGCCGAGCTGGAGGCGCTCGTCGAGGAGGCGAACGCGGCCGGCATCTGGGTCATGGCCCACGCACAGGCGGCGCCGGGCATCAAGAACGCCATCCGCGCCGGCATCCGATCGATCGACCACGGCATCTACCTCGATGACGAGGCGATCGAGCTGATGCTGGCCAACGGCACCTGGCTGGTGCCCACCTTGATCGCGCCTCGCGGCGTGATCGACGCGGCCGAGGCCGGGGCGGCCATCCCGGAGGCATCGGTCGCCAAGGCCCGCGAGGTGGCGGACACCCACCGTGCCTCGTTCGCCCGGGCCGTCGAGGCCGGCGTGAAGGTCGCGATGGGCACCGATTCGGGCGTCACGCCGCACGGCGATAACCTGCGCGAGCTGCAGCTCATGGTCGAGGGAGGCATGACGCCGATGCAGGGCATCGAGGCCTCCACCCGCAGCGCCGCCGAGCTGATGGGACTGGATGCGGAGCTGGGAACGCTCGAGGCAGGCAAGCGGGCCGACATGGTGGTCGTCGACGGCGATCCGCTCGACCTCGCGACGCTCGCCGAGCGGGTAGAGGCGGTCTACCAGGACGGCGTCAGGGTCGTCTAGGGCAGGTCGCCCCCGGTATGGGCCGGTTCGAGGGCATCACGCGCGCGGGCGCCGCCGGCGTTCCAGGCCTGCCAGGCGTTCAGGCCGTCGTGAAGGTCAGTGCTCGACGTCGATCACCAGCCGCGGTGAACCTCCCTCGCCGACGAGCTGCATGACCCGGACGCAGGCCTCGTTGGTGAGGCCGAGGTACCACGTGCTCTGCGCCTCGAAGTCGCCTCCCTCGACGAGGTCCACCAGCGTCCCGAAGCCGGGATCGAAGTCGGTCGGACCGTCATAGCTGCTGGTGTGGTGGACCGTCTGCTTCGTGCCGCCGCGCATGGTGAATCGCAGGAAGCTCGACCCGCTGACCTCGATCGGCATGCCGGAGGCGTCCTGGAAGAACGGCGGGCTGGCGCGGTCGAGCGTGACCTCGGGCAGGCCATCGGCGAACTCGAAGACGACCCGGTCGTAGTCGGCATGGCTGCCGATCCGAACGTCCGTGATGTTGGCCAGCGGCACGGTGGCGTTCTCGACGATCGGAAGGTCGCAGCTGAAGGAGCCGAGGTCGGCCGAGGGGATCGGTTCCACGCTGGCGGCCGGCGTGGCCGACGTCGACTGGGCTTCCGATGCCGGCACCGAAGCAGACGCCGACGGCGTGGAGGAGGAGACCGATGCCTCAACGGATGGCGCGACGCCTGTGTCGACGCACCCCGCGAGCAGCGCGGTGGCGATGATGAGCGCTGGAGCGAGTGGGCGGCGCATGGTTCTCCTCATCCGATAGCCTGGTGGCGTGGTCGTTGAGACGCCCGACCGCTTCCGATCGTTACGGCGCCGTGCGCGGCTAGACTTGGCCAGCATGAGTGACGCCGCACGTGCCTACGCGCCGGGACTGAAGGGAGTGCTGGCCGGCGAGACGTCGCTGGCCATGATCGACGGCGAGCGCGGGCGCCTCCAGTACCGCGGCTACCCGATCGGCGAGCTGGTCGAGCGCGGCTCCTACGCCGCGGTGGCCGAGCTGCTGTGGGCCGGCGAATGGCGCGATGACGCGCAGCTGGCCTGCGTACCCGTGCCGGACGCGATCGTCGAGGTTCTGCGCCGCCTGCCGGGCTCGACGAACGCGATGGATGCGCTCCGCACGGCTGTCTCGACCTGGGGCGCGGTGACCGGCAGCCTCTGGCCACCGACGATCGAGCAGGCGCGCGCGCTCACCGCCTTCGCGCCGTCGGCGCTGGCCGCCTTCGCCCGTCTTCGCGACGGCGAAGAGCCGATCGACCCCGATCCCACGCTCGGCCTGGCGGCCGGCTTCCTGTATCAGCTGCGCGGGGAGCGACCGGACGCGGCCTCTGCCCGCGCGCTCGACGCGTACTTCGTCGTCGGCGCCGAGCACGGCTTCAATGCGTCCACGTTCGCCGCCCGGGTCATCATCTCCACCCATTCCGACATCGCGAGTGCCGTGGCCGGTGCCATCGGCGCGCTCAAGGGCCCGTGGCACGGCGGCGCGCCGGCCGAGGTGGTGGACCAGCTGCACGAGATGGGATCGGTCGACCAGGCCGAGGCCTGGATCCGCGCCACCCTCGATCGCGGAGAGCGGCTCATGGGGTTTGGACATCGCGTTTACCGCGCCTACGATCCGCGTGCCGCCGCGCTGCGCTCGGTGGCGGAGAGCCAGGCCGACATGGCGGACTGGCTTCAGAAGGCGGTGGCCGTCGAGGAGATCGCGCTGCGCGTGCTCGCCGAGTTCAAGCCCGACTATCCGATCAAGACGAACGTCGAGTACTACGCCGCGGCCGTCCTCCAGGGCGTCGGCCTGGCGCCGAACCTTTTCCCGGCCACGTTCGCCCTCGCGCGCCACGCGGGGTGGACGGCGCACTGCCTCGAGCAGGCTGCCGCGAACGTGCTCATTCGCCCGGACGTGCGGTACGTCGGTCCGCCGGAGCGCTCGCTCCCGGACTGACGGCGCCGATGCGCTCCTGCAGCAGGCGGCGCTCGGCGGGATTGTCGGTCAGGGCCAGCGCCCGCTCGTTCGCGGCACGGGATTCGCCATGGCGATCGAGGCGGCGCAGCATGTCGCCGCGCGCCGCGTGGAACAGGTGATATCGGTCCAGCGTGCCGGCGAGCGGCTCGATGGCGGCCAGCCCGGCCGCCGGCCCATCGCGCTCGGCGAGGGCAAGGGCCCGGTTGAGCGCCACCACCGGCGTCGGCTCGAGGGCGTGGAGCGCGTCGTAGAGGGCCACGATGGCGCGCCAGTCGGTTGCGTCCCACGAGGGCGCCGCCGCATGGGCCGCGAGGATGGCGGCCTGCAGCTGGTAGGAGCCGGGCCGGTTCATGCGCTCGGCCCGCTCGAGCAAGCTGATCGCCTCGTCGATCGCGCCGCGGTCCCACTTCGAGCGGTCCTGGTCCCGAAGCAGGACGAGCGACCCGTCGGCAAAACGTGCCTCCGAGCGCGCGAGGTGGAGCCGCGTGAGCGCCAGCAGGCCGAGCACCTCCGGCTCGTCGGGCATCAGCCGCGCCAGCAGCGAGATCAGCCACTCGGCGTCGCGCGCCAGCTCGCGTCGCTCGACTCTCGCGCCGGACGAGGCGAGGTAGCCCTCGTTGAAGATGAGGTACAGGACCCGCAGCACCTCGCCCAGGCGCGATGGCAGCTCGGCCGGCTCCGGCACGCGGTACGGGATGGCGGCGTCGCGGATCTTGCGCTTGGCGCGCACCAGACGCTGCGCGATCGTCGCCTCGGGCACCAGGAAGGCGCGGGCCACCGCCGCCGTCTCGAGTCCGCCGACCGTTCGCAGGGTGAGCGCGACCTGCGCCTCGCGGCTCAATGCGGGATGACAGCAGGTGAAGAGGAGCCGCAGGCGGTCATCGGCACCCATCGGTCCGCCCGTCGGGATGGGTCGATCCATCTCCGATGCCTCGGCGGTCAGCTGCTGCATGCGGTCCCGGTAGCGGGAGTGGCGTCGGAGCCGATCGACGGCCTTTCGGCGCGCCGCGGTCATCAGCCACGCGCCCGGGTTGCGCGGTACGCCATCGGTCGGCCAATGCTCGAGGGCCGATACGGCCGACTCCTGGACCAGCTCCTCGGCGACGTCCCAGTCACCGAGGATGCGGACGAGCGCGGCGGTCAGCCGGCCACGCTCCTCGCGGAGGACGGCTTCGAGCCGCGCGTCGACCTGGCCGCGGTCAGGCACGCTGGACGATGGGCCGGATCTCGAGCGTATCGGCCCCCGGCCACGACGAAGCCACCGCCAGTGCGGCGTCGAGGTCCGCCACCTCGAGGATGGCATAGCCGCCGACCATCTCCTTGCCTTCCACGAACGGGCCGTCGGTGACGGTGGCGTTGCCGCCGGCATCGAGGCGCACGGTGGTGGCGGTCGACGACGGCTCAAGCTCGTGGCCCTCCACGATTCGACCCGCCTTGGCCTCGACCTCCCACCACTCGGCAACGCGGCGGTAGCCGTCGCGGCCAGCTTCCGAGGCGTCGGCCCACCGGCTCTCGTCGCCGGCGATCAGCATCATGTACTTCATCGGTGTCTCCTTCGGAAACGGATTGTCCTGCACCGATGACGACGACCCGGCCAGTGCCCGATCGACATCGGTATCGATTGTGCACGGCATCCAGGCATGGAACAGAAGCGATCAGCCGCCGATCGGCTCGGCGGCCTCGAGGGAGCCGACGCCGCCGCGCTGGGGACCGATGAGCCTCCCGAGTCGGCACCGCCGGGCGCGCGCGTCGACGATGAGGAACGGCTCGTTCCCGGAGCAGGGTTCGATGACGTGCCACGCGATACCTCCAAGCCGTGGTTCACGTCGCTCGCGGCGGAAAGCGACCAGGCGGGAGTCGCCAATGACCCGCCGGATGCCCAGGAGCCGGAATTCCCGACCGATCCAGAGGATCCGCGCTAGCGTCACAATGACGGCGTGAGTTCCGCGAACCCGTCGCGGCCGTCGACCGCGGCGGTCGCGACTGCCCTGCTCATCGTGTACGTGGTCTGGGGGTCGACCTACCTCGGCATCGCGGTGATGATCGAGACGCTTCCGCCCCTGCTCGCCGCCGGGGTGCGCTACGCGACCGCCGGGCTGCTGATGCTGGGCGCCCTCGCCGCACACGCGCGGTTCCGCCGCAGCAGCGAGCCGGCCGAGCGGCCGACGGCCGCCCATTGGCGCTCCGCATTCATCATCGGCTCCCTCCTGCTGCTCGGCGGCAACGGCGGGGTGGTCCTGGCCGAGCTCTTCATTCCGTCGGGGGTTGCCGCCGTGCTCGTCGCCACCATGCCGATCTGGCTCGCCGTCTTCCATGCCCTGCTCAGCCGACGGTGGCCGAGCGGCCTCGTCATCGGCGGCCTGATCGCCGGCATCGTGGGCGTGGCCATCCTCCTGGCGCCCGTCCGAGGGATTACGGAGCTGAATCCGCTGGGCATCGGCCTGGTCATCGGTGCAACCATCTCGTGGGCGGCCGGATCCCTGTACGCCAGGCACGCGCCACTGCCGCGCTCGCCGCTGCTCGGCACCGGACTCGAGATGCTGGCCGGCGGGATCGTGCTCGTCTCGGCCGGCAGCCTGCTCGGCGAGATCGGCCGCACGAACGTCGAAGAATTCTCGCTGCGCTCTCTGGTCGCGCTCGGCTACCTGACCGTGTTCGGCTCGATCGTCGCCTTCAGCGCGTATACCTGGCTGCTCGCCAACGTCCCGGTCTCGACGGTCGGCACCTATGCATACGTCAACCCCATCGTTGCCGTCGCGCTCGGTGCCGTGATCCTGCAGGAGCCGATCACGGCGCGCACCCTGATCGCGACCGTCATCATCATCGGTGCGGTGGTGGCCATGGTGTCGGGCCGTCCGCGCGAGGCGGAGGAGGCCGGCCCGGTGCCGGAGGCCGCCACGCTCGAGCCCGAGTGAGCGTGGGCCAGCGTCGCGAACGACGCGCCGAAGGCGCAGGAACCGCACTCCCCGACGAAGACGGGGGGCCCACGCCAAGGTCACAATGCATGGGTGACCTCCGCGAATCCGTCGCGGCCGTCGACCGCGGCGGTCGCGATCGCGCTGCTCATCGTGTACGTGGTCTGGGGGTCCACCTACCTCGGCATCGCGGTGATGATCGAGACCCTGCCGCCCCTGCTCGCGGCTGGCGTGCGCTACGCGACGGCCGGGCTGCTCGTGCTGGGCGCACTGGCCGCCCGGGCGCGGTTCCGTCGTAGCGCAGAGCCGGCGGAGCGTCCGACCGCAGCGCACTGGCGCTCGGCATTCATCGTCGGCGCGCTGCTGCTGCTGGGCGGCAACGGGGGCGTGGTGCTCTCGGAGTTGTTCATCCCCTCCGGCATCACAGCCGTGCTGGTGGCCACCACGCCGATCTGGCTGGCGGTGTTCGATGCCGTCCTCAGCCGACGGTGGCCCAGCGGCCTCGTCATCGGCGGCCTGATCGCCGGCATCGTCGGCGTCGCGATCCTGGTCGCGCCGGTCGAGAGCGTCGCCGAAGTCGACCCGCTCGGCGTCGGGCTCGTGACCATGGCCGAGATCTCGTGGGCGGCCGGGTCGCTCTATGCGCGACGGGCGCCGCTTCCGAGGTCGCCGTTGCTCGGCACCGGTCTGGAGATGTTGGCCGGTGGCATCCTGCTCGTCGCCGCCGGCAGCGTGCTCGGAGAGATCGGCCGCACGGATGTCACCGAGTTCTCGCTGCGCTCGATCGCGGCGCTCGCCTACCTGATCGTGTTCGGCTCGATCGTGGCCTTCACCGCCTACACCTGGCTGCTCGCCAACGTCCCCGTCTCGACGGTCGGCACCTATGCCTACGTCAATCCGATCGTCGCCGTCGCGCTGGGTGCAGTGCTCCTCTCCGAGCCGATCACTCCGCGCACGCTCATCGCGACGGTGATCATCCTCGGCGCCGTGGTGGCCATGGTCTCCGGCCGTCCTCGGGATGGAACGGAGGAGGCCGGGCCGGCGCCGGAGGCGGCCACGCCGGAGGCGGCCACGCCGGAGCCCGAGTGAGCGTGGCACCGATTTTGCCGCCGCCGCCGCGGCATGGCCCATGAGCTGAAGGTCGGCTGCGATCCGCACGACGCCGGCTGGCGATGCACGGTCGTCGTCGGCACCGATGCCTCAGCCACCGAGCATGTCGTCGACGTCGATCGCCTGACGCTCGATGACCTGGCGCCCGGCTCCACACCCGACGAGCTGGTGCGCGAGTCGTTCGCCTACCTGCTCGAGCGCGAGCCCCGCGAAAGCATCATGCGCAGCTTCGAGCTTCCCATCATCAGCCGGTTCTTCGGCGACTATCCCGACGAGATCAGCCGGCGAATGCGCGGCGGCTGATCGTCAGCGTGCCGGTGGCCTGGGCTGCACGTTCCGGCCGCGGCCGACGGCCAGCCGCCTGAAGCCCTCGGGGAACACGACGAGGTTCCAGGCCCCGTCCAGCGCGGCAGACGGCACGATGAGGCCCTGGGCGCCGAGCGCCTTGGCCCGGGGGGCCAGCGACTGCGCCGATGCGCGCGGTCCGATGAGATGGGTGAGTTCGACGTCGAGCGAGGCGCGCACCGTGGGATCGCGAAGATCGAGCACCGGCAGCCCGCGGACATCGATCGGCCACAGGCGCCGGCGCTCCGATCGTGGGTCGACGGAGCCCCTGGTCGCCGCGCTCCACTCGGCCCACACCGTCGCCGGCTCGAGCGAGGCGTACAGCGGCCATGGTTCGCCCGGCCGGTGGTATCGGCCCTCGGTGGGAGACGGGCGCTCAGGTGGCAGGGCGGGGGTGTCGATGCCGGTCTGCCGGTGGACGCGGCCGCTGAACCGGCTGAGGGAGCTCAGATGTAGTCCCCGACGGTGTAGGACTCTGCCGCGGCCCGCACGGCGTCGAAGTCACCGTCGGCAAGCCGATCCACCGGCCGCCGCCAGTCGAGGACCGCATTCGGCGCCTCCAGCCAGTTGCGCTTCGCGTGGTCGGTCATGCCGCGGCCGAGCAGATCGAGGATGGCCTGCAGCTCACCGATGCGATCGCGGAACCGCGCCTGCGGCGATTGGCCGGTGCGCCAGCGTTCGGCGGTTCGCACGTTGGCGCCGGTGGCGCGGGCGAGAAAGGTCGCCGGAAAGAGCCGGATGAGCCGCGGTGGCTGCGCGGCGCGCATCGTCATGGCGAAAGTCTAATGCCGGTGCGAATGCCGGTCAATCTGCCGGGAGCGGCAGGCCGGACGCCTCGTAGATGCGATTCAGGACGTAGAGGCCGTCGGTCTCCGGGTCGGTGAGGTTGGTCTGCGCCTGCTCCAGCATGACGTAGGGGTGCATGCGGGCCTGGACGAGCTCGATGCCGCGGAAGGCGAGCTCGAGTGTCACGCCCTCCTGCGTCTGCTGGCTCCACTCCTGGCCGAACAGGAAGTTGCCGTGGCTGACCATGGTGACGCGGTGGCCGCCGTCGGCGGGCGTGATCTCGATCGGACCCGACCAGTGGGTTCCGTGACCGATCACGTGGTCGCAGCCGGCCTCGAAGAAGACGTCCTGCTGGCGCCTCATGTCGCCGATGAACTGGGCGTGGTACTCGCCGCCGCCCCACCACTGCGGCACGCAGATGACGACGTCCGCTTCGGCGGACGCCCGTGCGACGGCCTCGGTGACGTTCGCGTCGCGCAGCCACAGCACCCCCGGCTGGTCGCGCCCGGCCTCCAGCGAGCCAGGGATCTCGTTGAAGGCCACGAAGCCGAAGGTCAGACCATTCACATCGACGAACGCCGGCTCGAGGGCCGCGTCGAGATCGGGACCGGCGCCGGTGGTGGGAATCCCGGCCGCCTCGAAGTGCTCGAGCGTCTCCAGGAAGCCGGGCGTCCCGCGATCGAAGAGGTGGTTTGCGGCGAGGGTGGCGACGTCGACACCGTACGTGTCCCGCAGCCGTGGCAGGACGGCCGGGTCGATGCTGAACACGACTCCTTCGTTGACGGTGAAGCTCTCGACCACGGGACATTCGAAGTCGTCGAGGGTGACGTCCGCACCGCTCACGAGCTCCGCCACGGCGCCCTCATTGCCGGTCGGTACGGCGGCCACGATGTTGAAGCCGTTGCCGACGAAGCCTTCCGGCACGGGGTTCGGGTAGACCGCGGTGTACTCGGCCGTGCCGCCGTCGAAGACCCAGTCCCAGCCGAGGCCGCGCGTGATGGCCGCGTGCGCCACACCCCGGTCCGGGCACGAGTCGCCGAGGCTCATGAGCGTCCGGACCTCGGCCGGATCGAAGAACCAGCCCGGCCACTCGTCCTCATTGCCAGAGACGGTGACGTTGAAGGGATACGGCCGGCCGCGTGCTTCGGCGTTGCCGAACAGGTCCGCGCCATCGACCGGCAATACCTTGACGGTCGGCACCACGAGCCCGGCTGGGAGGAGCGCGATGTCCGATGGGTCGGCCTCCAGGTGCGGGACGATATCGGCGGCGTCCAGGCAGCGGGGGACGGGGTTGATGGCCGTGAACAGCTCGCAGGCATGGATGAGCGTGTCCGCTTCTCTCGCCGCCTCGACCTCGGCGACGCTGATCGATGCCTTCGCATTCGTATAGCCGGTGACCACGGCGAGCGGCACCTGGACCTCGGGGATCGGACTCGGCGTGGGGGAGGGCGTCGCTGCGGGAGTCGTGTCCGGCGTGGCGGTCCTGTCCGATTCGCGGGGCGAGGAGGCCGACGGAGCCGGCTCCGTTGCGGTGCACGCGGTCAACGCGGCCAGCAGGGCGAGGGACAGCGTCGCTCGACGAAGCGGGAGCATCTGGGCGATGGTACCGGCTGCGTGGCCATGTGGCGCCGATGAAACCCGCCGCGTACTCACGTCGGAGAGCCTGATCGTCGCACCGCGAGGCAGGCGTCCAGACGGGCCGATCGCGGTTGGTGGTCGGATCCGCTCTCCATGTGCCCCGCAAGCGGGAGGAGGACCCATGCGTGCATCGGTACGAACTCTGATGGCCATCCTGGTCACAATGACGCTGCTGGCCGCCGTCTCGGCCGGATCCGTGATGGCTGCCGGAGGTCGAAGCTTCACCGTCGAGCTCACCGGCGCGGCGGAGCCGCAGGGCGGCGACCCGGACGCCACCGGCACGGCGACGGTCACGATCAACCCCGGCCTCGAGACCGTCTGCTACTCCCTCTCATGGGCGAACGCGAGCGGCGAGGACGCCAGTTCGACCAACGACGCCGTGTGGGGTGGCCACATCCACATGGCACCTGCGGGAACGAACGGAGGGATCTTCGTCCACCTGTTCGGCGGGCCGCCGGCCACGATGAACTCGAACTTCGGGACGACGGACTCGACGTCGGGCTGCGTCGACCACGAGCGTGACGATCTGCTGGAGATCATTCGCGATCCGGAGCTCTTCTACGTGAACATCCACTCCGGCGAATACCCGGGTGGAATCATCCGCGGCCAGCTCGGCTGATCGGTCGATCGGAAGTGCCCTTCGGCGGGCCGCGGCGAGAGCCGTGGCCCGCTCTGCTCTCCGCGCTGGAAGCTTGAGTTTGGGTCAGGGTGCGCGGCGCCGGGTAGGACGCGGGTGGCCCCCGATGCTCCCTCGCGTCTGGAGGGTCTATCATCCTCGACCCATGACTCCTGACCAGCCCGCCGGTTCTGCCATCGGCTTCGGATCCGGGATCTCGGACGATCACCAGGACGGCATTCGCTGGGTCGACTACACGAACATCAGCTGGAATCCGGTGTTCTGCAAGCGCTGCGACATCTGCGTCGAGATCTGCCCCAAGAACACGCTGGTGCTCAGCAACGACGCGATCATCGAGCAGGAGAACTGCATCCTCTGCGGGCTGTGCGAGCGCTACTGCCCGGACCTGGCGATCGAAATGATCCCGTCAGCGGTGGCGGCCCACGAGGCGAAGGGACGCGGTGTCCGCTGATGCGTTCCGTCCCCAGGCCGAGTGGCTGCTCGATCGGGAATGGGAAGGTGGAGGGTGAGCAACGGTGATGCGGCGCTGAGCCCGATCGCTATCATCGGCGACCCATGACACGCAAGCTGACCCAGGGCAACGAGGCCGTCTTCCGCGGCGCTCTGGCCGCCGGTGCCAGCTACTACGCCGGCTATCCGATCAGTCCCTCGACCGAGATCCTGAACGTCGCGTCGGGATGGGCCGCGGAGCACCCCGAGTTCCGGTTCCTGCAGGCCGAGGATGAGATCGCGTCGGCGAATGCGGTCATCGGCGCCTCACTGGCGGGCGCGAAGTCCTTCACCGCCACCTCGGGGCCCGGATTCAGCCTCATGCAGGAGGCGATCGGCTACGCACAGAAGGTGGGCGTGCCGTGTGTGTTCGTGAACGTCCAACGCGTCGGTCCCTCGACGGGGATGCCCACGATGCCCGGCCAGGGCGACATCATGCAGGTCAAATGGGGGAGCACCGGCGACTACACGCCGCTCGCCTTCTACCCAAACGGCGTCGAGGAGGCCTTCCGGATCACGGTCGAGGCTTTCAACGCGGCCGAGGAGTCCCGGTCGCCTGTCGTGGTCCTGTCCGACACGTTCGTGGCGCACCTCAACGAGGTGGTCGACCTGGACGAGATCGCGGCAGGGGTCCGCGTCGTGGAGCGCGCCGTGCCGCCGCTGGGCGAGTTCACGGACCAGCCGCGCTTCTTCGCCGGCGTCCTCATGTACGAGCACGGGCCGAACGCGGGAGAGCCGGCCACCGCCGATGCCGACGAGTACCTGCGCCAGTTCTACGAAGCCAAGCACCGGCATCTCGAGGTTGCGTCGCGCCACGCGTTGTACGAGCACGGCTGGAAGGTCGAGGCCGACGTGCTGGTCGTCTGCTACGGGATCGTGTCCCGGGTGGCGGCGCCCCTGCGCGACGAGTTCGCCCTCTTCCGGCCGATCCGCATCTTCCCGGTGCTGGATGACGAGCTCCGCTCGGTGGCCCAGCGGTACCGGGAGGTGGTGGTGGTCGAGGCCAATGATGGCCAATACGCTGACCTGGTCGAGCTGGCGATCCACCGGCCGGTGAAGCGCGTACCGCTGCTCGGCGGCCGGATCTCGCTCGAGGCGGTCCGCGAGGGGATCGACCGGGTGCTGTCGGGCGGACCTTCGGAGCCGCCGATCCTGCCGGAGCCGATGGAGCGCGGGCCGCGGGCGCCGCTGGGGGTGGGGTGATGGCTGAGGCGCCGATGGCCGAGATGACCTACAAGGATCGGCTCAAGCTCGACCTGTTCCCGACGATCTGGTGTCCGGGCTGCGGCATCGGCACGATCATGATGATGCTGGCGATGGTGCTCGACGAGATGGGGCTCGACGAGCGCAACACGATCATCGTGACGGGCATCGGCTGCACCGGGCGCATGGGCGGCTACCTCAAGCACGAGGCGGTCTACACCCTTCACGGACGTACCCTCCCGGTGGCGGAGGCGATCAAGACGGTGCGTCCGGAGATGAACGTGATCGTCGTCGCCGGTGATGGCGATACAGCCAGCATCGGCGGCAACCACCTCATCCACAGCATCCGTCGCAACGCGCCGGTCACCGTCCTCTGCAACAACAACGAGATCTATGGCCTGACCGGCGGCCAGACAGGGCCGACCACGCCGACCGGCACGAAGACGCTATCGAGCCCCGGCGGCAACCCGAACACGCCGATCAACCTCCAGGGACTCGTTCGATCGAGTCCGGACGCGTTGTACGCGAAGACGACCGTCTACCACCAGCTCCACATGCGCAACGCGATCCGCGAGGCGATCGAGTGGCCGGGCTTCAGCTTCGTCGACATCACCAGCCAATGTATCGAGAACAACGGGCGCCGCATCGGCTTCGCCAGCGCTAACGAGATGCTCACGTTCTACCGCAAGACCTACAAGCGAGCGCCGAAGGACGCGGAAAGGCTCAACGCGTTCGAGATCGGAATCGTCTACCCCGCTGCGCACCCCGAGAGGAACGGGAACGGGCACCGGCCGGAGGGTCTGCCTGAGCAGCCCTCGGGACCGATGGCTTCCGCCACGGAGTCGCCCGGCGAAGGCGGTGCAACCGCGCCGGAGGCGGCCACCGCGGTGGTCGAGCGGCCGGTGCCAACCGATGAGGAGAAGGCCCGGAAGCGGGTCGAGTCGCAGGAGCGGGCGAAGCTCATGAGCCAGCTGTCGCCCGAGGTCAAGATGCGCGTCGCGC
>JALZDF010000051.1 GCA_030862645.1 Chloroflexota bacterium
CGTCGACAGCGAGCACCTCCTCTACCTGCTCTACACGTCGGGGACGACCGCGAAGCCGAAGGGCATCGTCCACACCAGCGCCGGCTACCTGCTCGGGACGGCGTACACCCACGAGATGATCTTCGACGTCAAGCCCGACGACGTGTACTGGTGCGCCGCGGACGTCGGCTGGGTGACCGGGCACAGCTACATCGTCTACGGGCCGCTGGCCAACGGCACGACCGGGATCATCTACGAGGGGGCCATCGACTTCCCCGACAAGGACCGATGGGCCCAGCTGGCGGCGAAGTACCGCGCCACCATCCTGTACACCGCCCCGACCGCCATCCGTGCCCTGATGAAGTACGGCCACGAGGAGTTCGCGCGCGACGACCTGGGGTCGCTGCGGCTGCTGGGCAGCGTGGGCGAGCCGATCAACCCCGAGGCGTGGGCGTGGTACTGGAAGTACATCGGCGGCGAGCGCTGCCCGGTGGTCGACACCTGGTGGCAGACCGAGACCGGCATGATCATGATCACGCCGCTGCCGGGCATCACCACCCTCAAGCCTGGCTCCGCGACCTTCCCGTTCCCCGGCGTCACGGCGGACGTGGTGGACGAATCTGGCAGCTCGGTGCCGCTGGGTGGCGGCGGCTACCTCGTGCTCGAGCGCCCATGGCCGGCCATGCTGCGCGGGATCTACGGTGACCCCGTACGCTACGAGCAGACCTACTGGTCGCGCTATCCGGGGCGCTACTTCCCCGGCGACGGCTGCAAGCGCGACGAGGAGGGCTACTACTGGCTCCTCGGCCGCGTGGACGACGTGATGAACGTGTCGGGGCACCGCATCTCGACCACCGAGGTGGAGTCGGCCCTCGTCTCCCATCCCTCGGTGGCAGAGGCGGCGGTTGTGGGGCGGTCCGACCCGCTGACGGGTCAGGCGATCTTCAGCTACGTCATCCTGCGGGCCGGCCATGAGCCATCCGAGGAGCTGGGCGGCCAGCTGCGCGAGCACGTGGCCGACATGATCGGCAAGTTCGCGCGCCCCAAGCAGATCCTGTTCACGCCGGACCTTCCCAAGACGCGCTCCGGCAAGATCATGCGACGCCTGCTGCGCGACATCGCCGAACAGCGGGACCTGGGCGACGTGACGACCTTGGCCGATGCCAACGTGGTGAACGCAATCCGCGACCAGACCGGCAAGGGCGAGGACTGACCGCCCCGTTCCCGGGCCGACCTACCCGCATTTGACGCTGCGGCGTTGGCAAGCCACCCGACTTCCCACCCTTCATCACGCCATCGGAGCGTCAAACTAGAATCGAGACACGCATGGCACAGACCCAATCTCAGCCCTCCGCCCCCGAGCCGACGGATGCGGCGGCGGAGTACCTGATGACGATCCGCTACATGCACGCGGAGGGGCAGCCGGTCATTGCCGCGCGCCTGGCGGAGCGTCTCGGCGTGAGCGCCGCCACCGTCAGCGAGATGGTGACGCGGCTTGTGCGCGAGGGCCTGCTGGCCGTCGACGCCGAGACGCGGCAGCTCAACCTGACCGAGGTGGGCCGCACCGCCGCGGAGCGCACCTTCCGGCGCCATGCGCTGTCGGAGTGGCTGCTCACCGAAGTCATCGGGCTTGGATGGGCGGAGGCCGATGAGGAAGCCCATCACCTTCAGCACGCGTTGAGCGACCGGGTCACCGATCGCATCGACGAGCTTCTCGGGCGTCCGCCCACCTGCCCGCACGGCAACCCGATCCCGCGCGAGGGACGCACGCCGGAGCGACCGGTGGGCCTGCGACTTTCGGATGCCGTAGCCGGCAACGACGTCACCATCCTGCGGGTCACCGAGGAGGCTGAGGAGGACGCTCGCCTCCTGACATTCCTCCAGCAGAACGGCGTGCGGCCGGGCCACGTGTTCGAGGTCGTGGACGTGGCGAGCCACATCGGGACCATGACGCTGCGGCGGGTCGCCAGCGAGGCCCAGGACGGCCACGAAGTCACCATCGGCCTCGTCGCCGCCGCCAAGCTGCGGATGCTCGAGGGCCGTGCCGATCCCGTCCTGTTCCACCGCGTCCCCGAGCGAGCTCGCCTGGCGGCGGCCGGCTGAATCGGGTCTGCTACGATCGGCCCAATGGTTCGCAACCGGAGCAAGCGCGGGATCATCGCCGCCGTCGCCCTCGTCATCTGGCTGGGCTACATGGCGGTCGGTCTCGCGGTGATCGACACCCTGGCGCCCACCGTCGGCGGTGAGGGCCCTGAAGGCACCGCGGCCTTCGTCGGTCTTGTCTTCGGTGTCCTCACCGTCGGTCTCATCATGTGGGCTGCCTCGGACTGACGTCGCCCGCGCCCCAAGGCCGCCACGAGGGCGCATGAGAGCGAGCGGAATGCGCTTGCGCTAGCCTTGGCCGGATGTCCGTCCGTCCACGCTGGCTGCTGCCGGCTGCATTCGTGCTGCTCGGATTGATCTGGGGCTCGTCGTTTGCCTGGATCAAGATTGCGGTCGATGAAATCCCGCCCGCGAGCCTCGTCGCGTGGCGCATGGGGCTCGGGGCGATCGGTATGCTGGCGCTGCTCGCCGCGATCCGGCCCCGGATGCCGCGAGGCGCCTCGGAGTGGCTCCCGCTGGTGGTCCTCGGAGCCATCAACGCGGCGATCCCGATCTTCCTGATCAGCTGGGGCCAGCAGTTCGTCGACAGCGGTACGGCCGCCGTGCTCAACTCCCTGACGCCGATCTTCAGCCTGCTCATTGCCGGCCTGGCCCTTCGGGTCGAGCCGGTGACCAGCCTGCGCGTCACCGGCCTGGTGCTCGGCTTCATGGGCGCGGCGCTGCTGGCCAGCCGCGAGCTCGACCTACGAGCTGATGCGACGGGGCTCATCGGCGCCGGCGCGGTCGTCCTGGCCGCCTTCTCGTATGCGCTGGGCGCCTCCTATGCCAGGCATCGGATTCGCTCGGCGCACCGGTATGTCGTTGCCGGCGGAACGCTCGTGTTCGCCGCGATCGACATGGGGGTGCTCGCCGTCGTCGCCGATGGCGGCGTGATCCTGCCGACCCAGGTCGACACGATTGTCGCCGTCGCGTGGCTCGGCCTGCTCGGATCCTTCGTGGCCTACGTCTGCTTCTTCTTCCTGATCGAACACCTCGGGGCGACCGTCGCCTCGATGGTGACCTATATCTTCCCGGTGGTGGGTGTCGCGCTCGGCGTGCTCCTTCTGAACGAGCGCATGGACGCAAGGCTGCTCCTCGGGACGGGGCTGGTGCTCATCGGCATCGTGGTGGTGAGCCTCCGCTATGATGCCGCCGTGAGCCGTGTACCCAGCGGAGCACGCGAGTGAGCGGGCCGTGGGACCGGGCGCCGTCCAGCGATCCGGACGACAGATGGCCGAGCGAGGATCGCCGCGACTCCACGCCCCCAGAGACCGATCGATGGTCCTCCGACGACCCCTGGGACGCGCCGCCCGCCGAGGCTTCGTCCAGCTGGGAGGCGTGGCCGCCCGCCGCCACGACCCCCGAGGACAATCTGCCCGACGACGCGGAGCTGCCGGTCAGTGATCCGTGGGCCGAGTCATGGACCGACGAGGCAGCCGAGGGACTCCCGCCTTCGCCGTCGCCGCCGCCCGCACCACCCGTGCGCGAGGCCCCGGAGCCATGGACCCCGTATGAGCGGCCAAGGGCCGAGCCGTGGATGCCGGCGGACGACCCGTGGGGACCGGGGGTTCCTACCGAGCCGACCCCGGAGCCGGAGCCGGAGCCGTGGGCGCCACCGCCTCTTGCCGAGCCCACTCCGGAGCCGGAGCCGTGGGCGCCACCGACCGAGCCCACTCCGGAGCCCGAGCCCGAGCCGGAGCCGTGGGCACCACCGCCTGCCGCCGAGCGTCCTATCGAGGCCGATGCGGTCCCCCTGCGCACCGATGCGGCCTCCATCTTCGTCGCCGAGCCGCCCGACCGCGACGTCGTGCCCGAACCGGAGCCGGGGCCAGCACCGGAGCCGGAGCCCGAACCGGAGCCGGGACCAGCACCGGAGCCGGAGCCCGAACCGGAGCCGGAGCCCGAACCGGAGCCGGAGCCCGAACCGGAGCCGGGGCCAGCACCGGAGCCGGGGCCAGCACCGGAGCCGGAGCCAGTACCGGAGGCAGAACCAGAGCCGCAGCCGGAAACCGAACCCGAGCCGGAGCCGATCGTCGAGCCGGAGCCAGAGCCCGTGTGGGCAGCCTCGCCCTGGATCGAGCCGGAGCCCGAGCTTGAGCCGTCCCCGGAACCGGAGCCCGAGCCCGAGGCGGCATGGCGCCGCGAGCCATCCTGGCGGGAAGTGGGCGATTCGACCCAGGTCCTGCCCTCCTCGTGGACGCCACCGGAGCCCGAGGCGCCCGTGCCGGATCGCGGCCCGCAGCTCGACCCCGTTGTCGGGCGCATCAGGGTCTCGCTCGCGCAGCAGCCACAGGCCGAGAGCGCGGAGGAGGAGCGCCCGTCGACCGCCGAGCAGGCAGTGCCGTGGCTCATCGGCGTCATCCTGCTCCTGGCCGGCATGGTGATCGTGCTGCTGGCGTTGATCTTCGCCGGGGACGCCTCGCTGCAGGGCGGCGCGGCCGTGCCGTCGGACAGCGGCCTTGCCGCCCTCCCCACCAGCTCCGCGATGGCCAGCGCCGAGCCGACGCCGGCTCCGACGCCAGCGAGGAGTGCGAGCGCGGCGCCCAGCGAGGCACCGAGCCCGACACTGCCGCCGGTCCCGGAGTACGGCCCGCTCGAGATGGTCTACCAGGGACGCAGCGCGGCGCTGGCGCCGATCTACCTGCTGCACCGTGACTTCACGAAGGAGGTGGACACCCAGGAGGTGATGGCCCAGGATCCGGCCGTCGACGTGCGCCGTTTCGCGTGGTCGCGCGACGGCACGGTGGGTGCGGCATTGCTCGCGGACGTGCTCGTCTCGATCGAGCCGGGTGAGGAGAAGCGCCGGCTGGCGGACGGGATCAGCACCATCACATTCGGCGACGACGCCTCCACCGTGTACGCCGTGCGCGTCACGGAGGATGGCGACAACGACGTCGCCACCGTGCTGGCGGTGGACTTCGAGAGCGGAGATGCCACCGAGCTCGCCGCTCCATCCTATCCGCGGCCGATCGTCGAGGAGGAGGACGCACTTGCCGAGGCTCAGTTCAGCGACGAGGGCGGCCCGGTGCGCCTGTACTGGGTCGAGGGCGGGATGCTGCGCGTCTGGGCGCTCGGCGGTGGCACCTGGCAGATCGATCCCGCGGACGGGTCCGTGACCGAGCTCGAGGCGGATGACCGGCCGATCCTGTGGGGACCGGATGGACAGCAGCGCATCGCGACTGCCTACGAGAGCGGCACGACCAGGATGGCGCTGCTGGATCGGGCCGGCGACGAGGTGGTCGCCACCTCGATCGAGGGCCGTGTCAGCCACGTTCGCTGGGCGCCCGACGGCGAGCGCATCGCGTTCACGGTCGGCCGCCTGGCCAGCGGTGGCGGCGTGCTCCAGGACCTCTTCCTGTGGGACCTCAACGAGGAGGCACCGATGCAGCTCACCGCCACCGGAGCCGCCTTCGGCGCCGAATGGCGCGGCGCTCAGCCGGTCTGGAGCGACTGATGGCTGCCGACATCGTCAACCCGATCGGCGTCGAGCTGGACGAGACCGCGCGCCGCATGCGGATTCGCTGGGACGACGGCCATCTCGGCGAATGGTCATGGCTGGCGCTTCGACGCGCCTGCCCCTGCGCCCTCTGCGCCGGCGAGGGCAACCTTCCCGGCGTCGTGACGCTCGACACCTTCTTCGACGAGCAGCAGACGCACATGAAGGAGCTGCGCTGGATCGGCCGATACGCGCTTGCGCCGATCTGGACCGATGGCCACGACACCGGGCTCTTCACCTACACGAAGCTGCGGCAGTCCTGCGAGTGCCCGGAGCATGCCGGCGGCTCCTGACCGATGAATCTGCGCGACGGCTTCACCCTCGCGCTGGGCGGCGGCGGCGCGCGGGGATGGGCCCACGTCGGCGTGGCGCGCGCGCTCGAGCAGCAGGCGCTGCGTCCAACCCGCATCGTCGGCACCAGCATGGGCGCCATCGTCGGCGCCGCCCTGGCGGCGGGTCGAACCCCGGACGCCATCGAGGCCGATGCGCTCCGCACGCCGGTGCATCGGCTCATGTCCCGTCGGGGTCGCTTCGCCCTCTTCGACCCGCGCCCGGCCCTCGACGTGCTGGCGCGCGAGCTCGGCGACCCGTTGATCGAGGACCTCGAGATCCCGCTCGGCATCACCACCTACGACCTGGTGGCCGGTGCCCCGCGGCTGATCACGAGCGGCCGGCTCATCGACGCGCTCGAGGTCAGCATCGCCGTTCCGTTCTTCTTTCCGCCGCGCCGCGATCTGGATGGTGTGTGGTGCGACGCCGGTCCGTGGGAAGGGATCCCGGTCAGCCTTGCCCGCGCCTGGGATGCGCAGCTGCCGGTCATCGGCGTCATCGCCGACATCCCCAAGCCCGCCTTCCTTGCCAGCCGTGGCGGCGCGGCATTCCTGCGGGTCGTGTCGGCGCGGCTCGGCGTCGGGACCGCCGAGGATCGGCTCACCGCCCGTCGCTACCTCGCCCTGCTGACCGCGCGGTGGGCCGATCCGGTCGTGCGCCGACCTCCGGACCTCCTCATCGCGCCACGATTGGGACGCATGAATGCGCTGCAGTTCAGCCGCGTCTCGGACGCCATCGCCATCGGTGAGCGTGACGCCCGCCTGGCACTGGCTACCATCGGGGAGGAGGTATCGGTCCATGCAGGTTGACCAATCCGGCGGCGTCCTCTTCGTGCACGCACATCCCGACGACGAGTCGATGGCCACCGGCGGCACGATTGCGCGCCTCGTCGCCGAGCGAGTGCGCGTCGACCTCGTCACCTGCACCGACGGCGCCGAGGGCGAGGTCCACGACCCGACGCTCGACCCGGACGAGGCCCGTCCCCGCCTGGCCGAGATCCGCGCCGCCGAGCTGGCCTGCTCGGTCGATGCGCTGGGTGGAGGTCGTATCAACCATCATCTGCTCGGCTATCGGGACTCCGGGATGATGGGCACCGAGGCGAACGACCACCCGCAGTCCTTCTGGCAGACCGATGTGGCCGAGGCCACCCGACGGCTGATCGGGATCGTTCGGGCGGCGCGGCCGGCGGCCATCGTCAGCTACGACGAGAACGGCAACTACGGGCATCCCGACCACATCAACGCAGCCCGCATCGCGCGCGAGGCGTATGCCGCCTCCGCTGCCGAGCCGTGGGCCGTCTCCCGCTTTTACGAGGTCGCGTTCGCCCGCGAGCGCTGGTTCGAGCTCATGACGGCCATGAAGCAGCGCGGGATGACATTGCCGTGGGACTTCGAATCGGTCGTGTCGCCCGCGGCCGATGCGCTCAATCCCTCGAACGCGGCTGCCGTCGCCCGGGTGGGTGAGGCGATCGAGGCGGAGGAGAGCGACACCCTCGAGTTCGGCCGCCGCGAGGCCGAGATCACCACCAGCGTCGACGTCTCGGCCCACCTCGACGCCAAGCGCCGCAGCATGGACTGCCACAAGACGCAGCGCCAGGACCTCGGCTGGCTGCTCGACCTGCCCGATGACCTCGCCGATGGGGCGATCAATACAGAGTTCTTCGTCCTGCGCTGGCTCGATGGTTCCGAGGTTTCCACCACCCATCGCGAAACCTGGCTGCTCGGGGAGTAGCCGTATCGGCCGCCCGATGAGCGATCCGCGGTCGCAGCCGCAGCGTATCGCCCATCACCGACGGTGGCCGCCCAGAGGCGCCCTCGCGACCGGGGGCGGCGCGGCGGTGGGCCAAAGGCCAGCGACGCCGGCATCGGTCGCGTACCATCGGTCGCGCCATGGCGAACCGCACTCTGGACCTCACCGACGAGCTGGTCGAGTACGTGCAGCGCTTCGGGGTCCGCGAGCATCCGACGCTGGCCGCCCTGCGCGACGAGACGCAGGGGATGCCGGAGCACAACATGCAGATCGGGCCGGACCAGGGCGCCTTCATGGCGATGCTGGTCCGGGTGGCCGGCGCGCGCCGAATCCTGGAGATCGGGACCTTCACCGGCTACAGCTCCACGGCAATGGCACTGGCGTTGCCCGAGGGTGGCCGGATCCTGTGCTGCGACGTCAGCCGCGAATGGACCGACATCGCACGACGCGCCTGGGGGGACGCCGGCGTCGCCGACAAGGTCGAGCTGCGCCTTGGCCCGGCCACCGAAACGCTGGACGGGCTGGAGGACGACAGCTTCGACCTGGCCTTCATCGACGCCGACAAGCCGAGCTACGACGCCTACTACGAGGGCTGCCTGCGGGTGGTGCGCGCCGGCGGGCTGATCCTCATCGACAACGTGCTGTGGAGCGGCGAGGTTGCCGATCCGGCGGCCGAGGGTGACAACGTGCAGGCCATCCGTGCGCTCAACCAGAAGATCTCCGGCGACGAGCGGGTCGATCACGTGATCCTGCCCATCGGCGACGGCGTGACCATGGCACGGGTGCGCACTCACTGAGGTCACTGCCGGCGGGGCGCCTCTTGACGTCGGTGGTCTAATGGTCCGGAATTGCCGACCATGCAAGGTAATTGGACCGACCAACGTGCGTGACCATCTCATGATCTCCAGGCCGGATCAGCTGCAGGCCCTCGGCGATCCGACGCGCTGGCGCATTCTTGGCCGCCTCCTGGACGGCCCGGCCAGCATCCAGGAGCTCGCGCGCACGCTGAAGGTCGCCAAGGGCACAATCGGCCACCACGTGCGCGTGCTGGATACCGCCGGCCTCATCCGCCTGGCGGAGACGAACCGGGTCCGGGGGGTGACGGAGAAGCGCTACGCGCGGGTGGCGAGGCAATTCCGCCTCCCCGAGGGCGAGGCAGCGGTGGCAAGCGGTCACCCCAACATCGGCACGATGCCCCTGCGCCAGGCCGTCGCCGAGGCGCGTCAGGCGACGGATCCGGACGACCCATCGATGTCGGTGGTCGTGCGCGCGCGCATGCCGGTAGCGCGAGCGCGCCGATTCGCGCGGCTGCTCAGGGAGCTCGTGGAGGAGTTTGCCGACGGGGCGCCCGGCAGCGGGGAGACCTTCGGACTGGTCGCCGGCATCTACGTGCCCGACTGGGCCGAGACGGCGACGGACGCGACCTGAGGTGTCACTCGAGCCGGGCTCCCGGACCGATCTCTCCGACGCCGAGCTCGCCACCGCCGTGAGGCGGCGCCGCCCCAGCCTCTGGCGCCAGGGCGACTTCATGAAGCTGTGGTCCGGCCAGACGATCAGCCAGTTCGGCGACGAGATCACCCTGCTCGCCCTCCCCTTCGTGGCGATCGTCACCCTCCGAGCGGACGCCTTCGAGATGGGCATCCTGGGGGTCGTCCGTTTCCTGCCGTGGATCGCCTTCACCCTGCCGGCCGGCGTGTGGGTCGACCGCATGCGCCGGCGCCCGATCCTCATCGGCGCGGACCTCGCACGCGCGGCCGTGCTGGCCTCGATTCCGCTCGCCTTCCTCGGCGGATGGCTGACGATGGTCCAGATCTACCTCGTCGCCTTCATGGCCGGCACCCTCGAGGTCTTCTTCGACGTCGCCTACCAGTCCTACCTCCCGAGCCTGGTCGATCGCGACGAGCTCGTCGAGGGAAACTCGAAGCTGGAGCTCTCGCGGGCCAGCTCGTCGGTCATCGGTCCGACCGTGGCCGGCTTTCTGATCGAGCTCGTGCGCGCGCCATTCGCGATCGCCTTCGATGCGATCAGCTACCTCGGCGCCGCCCTCTTCATCGGCCTGATCCGGCGCCCGGAGGCCGGCCCGACGCCGCATGATCCGGCAGACGGGAAGCGGCCGAGCATGTGGCAGGAGGCCCGCGCCGGGCTCACCTACGTGCGCGACAGCTCGTACCTCCGCAACATCGCGGCCTGCACCGGAACGCTCAACCTGTTCGGCAACATCGGCCAGGTCGTCATGCTGCTCTACATCGTCAACGTGCTGGGCCTGACCGCCGGCACCATCGGCATCATCTTCGCCATCGGCAACCTCGGCGTCCTGCTCGGTGCGCTCACCGGCGGGCGCCTTGCCCGGGCATTCGGCACCGGGCCGGTCATCATCGGCACGGCGATGCTCGCCGGCGTGGCCCTGGTGTTCATCCCGCTCGCCCCGGTCGACGAGCCATTCTGGTTCCTCGTCGCGTGGGGCCTCATCGGCGGGTTCGCGACCGTGGTGTACAACGTCAACCAGGTCGGCCTGCGGCAGGCGATCACGCCGGACCGCATGCTGGGCCGGATGAACGCGACCATGCGCCTGATCGTGTGGGGCACGATCCCGGTGGGCGCGCTCGTCGGCGGCGTCCTTGGCGCCACCATCGGCCTCCAGACTGCGCTCTGGGTCTCGGCCATCGGGGCGTTCCTTGGCTTCCTGCCCGTATTCTTCTCGCCGGTGAGAACCCTGCGCGAAATTCCGGCCCAGGTCGAGTGAGCCTCGAGGCGCCCATGCGCTGCTCGGCGATGGCCGAGGAGCTCGGCGAGCCGATGATCGGCACCGTCGCTCAGCGGGTGCGGTGGCTCCTGCTCGAGGACCGCAGCGCCTGGGGCGCGGACGCCGTCAAGGACGTGCTCGGTGCCGAGTTCGCGCGCGAGGCGAAGGTTCGCGGCCTTCGCCCGCTGCTCATCCGGCGACGCGAGGGCGACCCCTCCGCCGACGTCATCCGGCGCGCGTTCCTGGTCGACACCGCCGCCCGTGAGATGGCAGTCCGCACGGTCGAGGATCCCTCCGATCTGACGGTGAGCGAGCTGGCCGATGCGCCGCTGGGCGACTTCGGTGCACTCATCCATGACCCGATCTTCCTGGTCTGCACGAACGGCAAGCGCGACGCCTGCTGTGCGCTCCGGGGGCGCCTGCTCATCACCGCCATGGCGGCCCGCCATGCCGAGCGGACCTGGGAGACGACCCACCTCGGCGGCCACCGCTTCGCCGCGAACCTTGTCTGCCTGCCCGACGGCGTGCTCTACGGCCGCGTGACCCCCGCTGATGGCCCCCGATTGGCCGATGCGTACCTCGCCGGCAGCCTGGACTCGGCCCTCCTTCGCGGTCGGTCCGCGTGGCCGGCGCCGGCCCAGGTTGCCGAGCAGGATCTGAGGCTGCATCTCGGCCTGACCGGCCTCGACGAGGTGCGCCTCGAGCGGGCGGCCGTCGACGGTGCGCAGGCGTCGGTCACCCTCCTCGCGGGCGGGGCGCAGCACACGTACGGGCTGAGGGCCGAGCGGGTCGAGCCGCCCCGTCCGACGAGCTGCCGCGCGGACGACCTCGAGGAGCCGCTCCACTGGCGCGTCGCCACTCGCTAGATCGGGCGGCGACGTCAGTCGCGATCCGGTCGATGGATCGAGCGGGCCGAATCGGTCCCGAAGCCGGTCCGGGCGCTGCGCTCCTCGAGCGTCTCCAGCTCCTCGAACAGCGTGATCTGCAGGCCGGCCGGCGCGGCAAGGCGGGAGTTGAGCGAGCGCCAGGGCGTCTCGACCGGCGCCGCGATCAGCTCGGCGCCGGCGGCGACCAGCTCGTCGGTCGCGGAGGCGCCGTCGGTCACCTCGAACGCCACGCGGATCTTCGGTGCCACAGGGCGGCCGACCTCGACCTGGTCGATCATCCGCTTCTGCGCCGGGTTGGCGATCTCGAGGGTCGCCCTCCCGGCCTCGAGGATGGCGACCCGCGCGTCGCCCTCGCCCTCGAAGGCGGCCTGCTCGGGCAGGCCGAGGGTGTCGCGGTAGAAGCGGACCGCCTCGTCGTAGTCTTCCGCCTCGACGACGAGGCGCATCTGGAGAACGCTGCCGGGGTTCGTGCTCATCGGGGCAGAATAGGGCGATGAACGACCCCATGGTCTGCCCACGCTACGTCTGCCCGCGCTGTGGCCGGGTCGAGCTGTTCATCGACGGCACCGGCGAGGAGCTGCGTCCGCACGTCGCCTCGTGACCGACCATCGGGACCTGCTCGTCGAGGCGGCCGAGCGGTGGGGGACGCCGCTCTACGTCACCGACCTCGACGCGGCATCCGGCGCGGCGGATGCCTGGCGGGCGGCGTTGCCGGAAGCGCTGGTCGCGTACGCGGTCAAGGCCAACCCGGATCCCGCGCTGCTGCGCCGCCTCGCCGAGGACGGCATCGGCTTCGAAGTGGTGGGGCCGGTCGAGCTGGCGCTGGCGCGGCGCGCCGGCTGCCCACCGGAGCGGCTCGTCGTCAACGGGGTCGGAGCGACCGATGCGGACCTGGGTGCCGCGCTCGCCACCGGAGCCCTGGTGAATGCCGAGTCGCTGGGCGCACTCGACGCCATGCTTGCCGGCGGCGGCGGCGACGGACGGATCGGCCTGCGGATCAACCCCGCGCTCGAGGCGCGGACGCATCCGCACCTTGCCACGGGCGCGGCCGAGGCAAAGTTCGGGCTCGCGCTGGACGAGCTGCCGGTGGCGCTCGAGCAACTGGCGAAGGCCGGGCGAGGTTTGACCTCGATCGGCGCCCATATCGGCTCCGATATCTCCGATTCCGAGCCGTTCGGCTCGCTGGCGGGCCTTCTTGCCCGGCTGGCGCACGAGGCGGATGCGCCGCTGATCGACCTTGGCGGCGGCTTCGCCGGCGAGCCGGCGGACTGGGCCGAGGCGGTGCTGCCGCACCTGCCCGATTCGGCGGGGCTCATCGTCGAGCCCGGCAGGAGCGTCGTCCGCGATGCCGGCTGGCTGCTCACCCGCGTCGTGCGCGTCCAGGCACGCGGCCACCTGGTGGCGGATGCCGGCATGACCGAGCTGCTGCGCCCGATGCTGTATGGCGCGCGCCACCCGGTCCGCGTCCTGGCCACCGGGGCTGCGGTGCCGAACGGCACTGAGCGCTGGATGCTGTCAGGGCCGGTCTGCGAGGCGGGCGACGTGCTGGCGCGGAACCTGACAGAAGTTTCCGGCGAAGGGGCGTTGCTGGCGATCGGCGAGGTCGGGGCCTACGGCGCCGCCATGGCGTCCGGCTACAACGGCCGGCTGCGGCCGGCGCAGGCGGTCATCGAGGGCGGTGGCGTGCGGCTGAGTCGGCGCCGCGAGACATTCGAGGATCACGTGGCTCGCGACCTCGAGGCCTGAGGGGCACCGAAGAGGCCGGCGTTGCCGCCGGCCTGGTCGGTCACTGGTGGAAGCTCGGGCCAGATCTGCCATGGCAGGCGGCGGTGGGCACCCACCCCGCGGCCATTACGTGCAGGATCGCGGTCCCGCCCCCCCGAGCGCCACGGCCGGCCGTCGCGGACCCGCCTACGTCATTCGGCCGCCGCGATCGGCGTGCTACGGTCAGCGCGATGCCCGAGCGACCTATCGTCAGCCTGCTGCTCGCCGTGCTGGCCGGCTGCGCGCCGCTGTCGGTTCCCCCCACGGTCGTCCCCGCGACCTCCCGGGCGACCCAACCGCCGCGGACGGTCCCGACGGCGACAACCTCACCGAGCGCGGTGACGTCGCCCACGCCGACACCCGCGCCGACGCCGTCGCCCAGCCCGTCGACGGACACGGACGGCCTCGAGGTACTGGACCTGGAGGTGGCCGGTTGCCCCGGGGGCGTGGCACTCGACTGGTCGCCCGCCCACGCCGCCGAGTTCCACCACTACACCGCCCTGCGCAGCCTGGCCGAGGACGTGGACACCGCCTACCCGCCGATCGCGCCCGCCGTCGACTGGGGCGACTCGTACGTGACGGACCGGTTCGTCACCTCGGCGGTCGACGCCACGCTGATTCCCAGCCAGGCGGTCTTCTCCTACCGCGTCATGGCCTATGACAGCCGCGATCGCGCCGTGGCTGCGTCGCCGGTGCGCCGGGCCCGGCCGGCGGAGGTGGTCGACCTGGGCGTGCTGGAGATCGGGGCCGGTGACGGGGGTGCCGTCCGCCTCGAGTGGGGGCCCTTCGGGGGGCCGGCAGGCTGCTTCAGCGCCTACCGCGTGCTCATCGGTCCGCTCGCGGCCAGGCCGGAGACCATCCTCACCGTCATCTCGGATCAGTCGACCACCCAGCTCGTGACGGCCGGGTTGCATCCCGGCGTGGGCTACGCCGTGCGGGTCGAGGCGGTGCGCACGACCACCTTCGGCAGCTTCGTGGTGGGACGCACCGAGATGGGCAGCTACACGGTGCCCTGAGCCGCGGTCGAGCCGCGCACCACCAGTTCGGGCTGCAGCACGACGGGCGTGTCGCTGCCGCCCTCGCCGGCGCCTCCCAGCAGGTCGAGCAGGTGATCGACCGCCCATTGCCCAAGGGCATCGGTCGGCTGGCGAATGGTGGTCAGCGGTGGATCGGTCCAGGCAGCCAGATCGATGTCGTCGAACCCGACCACCGAAGCCTGCTCCGGCACTCCGATGCCGGCGCGGCGCAGAGCGCGCAGGGCGCCGATGGCGGTGAGGTCGTTGTAGGCCACGATGCCGGTCATGCCGGCCGCGATGAGCGCCTCGGCGGCATGGGCTCCGCCGGTGACCCCGCCGTCACCGATCGCCACAAGCGGCTCACCGAGGCCGGCCGCCCGCAGCGCGTCGCGCACGCCGCGGCGTCGCTGCCCCGAGGCGGCCTGGTCGGCCGGAGCGCCGATATGCCCGATGCGCCGGTGTCCCAGGCCGATCAGGTGCTCAGCCGCCAGCCGTGCCCCGCGCCGGTGGGCGGTGGTCACCGCCGGCAGCCCGGAGCCAGCGACCGTGTCGTTGACGAGGACGACCGGCACGGGAGTGCCCTGCAGCCGCTCGGCGTGGCGGCGCGTCATGCGCGACGACACGATGACGATCCCGTCGACGCGCCGCTCGATGAGCAGGTCGAGGTGCTCCAGCTCCCGGGCGGCGTCGTCGCCGCCGTTGGCGAGGACGATGCCGTAGCCGCGCTCGTGGGCGGCCGACTCCACGGCGCGGACGAGCTGTGGGTAGAACGGGTTGGTGATGTCGGTCACCACCAGGCCCAGCGTCCGCGTCTCCCGCAGCTTCAGTGCCCGCGCGATGCCCGAGGGCCGGTAGTTCAGCTCGCGGGCGGCGGCCAGCACCCGCTCGCGGGTTTCCGGACGAGCCGGCGCGCTGCCGGACAGCACGCGGCTGACGGTCGCGGTCGAGACCCCCGACCGCGCCGCGACGTCCTCGATCGTCGCCCCCACGGCGGTCAGCCGGCCGCGATCGGCTTCTGGAGCTCGTGCTCGATCTCGGCAAGCTCGGCGCCGCCACCCATGTGCTCCAGCAGCTGCGTCGGCGTGAGGTCCGCCTTGTCGAAGGTGCCGGTGCACGTTCCGCGATCCAGGATCGTGAACCGATCTCCGATCGGGAAGGCGTGGTTGATGTTGTGCGTGATGAGCACCACGCCGATGCGCTGCTCGCGCGCCTGCGCGATGAAGCGCAGCACCACCGCCGCCTCCTTGACGCCGAGCGCCGAGGTGGGCTCGTCGAGGATCACGACCTTGGCCCCGAAGTGGATCGCCCGCGCGATGGCCACTGACTGGCGCTCGCCGCCTGACAGCGTCCCGACCGGCTGCGAGGTGTCGCGCAGGTCGATGCCCATCTGCCTCAGCGCCGTCCGTGTCACCCGGTCGGCCTGCCTGATGTCGAGGGTCTTCAGCGGCCCGACGCCTGAGACCGGTTCGGCCCCGAGGAAGAAGTTCCGGCTGATGCTCATGAGCGGGATCATGGCCAGGTCCTGGTAGACGGTCGCGATGCCGCGCTGAAGCGCGTCGCGCGGCGATCCGAATTCGACGCGCTCGCCATCGCACAGGATCTCGCCCCTGTCGGGAGGATGGACCCCCGAAAGGATCTTAATGAGCGTCGACTTGCCGGCCCCGTTGTCGCCGAGCAGGCAGAGCACCTCGCCGGCGCGCACCGACAGCGACACGTCATGCAGCGCCACGACGCTGCCGAAGTACTTCGTCAGCCCGCGCGCCTCGATGAGCGGGGCGCCGTCGTGCGGAAGGGTCATCGGTCCGTCCTCTCAGTGCCGCGTCATGGTCGCGCGCTGGCGGATGTAGTTGTTGACGATGACGGCGGCCAGCAGCAGGACGCCCAGGAAGGCGAGGTACCAGTCGCCAGGGATGCCGGCGAAGACGATGCCCTGCCGCGTCATGCCCAGCGTCAGCGCGCCGAAGACGGCGCCGATGGCCGAACCGTAGCCGCCGGTGAGCAGGGTTCCGCCGATGACGGCAGTGATGATCGCCTCGAACTCCTTGTCGCTGCCGCGCAGGACGTCGCCGCTGCCCGCGTCGAGGACCTGGATCACGGCCAGCAGGGCCGCGGAAGCGGCGGTGGCCATGAACAGCGTGATCTTCACCCGGTTGACCGGCACGCCCACGTTGCGGGCCGCGATGGCCGACCCACCGACCCCGAAGATCCAGTTGCCGAACGAGGTGCGCAGGAGGACGAAGGTGGCCAGCAGGGCGAGGCCCAGCCACCACAGGATGGAGACCTCGAAAGGACCGATGTTGGCGGTGAAGATGGTTGCAATCGGATCGTCGGCGGTGACCGGCGCCAGCCCGCCGACCTGGGTCCGGCCGGTGATGGCGCGCGTGATGCCGATCGTCAGGCCGCGCAGAATGAAGAGGGTACCGAGGGTGACGATGAACGACGGCAGGCGCGTCCGGACCACCAGGTAGCCGTTGAGGAAGCCCACGAACAGGGCGAACGCGAACGCGAGGATCACCGCCAGCCAGACCGGCAGGCCGAGCACGCCGATGCCGATGGCGACGACCATGCCCGCGGCGCCGATCACCGAGCCGACCGACAGATCGAACTCGCCGGCGATCATGAGCAGGGCAACGGCCGACGCGACGATGCCCACCTGGGCGGCAACCTCGAGGTAGGTGGCGGCTCCGGCGAGCGAGAGGAATCCGCTGCCACCGGCCCAGATCGCGAAGACGACCCAGACCAGGACCGCGCCGATGATCGCGCCGATCTCCGGGCGACTGAGAAGAATGCTGGCGAGTCCGACGCGGCGGACCCGTTCGTCGACGGACGCTTCGGCGGTGGCCATGCCGATCAACCTCCTCGGTGGGTGGAAGCGCACCGGGGCCGCGCGGCGACCCCGGTGCCTGGCATCAGCGGATGCCCTGTGCGCTCAGCTCGATGACCTGGGCGGCCGTGTCGCCGGTGACGAAGCCGGGACCGGTGCGGACCACGTCGCCGCCGCCGAGGAGGAGCCCGTACTGCACGAACTGGGTCATGATGCTCACGCCCATGTAACCCTGCAGGTACTGCTGCTGGTCGATCGCGAACAGCATGCGGCCCTCGTCGATGGCCGTAAGGACCTCAGGCGAGAGGTCGAAGGTGGCCAGCCTGACCGCGTCGTTGCCCTCGAGGGCGAGCAGCGCGGGCGCCGCCCCGGTCGGACCCAGGGTCAGGATGCCGTCGACGCTCGGATCGGCCGAGAGTGCCGCCTCGATCGTCGCCTGCGAGCTGGCCGGGTCAGAGAGATCGACCGCGATCACCTCGGACGGCACATCGCCCAGCCCCTCGGCGAATCCTTCGCAACGCAGGTCGAGCGCCGCGTTGCCGACCTCCTGGTTCACGCACAGCGTGTTCGTCACGCCCTCCGCGGCCATCCGCTCGCCGGCGCCGACGCCGGCCTCGAACTCGGTCTGCCCGACGTGGGTCAGCAGGCCGAGGTCCTCGAACACGTCGCTGCCCGAGTTGATGCTGAGGACCGGGATGCCGGCCGCGATGGCGGCCTCGATGGGCTCACGAAGCGCGTCGGCGTCCGGGATGGAGACGATGATGCCGTCCGGCTCGGCCGCCACGGCGGTGTCGATGAGCTGAGCCATGGCGACGACGTCGAGGTCGTCGGACTGCGGCGCTCGATAGTTGGCCGTGATGCCGAGGTCCGCGGCGGCGGCCTCGACGCCGTTGGCGACCACCGACCAGAAGGGGTCGGACGCCTGGCCGTGGACGACGACCTCGATCGTGATGTCGGTGCGGGCGCCATCGCCCTCGCCGCTCGCGCCCGGCTCCGTGGTCTGCGTCGCCTGCTGCCCGCACGCGGCGAGCACCAGGGCCAGGATGGCAGGGATGGAAGTCAGCTTCGTGATACGCATTGGGTTGCTCCTCCGAATATCCGTGAACAGGATCGAAATCAGGGCCGATTGCTCGTCACGTCACCTCCGCAACCCGTACCGGCCGGTGCTCCCGCAGGGATCGTGTCGCCGCGACTGCCACCCGCACCGCCTCCAAGCCGTCCCGCGCCGTGCAGGCGCTCTCTTCCTCGCCGCGCGCGACCCGCAGGAACGCGCGCAGCTCATTCTCGTACGCATCCCTGAATCGGTCGATGAACATCGACCATGCCGGCCCGGCCGGCGGCGGTATTCCCGGCTCCAGCGAGCGCATCGGCGTGCGAGGTCCTAGGCCGATGCTGACGCTGTCGCCCGACCCGAACAGCTCGGTCCGGATGTCGTAGCCCAGCGGGTCGTGCCGGGTGGCGCTCAGGATGGCGCGCGTCCCGCCCGACAGGCGCAGGGTCGCAACGGCGGTGTCGACGTCGTCGTACTTCGCGAAGACCGGGAAGCCGAGCACGGCGCCATCGGCGTAGACCTCCTCGATCTCTTCCCCGGTCAGCCAGCGGGTCACGTCGAAATCGTGGACGCTGAAGTCGTTGAAGATGCCGCCGGAGAGCGGGATGTAGGCCTCGTGAGGCGGCGCCGGGTCGTGTCCCGCCAGCCGCACCACGTAGAGCCGGCCGAGGGTCCCATCCTCGACGAGCCGTCGGGCCTCCCGGTAGGCGGCGTCGAAGCGCCGCTGGAAGCCGAGCTGGAAGCGGACGTTGGATCGATCGATGTCCTCGACCAGCCGCTTCGTCTCCTGGAGACCGGTGGCCAGCGGCTTCTCGCAGAAAACGGGGATGCCGCGCTCGATGCCGGCCCGGATGAGCTCCGGGTGGGCCGTGCTGCTGGCGGCGATGACGAGTGCATCGGCGGTCGCGATGGCGGTCTCGATCTCGGACGCCTCGGCGCCGACGGCAGCAGCGACGTCCCTGGCGCGCGCCGAATCGACATCGGCCACCAGCAGGGCGCCGGGCTCCACCAGCGAGCTGAGGATGTCGGCATGCATGGCGCCGATGCGTCCTGCTCCGAGTTGAGCGATGCGCATCAGGCCACCGAGACCTTCGCCAGCCCGGCGATCTCGTCCATGCCGACGCGGCGGCCCAGGACGTGGGCGCGGGTGGCGGCCACCGCGATCCGCATCGCCTCGAGGCCGTCGCGGGCGGTGCTCACTGGTGGACGGGCGCCGCGGCAGCAGGCGAGGAAGGCCTCCAGCTCGGCGCGGTAGGCGGCATCGAAGCGCTCCAGGTAGCCGGCCCAGGGCTCGGCGGCCGAGCTCCAATCGAGGTGGCGCGCCGGCGTGCGCGGCGAGAGCCCGGCGGTGAGGGCAGCCGCCTCGGAGACCAGCTCGATCCGGGTGTCGTAGCCGGCCGGGTGCAGCCAGCTGGCCTCCAGCACCGCCAGCGTGCCGCCTGACAGGCGCATGCTGACCACCGCGCTCTCGATCTCGAGGGGATCCGCCGGGCGGCTGCCGTCGCGGCGACCAGCCTCGACCGACACCTCGGTCACCTCCTGGCCCGAGAGCCAGCGGACCATGTCGAAGTCATGGATGGAGGAGTCGCGGAAGATCGGCGCGGCCTCCGGCGCCGGGCGGAACGGCGCGGGCACCGGTCGCACCAGCGGGTCGTGGGCCGTCAACCGCACCAGGTGCAGGCGGCCGCCGGCCGCCTCGCGCGCCGACACGAAGCCGGGATCGTGGCGCCGCTGGAAGCCGACCTCCAGGTGCGCACCCATCTCTTCCACGCGGCGGGTGAGCGCGATCGTGGACTCCAGCGAATCGGTCAGCGGCTTCTCGCACAGGACGTGGCGCCCCGCATCCAGGGCCGTCTCGACCTCGCCGCGGTGCAGCTCCGGTGGCGTGGCGATGATGAGCGCCTCGGCGGCCGCCACCGCCTCCCCGAAGGTGACCGCCTGCCCGCCGGTCCGATGGGCGACCTCGGCCGCGCGGGACGCATCGGCGTCGATGATGTAAAGCCCGTCGACGGAGTCCATGGCGGACAGGAGCTCGGCGTGCCTGCCGCCCATCCTCCCGGCGCCGACGACCGCGACCCTCATGGGTCGAGCTCGCGCAGCGCGTAGCGCAGCACGCGTGCACCGACCGCCGCCGCCTCGGAGGGCGGCAGCCATGACGAGTCCTGCTCGACCATGAGCCAGCCATCAAAATCCAGCGCGTCGAGCGTGGCCAGCACGCCGCGCAGGTCGAGCGCGCCGTTGCCCAGCTCGGTGAAGATCCGCTCGCGCACCGCGGCGCCGAAGCCGTCGAGCTCGCCGGAGCGGAGCCGGGCCAGCACCGCGGGATCGACGTCCTTCAGGTGCACGTGCGTCACCAGCGGGCCATAGCGGCGCAGCGCCCGGACCGGCTCGCCGCCGCCGACCAGGTAGTGGCCGACGTCCAGGCAGAGGCCGGCGCCGGTGTCCGCCAGGCACGACGCGATGGCCTCGACCTCGTCCGGGGATTCCACCCACGTGGCCGTGTGCGGATGGAACGCCACCCGCACCCCGTCGGGCGCCGCATCCGCAAGCTCGCTCAGCAGTTGCGCCAGTTCCTCGAAGGCCGATGCCTGCCATCGCGGCGCGCCCTCGGTCACGCGGCCGCTCCAGCGCTCGCGCTCGCCGCCGCCGTGGACCGCCACCACCAGCACTTCCCCGCCGGCCGCCACCAGCCGCTCGAGGTCGTGGTGGGCCACCGCAGAGGCATCGTCCCCCATGCCCTCCGGCCCGGCGTTCAGCGCCGAATAGAGCTCGGCGAAGCGCAGGCCGCGCCTGGCCAGCGTGTCCCGCAACGCCTCGCCGTCCGGAAAGCCGCGGCCGAACTGGGTGCCCGCGAAGCCGAGGCGCGCGATCTCGTCGAGCACGCTCTCCGCGGCCGTCTCGGGCGCCAGGTCGAACAGGTCGGCGTTGTTCCAGACGATCGGTACACAGCCGATCGGGGCCTCGCGGAGGCTCATCCGTGCTGCTCCTCGGCGCGCCCGGCCAGCTGCTCGTCGTAGACCGGGCGTCCCTCCGGCACCGGCACGTCCCACCAGCCGGTCTTGTCCGGCCCGGCCACGGCGAGGTCGCGGTCCACCGGAACGTGGACCAGCGACGGGCCACCCGATGCGAGCGCCCGCTCCACCGCCGTGCGCACGTCGGCGGCCCGCTCGGCGAATTCGGCGTGGATGCCGAAGGCGCGACCGATGGCGGCGAAGTCTGGCGAGTACGGCGCCCCGTCGCGGATGAAGTCGGTGATGGCCGTGCGCCCGAAGTGGTGCTGCTGGCCGCCCTTGATGCTGATCCACCCCGAGTTGTCGAGGACGACGGTGCAGACCGGCGTGCCGGCGAGCGCCGCCGCTGACAGCTCCTGCATCGACTGCAGGAAGTCGCCGTCGCCGCATACCGCCAGCACCTGGGCATCCGGCCGGGCCAGCTGTGCGCCGATGGCCGCCGGCAGCGTGAAGCCCATGGTGCTGAAGCCACCAGAGGTGAGGTGCGTGCGCGGCTGTCGCGTCACCCAACGCTGCTTGACCATGCCCTGCGGCAGCCCGGCGCCAGTGACCACGATCGCGTCCTCGCGTGTGGCGGCCTGCACCTCCCGCACGGCACGGGCCATCGTCATCGGCGTCGCCTCGGAGCCGGACTTGACCTCGACCTGCTGCTCCCATTCCCGCCGCAGCGAGGCGATCTCCTCCGCGTAATCCGTGCGCGGCTCGCCGGCGCCGAGCGCCACGACCAGGTCGGCCAGGCCGGCCCGCGCATCGGCCAGCAGGGGCACTGCAACCGGATAGTTCTTGCCGATCTCGCGCTCGTCGATCTCGAGCTGGACGAGCTGCGCCGGCGGGATGGCGAACGTGACCCCCGCCCGCCACGACGACGCGGACCAGTCGACGAACCGGCAGCCGACGCTCAGGATCACGTCGGCCGAGGCGCTGAGCGCGTTGCCGATGGTGGAGCCGGTGTCGCCGATCGTCTGCCCGGCCAGCGGATGGGTTTCGTCGATGGCTCCCTTGCCGTTCCAGGTCGTCACCACCGGCGCGCCGAGCCGCTCGGCCAGCGCCTGCAGCTCGGTGGTCGCGTCGGACGAGATGACGCCGCCACCGGCCACGATCACCGGCCGCTTGGCGCCGGCCAGCAGCGCCGCCGCGCGCTCGACCATGACCGCGTCGGGACGCGGCCGCCCGCGCGCCTCGCGCGCATCGGGCTCCGGAATGCGGATCTCGCCCGTCGCGGCCTGGACGTCCATCGGCACGTCCATCAGGATCGGGCCGGGACGCCCGGTGGTCATCGCGTTCCAGGCGCGGTGGAGGACGAACGGCAGGTCGTCGACCCGCGATGGCTGCCACCACTCCTTGACGATCGGCTCGAAGATGCGTGGGTTGTCCGCCTGGTGGCGTCGCTCGAGCTCCTGGAGGACGCCGTGGCCGCGCATGTACGTGTGGGTCGAACCGGTGAACAGCGCGACGGCGGTGGAATCGACGTACGCCGTCGCCATGCCGATCACCGTGTTGGTGGCGCCCGGGCCGATCGAGGTGAACGCCAGCATCGGCCTGCCGGACGCGCGGTAGAAGCCGTCGGCAAGATGGACGGCTGACTGCTCGTGCATGACCTGCACGGTCCGGATCTCGGGCCGATCGAGCAGGGCATCGGTCAGCGTCCACACGCCGTGGCCGGGAATGCCGGCGGCATGGGTGACCCCGGCGCGGACGAGGTATTCGGCAATGATCTGTGCGCCGGTCAGGCGTTGCACGGCTGTGCCCAGTTGCGTCAATCCGGTACCATGCAAACGATTACATCGCGGCACTCTAGCACCCTGCCCAAGGCCGATGTCAACCATGCAGACCATCACCGCCAGCCCGCTCGCGCGCACCGTGTCCGAGACGCCGACCGACGTCTGGAACGACAGCTGCGCCATCGATGAGCTCGAGTATGCGGTCGGCTTCGGTGCGGTCGGGGCGACCGCCAATCCGACCATCGTGGTCGACAACTGGAAGAAGGATGCCGCGCACTGGGCCTCGCGGGTCCGGGAGCTGGCGGGGGAACAGCCGTCAGCCGACGAGCGCGCGCTGGCCTGGGCCATCGTGGCGGAGATGAGCGTGCGCGCCGCGCCGCTGCTGATGCCCGCCTTCGAGGCCTCCGGCGGCCGCGCCGGCAGGCTCTCGGTCCAGACCGATCCGACCCTCTACCGCGACGCCTCGGCCATGGTCACCCAGGCCTTCGGCTTCACCGGGCTGGCGCCGAACATCATCGTCAAGTTCCCGACCACGGTGGCCGGCGTGGCCGCCATGGAGGAGGCGTCGTACCGCGGCATCAGCGTGAACGCCACCGTCTCGTTCAGCGTGGCGCAGGCGGTGGCCGCCGCCGAGGCGGTGCAGCGGGGGATCGACCGGCGTACGGCCGAGGGCCTTCCCATCGACGGCATGGGACCGGTCATCACGATCATGATGGGCCGCATCGAGGACTGGCTGCGAGTGGTGGCCGAGCGCGAGGGCGCCATCCTCGACCCGGCGGCCCTGGCCTGGTCCGGGGTCGCGGTGTTCAAGCGCGCCTACGCCGAGTGGCAGTCGCGTGGCTTCCGCGCCCGTCTCCTGGGCGCCGCCATCCGCCACCAGCTGCACTGGTCGGAGCTCATCGGCGGCGACGTCGTCATCACCATGCCGTCCTCGTGGCAGAAGCGCTTCAACGCCTCGTCGGTGGAGGTGCGGTCGCGGATCGACGACCCGGTGCCGTACGTGGAGGAGCTCGCGCAGCACTTCCCCGACTTCGTCCGCGCCCACGAGCCGGACGGGCTGTCGATCGAGCAGTTCGACACCTGGCCGCCCACAGTGCGCACGCTGCGTGCGTTCATCGGCTCCTATCACGAGCTGCTGCACCTGGTGACCGACGCGCTGCTTCCGAACCCGGACGCGTGATCGACGCTTCGGACCTGCGGCTGCCGCCCGGGGAGCCGGTCACCCCCGAGCGCGCCGGCTGGCGCCACCTCTCCTTCGCCGTCCACGACCTCGCGGCGCCGATTACGGTCGGCGGGGATGACGTCGAGACGGCGGTCGTGGTGCTCGCCGGCGGCGGTGCACGGGTGGGGGAGCTGGAGCTGCCCGGACGGGCTTCGGTCTGGGACGGCCTGCCCTCTGCCGCCTACCTGCCGCCAGGCGTGGCGCTGCCGGTGGCGCCGGCCCGCCAGTTCGTAACGGTCGCCGTTGCGACTGCCCCGAGATCGGGTCGTGCCACCGCGGAGGGGCCGGTCCGTATCGGTCCGGAGGACGTTCGCGTCGAGGTCCGCGGTGCGGGCAACGCGACCCGCCAGATCAACCACATCATTACGCCCGACTTCCCGGCCGACCGGCTCGAGGTGGTCGAGGTGTACACCCCGTCCGGCAACTGGAGCTCATGGCCGCCGCACAAGCACGACACGGACGACATGCCGCGCGAGGCGGTCCTCGAGGAGGTGTACTCCTACCGCTTCCGGCGAGCGGAGGCCTGGGGGCTCCAGCGCCTCTATCGGGCCGACGGCTCGCGGGACCTGCTCTGGGCCGTCCGCGACGGCGAGACGGTCGTGGTCACCGATGGATACCACCCCTTCGTCGCCACCCACGGCGACGACGCGTACTACCTCAACGCGCTGGCTGGCGACCACCGGACCATGGCCTGCTCGTTCGACCCCAACCTCGCATTCGTGATGGAGTCGTGGTCAGGGCTCGACCCCGATCCGCGCGTGCCGCTCGTCCGCTGAGCGCGTGACGACCGGCGTTGGCCGTTCGTCGCAGCACGTCGGGTTCCCGGCCCGCATGGAGGGGAGTCGGGCCCCGAGCGAGGCCCAACTCCTCTCGTTGTCGCGCACGCAAACCGCTCCCGATCGCGCCCGCGAGGGTGTCCGTCGAGCGGTTGCGAACCGATGGTCAGCGGTTCGTCGAGCGTTCACCGCACAGGCCGGAGCCCTCGACGCATGGAGAGTGGCCCGTAACCTCGACCTTGCGGTTGCCGTTGCTATCGGAGTAGAGCCGGAACTTCACCCACGCCGAGTTGTTGGTCGTATCGGACTCAGCGAAGATCCCGGCATAGTTCGACGTGCTGACGAGGTAGTAGTCGTTGGCGTTCGGCACGCCGGTGAGGTCCAGCTGCTGGCCCTCGGTGGACTGGTGGTACTGGTCGACCCAGCCGGAGCTGATGCCCTGGAAACTGGTGTAGCAGTCGAAGAAGACCCGCTCGGCGGTCGGCGAGTTGTCGGCGAGCTTGTACCAGTCGATGAGGCAGAAGGTGGTCTTGATGGAGTTGCCGCCCACGATTGGGCCGGTCGGTGAGCCCTTGCGCACCTCGAACAGGGCCACGTCGCCGATATGCCAGTGGTTGTGCTCGGCGTGGAACTCGAAGGTGCCGGCGACCTTCTCGCTGACCACGTTGTAGCACTCGGTCACTTGCTTCGGCTGCTCACCACACTTGTAGTACGCGCCCGAGTCGCGGAACTCCTGCACCGCACTGACCTGGTCCACCGCATCCGAGATCGGCGGATCAGGCCGCAGCGCCCACGGCCCCGCGCCGGTGTTGGCGATGCCGTTGCTGAACCGCAGGATCTCCTGCTGTCCGGCGTTGACCAGCTGGAGGTGGGTCGGGACCACGGTACGCATGTCGGGGAGCAGGCCGGCGGACGGTTTGGCCGCAGCGCTGGCCAGCAGCGGGAGGAGGAGGAGAAGGACGAGGCTCGTGGTCAGGTAAATGAAGCGGTGCTTCACAGAAGTGCCCTCCCGCAGGGATCGGCGGCAGTTATGGCCCGGGGGATATTCTGCGCATTATCTGACCGATATCCCTGCTGCGCGAAGGATACAGCGCCCTGCAAGGGCACTCGCGAAGGAATCCGTGGGAATTAAAGACTCCTTCAGATTTGGGTCAGCGCTGGCCGGTGTCCCCCAGGCGTCGGGCGCGGCGTTCGCCACGATGCGCCGGACGCAACGACACCCGGTCCGAGTATCGGGACCGGGTGTCGCAGGGAGCGGATGGGGTCAGGCGGGCGTGGTGATCTGCTCCTCCGCCCGATCCATCGTCTCCTCGGCCTTGGTGGCGGCCTGGTCCACCGTCTCGCGCACGGTCGAGCCGACCTGGCGGCTGGCATCGCCGAGGAACTCGCGCTCCTGCGTCGTCTCCGGGAGCAGCGAGCCGATGAGCGCGCCGGCACCGATGGCGATGGCGCCCACGGCCAGTGGGTTGGCCTGCATGAACCGATCGGCCTTCCAGCCGACCTGCTCGACGGTCTGCCCCGCGCGGCCCATGACCTCGCCGGTCGCCTGCTGTGCCGTCTCGGCGGCGGATCCGACAGTGTCGCCAACGCTAGACGCGACGTCCTTCGCCTTGGAGCCGATGCCCTCGGAGCCCTGGTCAGTGCCGTACATCGAGGCCGGTCGGCTCCCGTAGCCGTAGCCGGCGGTGCCGTACTGCGTCGTGCGATGGCCGTTCGTCCCGACGGTGCGGTTCGCCCACAGCATGGCAAGCCCTGCTCCGGCGAGTGCCGCCGGGATCGGGTTGCGCTTGATCGTCTCCATGACCATGTCTGACATCCCCTTTGCGGTCTCTTCGACGCGACCGATGGTCGCCTCGCGTACGTTTTCCTTTGCCTGCTCGACGAGGTGGCTCGGCTCGAGCCGATCGCCCAGCTCGGTGAGCGTCCCGCCCATCTCCAGGCGGGTCTCCTCGATCTCGGCGCGGATCTCCGCCACCTCGACCTGCTCCTCGTCGCTCATCGGCTCATCCGCGTCGAGGCCGGCCTGCGCCGCGTCCTCCTCCGCGAGCCGGACGTCGTCATTGC
>JALZDF010000052.1 GCA_030862645.1 Chloroflexota bacterium
GCGCATCGGCTCGCTCAAGGAGGCGCTCGCGGCGCGCGGCCTGAGCATCCGCATGCCGGCACCCGTCCCATCGGCGCAGGAGGTGGCGGCGTGGCTTGGCTGAGCGAGCGGCGTCCGGACTGGTCGCACGGCGACCTGCTGCCGGTGGTGGTGACCGATGCGACGCGCGGCGGCCTGCTCATGCTGGCCTGGGCCAACCGGGCGGCGGTGGAGGCCACCGAGCGCACCGGCCAGGCGCACTTCTGGTCGCGCTCGCGCGACGAGCTGTGGCGCAAGGGCGCCAGCAGCGGCAACGTCATGCGCGTGGTCGGCATGACCGTCGACTGCGACGCCGATGCCATCGCCTACCGCGTCGAGCCCTTCGGACCGGCCTGCCATACCGGCACGCGCTCCTGCTTCGACGGCGACGTGGAGCGTTTCGACCTGGCGGCCTTGGCCGGGCTCATCGGCGATCGCCGCGATGCCGGCGTCGAGGCCTCCTACACCGCGCGCCTGCTCGCCGGCGGGCCGCGACGGCCAGCCGAGAAAGTGACCGAGGAGGCGGGGGAGCTGTCTGCCGCGGCCCTGGCCGGGACCGATGAGGAAGTGGTCGCCGAGGCGGCCGATCTGCTCTACCACGCGCTCGTGCTGCTCGAAGCGCGCGGCCTGGCCCTGGCCGATGTCGAAGCGGAGCTCGGCCGCCGGCATCGGTCCTGAGCTGGGCCCCGATAGCCCGAGGGAGCCGCGCTCGGTAGGCCGTCAGGCCGGGGAGATCACCTCGAGTGGCCCAAGGTCCGCCTTCTCGAGCTCGTCGCGAAGCACTGAGGCGTCGCCGGTGAGCAGGATCAGCGCCTCGTCGGGGCGAACCAGCTCGCGCGCCACGCCGTGGACGTCCTCGGGGCCGACCGCCTCCAGGTTGGCGCGGTACGTCTGCCACCAGTCGTGCGGCAGGTCGAAGACGGCGAGTGGCTCGATGGCGGCCGCGATGCCGCCGGTCGTCTCGAACCGGAGCGGAAAGACGCCGACCAGGAAGTCGCGAACCTCCGCCAGCTCCACCTCGCCGGGCGGTGCCTCACGGATCCGCTCGAGCTGGCCGAGCAGCTCGCGGATGGCGTCGACGGTCACCTCGGTCTGGACGGCGGCGGTGGCGGTGAAGGGCCCCACGGCCCGACGCGGGTCGAACGAACAGCGCGCGCCATACGTGTAGCCGAGCTCCTCGCGCAGCCGCAGGTTGAGCCGGCTCCCGAAGACGCCGCCGAGCAGCGCGGCCATGACCATGGCGGGGAAGTAGCGAGGATCGTGGCGGTCGATGCCGAGGTGGCCGACCCGCAGCTCGCTCTGCACCGATCCGGGCCGATCTACCAGCACGATCCGCCGCCCACCGCGCTGGCTTGGCGCGAAGGTGCGGTGCTCCGGCGCGGTCCCGGACCAATCGCCAAGGTGGCGCTCGATGGCGTCGCGGGCGGCATCCGGCTCGATGGCTCCCGCGATGACGAGGTCGGCGACGTTCGGCGCGTAGTGGCTGGCGTAGAAGGTCCGCGCGTCCTCGATGGTCAGGCCGGCGACCGACTCCGGAGTTCCGGCGGATAGCCGTCCATACGGCTCGTCGGCGGCGTACACCTCGCGGAGGAAGCTCTCGTCAGCCAGCCGCCCGGGATCGGCGCGGGCCTGAAGGATATCGTTCAGGCGTTCGGCCTTGATCCGGTCGAATTCGCCCGGGTCGAGGCGCGGAGTGCGCAGCATCTCCGCGAGCAGCGCCAGGCCGTCGTCCAGCTTGCTGCCCAGGGCGGTGAAGCCGGCGCGCGCGCTGTCCCAGGAGGACTCGCTGCTGACCTCGATCCCCAGGCGTTCGGTGGTCTCGGCGAAGGCCGCGGCGTCGAGACGCCGGGTACCGGTCACGAGCAGCTGCGCGGTCAGTGCCGCAACCCCGGCGTGAGCCTCGTCCTCGGAGGCGGCGCCGGCATCGGTCAGCATGTGGATGCTGACCAACTCGCGCTCGGGCAGTGGCACCAGCCAGACGCCAAGGCCGTTGGCCAGGCGCCGGTGCTCGAACTCGGGGAACCGATACGGCCGCGGCGAGCCGGCGATGGGTGGCGCGATCACGACGCCGCCTCGGCCGGCACGTAGGTCAGGGTCAGCCGGTTGTCGGCACGCACGGAGGACTGCAGGGCGTCGCGGACGCGCGTGGCGTCGACCGCTTCCCAGCGGCTCGTCTCGGTGTTGATCCGCTCCGGCTCGTCGAACAGGCAGGCGTACATGCTCAGCCGATCGGCACGCTCGCTGATCCGCTCCAGCGCGCCAGCCACGTGCGCCGCGTGCAGATTGATGACGCGCTCCAGATCGCCATCAGTGGGTCCGTCGGTCGCCAGGCGATCCAGCTCGGCCAGGGTTGCCGCCTCAAGCCGCTCGGTGCTCACGCCGGGTCTGGCGGTGACCCACAGCGCGAACATGGTGGCGCCCCCGATGAAGGGGAAGACGAAGACGCTCGCGTCCTGGGCCAGCTTCTGCTCACGGACGAGGCTGGCGTAGAGGCGGGAGGCGCGGCCCGCGCCCAGGATATCGGCGGCCACGTCGAGCGCGTCGAACGCATCGGTCCCGAACGGCGGGACCCGGTGCGCCAGGTAGATGCGTGGCAACGGAACCTGGTCAGGCACCGTCTCGCGGAGCTCGGTGCCCAGGAGCGGATCGATGGACATGTCCGGCGCCGGCGGGAGCGCCGGATTCGCCGGGATCGATCCGAAATGACGCTCGACCATCGCCAGCGCCTCGTCGGTCTCGAAGTCGCCCGCCACGGTCAGGACCGCGTTGTTCGGCGCGTAGTAGGTCGCGAAGAACTCGCCCACGTCCTCCAGCGACGCGGCCGACAGGTCCTCCATCGAGCCGATCGTGGAGTGATGGTACGGGTGGGTCTCGGGAAAGACGAGCGCCTGCATCTTCTCGTCCCACGTGCCGTACGGCTGGTTGTCGACGCTCCACCGCCGCTCGTTCTTCACGACGTCGCGCTGGTTGTCGAGCTTCTCCTGGGTCATCGCCGGCAGGAGCGAGGCCATCCGATCGGCCTCCAGCCAGAGGGCCAGCTCCAGCTCGTGGCTGGGCAGGGTCTCGAAGTAGTTGGTGCGGTCGAGCCAGGTGCTCGCGTTCAGGGTGCCACCCGCCGCCTGCACGAGGCTGAAGTGCTGTCCCTTTTCCACGTTCGCCGTGCCCTGGAACATCATGTGCTCGAACAGGTGGGCGAACCCCGTCTTGCCGACCTTCTCGTGCCGGCTGCCGACGTCGTACCAGAGGTTGACCGCCACGAGCGGCGCGCGGGGGTCGCGCGAAAGGACGACGCGCAACCCGTTGTCGAGCCGGTGTCGTTGGATCGGAACCTGGGCCAAGAATGCCTCCAGGAGATGGACCGAGGCGGCGGCGGCGGTGACAGGGATATGGCGGGCCGCGCGGACCCGCCATCGGGTGGTCGAATGGTGAGCGCCCGGGGATTCGAACCCCGAACCTAGTGATTAAGAGTCACTTGCTCTGCCGTTGAGCTAGGCGCCCGTCGGAATGATGCCGGAGCGGGCGGGGTGGGTCAACCGATGCAGATCAGGCCGGGCCCGGCCCGCCGTTCGGCTCGGGGGCGTAACGCAGGTAGTTCGCATCGGCGAAGGAGCGGATGGCGTCCATGTCGAACGCCTCGAGCTTCAGCAGGTGCCGCCAGGCGGTCACCGCGACGGCGGCACCCAGATCCTCGCTGCCACCCCACGGGCTGAGGATGAACTTGAAGCGCCCGCTGAGCCCCGAGGCAACCTGGCCCTCCACGAAATCGGTGAGCTCGGCCACCTCCGCGTCGTCCAGTGCGTCTGGGTCGTACCAGATCACGATCCCGCCGTGCTCGAGATTGTGGACGAGCTGTGATTCGTTCTGCGGTGTCGAGTACGCCCCCCAGGCAGCCACGCCGCTCGGGTCCCAATGGGGACCGGAGGTCGCCGGTAAGCTCGAATAGGGATCCGGGCCGCAGGGCGCCTCCGCCGAGCGGCAGGTCGTCCCGACCGGGACGTGCTGGTTCCCGTCGTCCGGCTGGGTCGTGCCCGCGAACTCGTTGCCGCCGCCACTCAGGACCAGCACCAGACCGATGATGAGCACTCCGACCAGCAGGACGCCGCCGATCGCCAGCAGACGCCAATCGGGAAGGCTCGGTCCGGAGGCCCGCTCGTCGAGCCGTCGGTTCAGTGCCTCGCTGCTTGCTCGCTCGCGGCGCTGGATGCCCGAGGTTCGTCGCTTGGCCATGTGGCCGCGAAGAATACCGGACGATCCGCGGACGTGCGCTGGCATCCGATGTGCTCGTTGGTAGAATCGACCACCGTGCGCCGCGACTGTGGCGCGCCCCGATCCGTCCCACCGGAGGTGCCATGACCACAGGCGACGCGTCCCGCCGTCGCGAGAATGCCTTTACCCTGGTGAAGCGTCTCGTGTCGGGCGGCGTGACCCTGGCAAAGCTCGAGGTCCGGCGCGGTCGCCAGGAGATGGCGCGCAACCTGGGTCAGCTGAAGGGCGGCATCCTGCTGCTGGCGGTCGCCGCGGCACTCGCCCTCGTCTTCCTCATCGCGCTGGTGGCCTTTGTTGTCGCCGTGCTGGTGGTCATCGGCCTGTGGTGGGTGGCGCTGATCCTGCTCCTCCTGCTCGTCGCCGTGGCCGGCCTTCTCGGCTGGAATGGCATCAGGCGCGTGACGAGCACCAAGTACACCCCCGAAGAGACGATCGCAGCGGTCAAGGAGGACGTGCAGTGGGCGAAGAACCGCTTGCTGAGACGCGGCTAGCCATCAGGGCCCAGCGCACGGAGCTCGAGCGCACGGCCGACCAGCTCCGCGACGCGTTGGACCTGAAGAAGCGTTTCACGGAGAATTCCGCGCTCGTGGTCGGTCTCGGCGCGGGGGCCCTCTTCCTGCTGGCCGGCGGACCGGTCCGCGCGGCGCGCCTCGTTCGACGGCGGGTGTTCCGCTCGGAGCCGGAAAAGGCCTACGACGCTCTTCCGAAGCCGATGCAGTCCTGGGTGGACTCGATGGCGGGCACCATCGGTCCGAAGGCGGCCGACGCACGACAGAGCCTGTCCGAGGAGCTCCTCCGCTGGCGTCACGATCCGAAGCGCCACGGCAAAGTCAGCAAGAAAATGGCGGAGCAGATGGCGAAGGGACCGGCCGGCCCCAGGCGCACGGCCTGGACTGCCTTCGAGGCGGGTGCTGCGATTCTGACCGCCGCTCTGGCGCGAAAGGCCGTGGAGCGGTTCCTGTCCGGCGAGCCGCCCTCGGGGATCGCTCCCCTCGACGCCGTCGGAACCGCTGGCGGCGCCGCGGAGCCTGATCCACGCCACGCCAAGGACGACGTCACGCGGCGGCCCGAGGAGCGGGCGCGTGCGGCGAGCGCGGAGGCGCGCGAAGACTACTCGGGGATCAGCTCGCGACGCCGGTAACGCGCGAACGCGTCCTGGGTCGGCGACGCGTCGACGTCAGCGGCCACGGACCCGACGTCGCCTTCGCGCTCGCAGCGAGTCTTTGCGGCTCATGCACCGTGCGTCGCGCTCATGCGAGCCTTGCTCAGAACGGCGAGCGGGCTCCGGAAGTCGCCCGGGCACACTTCTCTGTAGGATTCATACCGGGCGAGTGGCGGAACGGCAGACGCGCCGGCCTTAGGAGCCGGTGTCGAAAGACGTGCGAGTTCGAATCTCGCCTCGCCCACCATGTATGCAGGAGCTGACTTGGTCACCGTATCGACGCGATCCGAGCCCGGATCGAAGATGGTCCTCGAGATCGAGGTCCCCCCGGCCGAGGTCGACCGGCATTTCGCGACGGCGTACCGGCACGTGGCTGAGCGGACCCGCGTGCCGGGCTTCCGACCCGGCAAGGCGCCCCGCCACGTGATCGACCGCTTCGTCGGCCGCGGCAGCGTCCTCGCCGAGGCGATCGACCACCTCGTCAGCGACGCCTACGACCGCGCGCTGAGCCAGACCGACATCATCCCTATCGACCAGCCCGACGTCGACATCGATCCGTCCTCCCTGGCCGAGGGGCAGGCCATCACCTTCACCGCAACCGTGCCGGTCCGACCCGACGTCGAGCTCGGCGCGTACGCCGACTATCCGTTCGGCCTCGAGGCGCCCGAGATCACCGACGATCAGGTTGGGCAGGTGATCGGGGAGCTCCGCGAGCAGCAGGCCACCCTGCGCCCGATCGACGAGCGCCCGGCCCAGAAGGGTGACCTCGCCAGCGTGAAGTTCGTCGGCAGCATCGATGGCGAGCCCTTCGACGGCGGATCGGCCGATCGCATGCCGCTGGTCATCGGCGAGGACCGGATGATCCCGGGCTGGGAGGACAACCTGGTCGGCCTCCGCATTGGCGAGTCGACGGGCTTCGACATCGCCTTCCCCGACGACTACCGGGTGGAGGAGCTGCGCGGCAAGCAGGCACACTTCGAGGTCGAACTGCTCGACCTGCGCGAGAAGCTGCTGCCCGACGTCACCGACGAGTTCGCCGCCAGCGTCGGCGACGTGACGACCGTCGAGGAGCTGCGCACCGAGATTCGCGAGGCGATGGAGCGGCGCGCCGAGGCGGAGGCGCGGCACGCGTTCGGCGACCGGATCATCGACTATGCGACGACGAACGCGACCGTCGAGCTTCCCGAGGTGATGGTCGCCAACGAGATCGAGATCATGCGCGACGAGCTGCGGACCCGGCTGGCACAGCAGCGCATCGGCATGGAGCAGTACTTGGCGCTCGCCAAGCAGACCCCCGAGGAGCTTGCCACCGAATTGCGCGAGCCGGCGACCCGGCGCGTCAAGACGCTCCTCGTCCTGTCAGCCATTGCCGAGAAGGAGGGGGTCGACGCCTCTGACGAGGAAATCGAGGCCGAGATCGCCGATCAGCTTGGCCGCTACGACAACGACGCCAAGCTGCGCGAGTACCTGACGTCGCGCCGGGGCCGCAGCTACCTGCGCATGACGCTCCGCAACCGTACACTGGTCGAGAGGCTCATCGAGCGCGCCCTCGGGACCGATGCGATCGGCGAGGCGACCCCGCCCGGAGAGCCAGCAACCGCCGACACCACCGAGCAACCCGAGGAGTCCAAGTAACCGATGCTCGTCCCGATGGTCATCGAGTCGAGCGCCCGCGGTGAGCGCGCGTTCGACATCTACAGCCGCCTGCTCAAGGACCGGATCATCTTCCTGGGTGACGCGGTCGAGGACAACGTCGCCAACCTGATCATCGCGCAGCTGCTTTTCCTCGAGTCGGAGGACCCGGAGAAGGACATCCAGCTCTACATCAACTCGCCCGGTGGCGTGGTCACGAGCGGTCTCGCCATCTACGACACGATGCAGTACCTGCGCGCGCCCGTGTCCACGATCTGCATCGGTCAGGCGGCGTCGATGGGGGCCGTGCTGCTGGCCGCCGGCGCGACCGGCAAGCGCTACGCCCTGCCGAACAGCCGGATCATGATCCACCAGGGTTCATCCGGCTTCCGCGGCAACACACCGGACGTCGAGATCCAGATGCGCGAGAACCTGCATCTCGTCAACCGGCTGCTCGAGATCCTTGCCAAGCACACCGGCCAGGCGGTCGACAAGGTGAAGGGCGATTCCGATCGCGACTACTTCATGAGCCCGGAGGAGGCGAAGGAGTACGGCCTGATCGACGAGGTCTTCCACGGCGTCAACGAGTCGCTGATCAGCATGGCCCAGGCCGCCGGGGGCACCGTTCCGAAGGCCGACGAGGCCGCGACCGAGGACAAGGCCAAGAAGTAGCCTGGCCGGCGGCCCGGCCCTTGCCGGACCGCTGGGGCGGGCGAGGCCCCAGCCCGGCGCTCCTACCAATGTGTCAGCCGCGAGGGCTTCGGCGACGCGGCGTCATGACAGTTCAGACCGCAGGAGCCGGAGCTTGAGCGCCACGTCGCCCCCCCAGCCGGACCAGCCGTCCGAAGCGCGCACGACGCGATGACACGGCACGGCCGGAAAGAGCGGGCAGCGAGCCATGGCGTTGCCGACGGCGCGCGCGGCACCGGGTGAGCCGATGATCATCGCGACCTCACCGTAGGTCACCGTCTCGCCCGGCGGCACGCCGCGTACCGCGTCGTAGACACGGGCGTCGAACGCGGGCAGGCCGCGCAGGTCGACCGGCGGCAACGGCCCGCCGTCGAACGCCGCGGCCAGCCATCCCGAATCGAGGTCGGCCGGCATCGGATCGGCGCCGGGAAACCGCCGACGGAGTCCACCGAGAGAGGCTTGGATCGACTTGGACCGCGATATGGCTGCGACGCCGTAGTCGGTCTCCGCGACGAGCATCGCTCCGATGGTGGTCTCGACGCGCGCGAAGCGCAGCGGCGGCATCGGTGCATCCTACGACCATTGGGGGGTGACGGCCGGTTCACATGCCCGTGCTACCATCGGCGTCCGATGACGACGAAGTCGAAGGTCCCGTACCGCTGTAGCTTCTGCGGCAAGAGCCAGGAGCAGGTCCGCAAGCTCATTGCGGGCCAGGGCGTGTACATCTGCGACGAGTGCATCAACCTCTGCCAGGAGATCATCGAGGAGGAGATGCTCGAGACGCCGCGCGCCAGCAAGGCGCAGGCGGCTCCGCTTCCGAGTCCGCGCCGCATCAAGGACCAGCTCGACAGCTACGTCATCAGCCAGGACCAGGCGAAGAAGGTTCTCTCGGTGGCGGTCTACAACCACTACAAGCGCGTGAACGCCGGTCAGAGCGTCGACGACGTGGAGCTGGGCAAGTCGAACGTCCTGCTCGTCGGGCCGACCGGGTCGGGCAAGACGCTGCTGGCCCAGACCCTGGCCAAGGTTCTCGACGTGCCGTTCTGCATCGCCGATGCGACCTCCCTGACCGAGGCCGGCTACGTTGGCGAGGACGTCGAGAACATCCTGCTGCGCCTCATCCAGGCCGCCGACTTCGACGTCCAGCGCGCGCAGCGCGGGATCATCTATATCGACGAGATCGACAAGATCGCGCGCAAGACCGACAACCCGTCGATCTCCCGCGACGTGTCCGGCGAGGGCGTGCAGCAGGCGCTGTTGAAGATCCTGGAGGGTACGGTCGCCAACGTGCCGCCGCAGGGCGGCCGCAAGCACCCGCACCAGGACTTCATCCAGATCGACACCACGAACATCCTCTTCATCTGCGGCGGCGCCTTCGAGGGCCTCGAGAAGATCGTGGAGGAGCGGGTCGGCAAGCGGGGAATTGGGTTCGGCTCTCAGTCGCAGCACTCGAAGGAGCAGCGACGGCAGGCGCTGGTCGACAAGCTCATGCCCGAGGACCTGCTGAAGTACGGCCTCATCCCCGAGTTCGTCGGCCGGCTGGCGGTGGTCGTCAGCCTCGCCGCGCTGGCGCAGGAGGATCTCGTCAAGGTCCTCACCGAGCCGAAGAACGCGGTCACCCGCCAGTTCACCAAGTTCCTGTCACTCGACAAGGTGGAGCTCGTCTTCACGCCCGACGCCCTCGAGGCCACCGCCCGGCTGGCGCTGGAGCGCAAGACCGGCGCCCGCGCGCTGCGCACGATCGTCGAGGAGGCGCTCCTCGAGGTGATGTACGACATTCCCGAGCGGACCGACGTCAAGAAGGTCGTGATCACCGGCGAGACGATCGATCACGGCAAGCCGCCGATGCTCCTCACCGAGGCCGAGGACGCCGAGCCCCGCCGCCGCCGCGCGCGTCCGGCACGCGCCGAGGAGCGCGAGGAAGAGTCCGCCTAGCCCGTTTGGCAGGACCGGGGGACTGGTCCGCCGACGTGCTCCCATTCGTACGGGTCAGCCGTCGGTCTCCGCCCCGTCCGCATCCGCTTCGCCAGCCTCGGCCGAGGAACCTGCCGCGGGCTGGTTGACCATGACGCGGTGCGGATAGGGGATCTTGATCCCGGCTCCGGTGAACGCGGCCAGGATACGCTTGCGCAGCTCACCGCCGACGGCCCACTGCTCGGCGGCGCGCACCTGACCGAGCACCTTCAGCGTGACCGATGAGTCCGCGAGGGCCTCGACCCGAACCACGCTGGGCACCTCGAGCAGGCGCGGGCCCCACTCCGGATCGGCCTGCAGATCCGCGCCGACCCGGTCGATGATCTCGGTGGCTTGGTCGAGGTCGGTGTCGTAGGCGACGTTGACGTCGAGGTTCACGCGCGCCCACAGGCGGGTCATGTTGGATGCGACGGTGATCTGGCCGTGCGGGACGGTGTGGAGCGTGCCGTCGAGGTCGCGGAGCGTCGTGCGGCGCAGGCTGAAGTCCTCAACCACGCCATCGACGCCGCCGATGCGGATGACGTCACCGGCGCTGTACTGGTTCTCGAGCACGATGAAGATGCCCGCGAGCCAGTCCTTCACCAGCGTCTGCGCCCCGAACCCGACCGCGATGCCGACCACGCCCAGCCCGGCGACGGCGGGGCCGATATCGATCCCGAACAGCCGGAGGGCCATCAGCACGGCGATGATGACCACGACGCTGCCCCCGATGCGGACCACCAGGCGGCCGATGGTCTGGACGCGCCGCTCGAGCTCGGCGGGGGGAAGGACGCCCGCGCCGGCCTCCTCGCTTCGCCGTTCCAGCAGATGACGGACACCGACGCCGACCGCGGCGCGCAGGACGACGAAGGCCACCAGCGCGGCAACGGCGATCAGGGCCAGCCGCAGCCCCACCGCGACCGACACGGGCAGGTCCGGCAGCTGCAGCATGGCCGGCATGGTAGCAACCGGCGCGGGGGTACCGTGGTCCGCGCCGGGCCGGTACTTCCGGGTGCTGCGGACTTCGGCCATCCCGGCGCTAGGATGTGGACCGGCCGCACCACCTGCTGTCCGCAGGCGACCGAACAATGGGCAAGGAGCTACAGCACATGACCTCGAATCAGCGTCGACCGGGTTTCCGGCTGCCGTGGGCCACCGAGGGCGAGGCGGAAGCCGCCGAGGCCGCCGCCACGGCAGAATCCGCCGAGTCCGCCGATTCGCCAGGAGCGGACGCCACCGCCGAGTCGGTGACGCCGACCGCGACCGACCAGCCACCGGCGGCAGCCGAGGCCGCGGTCGCAACAGCCGCCCATCGGCCCGCGGCGGCCGCGACGGCCGTCAGCTCGGCATCGGCGGTGGGCGCCGCGCCTGCCGCTCAACCGGAGTCGTCCGCCGGATTCATGCGCGACCTCGTCGCTGCCATGCGCCGCGTGGCGGAGGAGACCCGCCAGGCAGGGCTGTCCAACCTGCGCACGAAGGCGGAGGAGCAGGTCCGAACGCTGGAGGCCGAAGCCGAGCGTCGGCGTCAGGAGCTCACCGCCCGCGCCGAAACCGACGTGGCGGGCGTGGGGGATTGGGCGCGCAGCGAGACGGAGCGCATCAAGCAGGAGGCCGAGCAGCGCGTCGTCGCACGCCGGGCCCAACTCGACCAGCAGCTCGCCGCCGAGACCACCCGCGCCGAGACGGAGGCCAAGGCCCTTCGCGATCGCGTTGCTGAGTACGAGCGCGAGTTGGATGCCTACCACGCCCAGCTGAGCGACATCGCGGATCCTGCCGCCTTCGCCGCGGCCGCCAAGCGGATGCCGGCGCCTCCGCGCCTGGCGGGCGTCACCGAGCCGGCGACCCCGGCGGAGCCCGCAGCAGCCGCCGCACCAGGCGCCGAGGTGGTCGCCCCGCCGGTCCCCGAGATCCATCCGGCCGAGGAGGAGGTCCTCGCGGCGCGGCTCGCCGAGCTGGACGCCGCCCTGGGGCAGGCCGCTGCCGAAGAATCTGCGCCGGCCGCCCCGACCGCACCGGCCTCTGCGGTCGAGCCGACCGCGACCGAGATCCTCGTCAAGGGCCTCGGCAGCTTCGGCGCCATCACCGGCTTCCGGCAGGCGCTCGCGTCGGTCGAGGGCATCGAGGGCGTGAGCCTGAGCCTGGGACCGACCGGCGAGTTCGTGTTCCGTGCCATCCACCCGCACGGCTTCGACGTCAGCGCGGCGATCGCCAAGCTCGAGGGCGACGGCGCCAAGATCGAGGCCCACGACGACGGCACCCTGCGCGTCACGCTCGACCGCGCCCGCTGATCGCGTTGCCGGCGAGTGCTAGACTCGCTGGACGGTCAAGACCGTGAGGAGTAGCCCTCCATCGGCCGCACCAGAGATAGCGGTGCCACCGGCTGGAAGCCCGCCGCGGAGCGAGAGGGTGAACGTCGCACGCGAGCCGGACGGGTCCGCCCGATAACGCGGAAATGAGGCGACCGCCCTTTCGGAGACGCCGAGGGTGGTCGCGAATGAAGGTGGTACCACGGCCCGTTCGTCCTTCGACGAGCGGGCTTTTGCCTACGCCCATGGAGGAGGTG
>JALZDF010000070.1 GCA_030862645.1 Chloroflexota bacterium
GGGCGCCCGGTGCTGGTCGGCACGGTCAGCGTCGAGGTCAGCGAGATGCTCGGCGAGCTGCTGAAGCGGCGAGGCATCAAGCACAACGTCCTGAACGCGAAGCTGCACGAGCGCGAGGCGGAGATCGTCGCCCAGGCCGGCCGCTCCGGGGCCGTCACCATCGCCACCAACATGGCCGGGCGCGGTACCGACATCCTGTTGGGCGGCAACCCCGAGGTGCTGGCCGCCGACATCCTCCACAAGCGCGGCACGAACGTGCTCGAGGCCACCCCCGAGCAGTACGCCGATGCGCTGGCCGAGGCGGAGCGGGCGTGCGCCGAGGACAAGGAGAAGGTGCTGGCCGCCGGCGGCCTCCACATCGTCGGCACCGAGCGTCACGAGTCACGGCGCATCGACAACCAGCTCCGCGGCCGCGCCGGCCGCCAGGGCGATCCGGGCAGCTCCCGCTTCTACCTGTCCCTCGAGGACGACCTGATGCGGCGCTTCGCCAACGACCGAGTGCAGGGCATCATGCGGACCCTCGGCTTCACCGATGACACCGCCCTCGAATCCAAGATGGTGAGTCGCACGATCGAGAACGCGCAGACGCGCGTCGAGGGCTACAACTTCGACACCCGCAAACACGTCGTCGAGTACGACGACGTCATCAACCGCCAGCGCGAGACGATCTACCGAGAGCGCGACCGAATCCTGCGATCGTCGAACCTCGGTCCGACCGTCGAGGCCATGCTCGACGACGAGGTCGCCTCGCTCGTCGCCGACCACACCGCCGCCGAGTACGCCACCGACTGGAACCGCGACGGCCTCAAGACGCAGCTCACCACCATGGTCCCGTCAGTGACCGATGCGGACCTGCGGGTGATCGACGAGGCGCGGGACTCCGGGGCGCTGGCGACCGCGCTGGCGGAGCTCGTCCGCGCGCGGTACGAGGGCAAGCGGGCCGAGGTCGGCGAGCCGGGCATCGGCGTGCTGGAGCGGCTGGTGCTGCTGCGGGTGATCGATTCGCTGTGGGTCGAGCACCTCACCGCCGTGGACGACATGCGGCGCGGGATCGGCCTGCGGGCCTATTCCCAGCGAGACCCGCTGAACGAGTTCAAGATCGAGGCGTATCGAATGTTCGACGAGCTCAAGTCGACGATCCGCCATGACGTGACCCACACCATCTTTCGCGTCACCGTTCAGCCGCAGCACACCCACCGCCACCCCGTCGCCCGCAACGTGGTCGAGGGCCGCGCCGCCGTCGGCGGAACCCAACCGGTGCAGGCACCCGGGACCGATGGCGACGGTCGCAACGGCGGCGCCAGCCGAGAGCCGGTCCGCGCGGGCCCAAAGGTCGGTCGCAACGATCCGTGCTGGTGCGGCTCCGGCAAGAAGTTCAAGAAGTGCCACGGGGCGTGAGCCGTCTCAACGCAGCGGCTTGACAGGGCCGCGTCGCGACGACGCTATGGGCCCGGCTCGTCGTCGGATTCGTAGCGGTGCCGTCGGCGGCGCCAGAGGCGAATCGGGAAGAGTGCCACGCAGACGATGGCGATGATGGCGACGATGAAGAGGAACGGGTCCGGCACGGGGGAATCATGACCGAGACGGCCGGATTTCGTGCGGGGTTGCGATATCTGACCGAGCCGCTACGATGGTCGAAACGATCGTCGCGAGGTCAATCCGGGCCCCCTCGCGATCCCGCTAGGTGGAGGGATTCGTGAAGCAACTGACCGCACCACCAAGGGCCTCCGTGCCGCTCCCCGTCAGCACGGCGGCTCACCTTCCACCGGTCACCCGCTTCAGAGATCCAGACCTCCCCTACGAAGACCTCATCATGTGTGAGCGCGACTGCATGCGCTGCACGTATGCCGCGACGCTCGACTGCGATGGCAACTGCGGCATCTGCCCGCGCCAGAGCTACTGCCCGTGCGTGAACCCGGCCAAGGTGCGCGCCAAAGGCAACCGCCTGGCCGAGATGGCGGAGCTTCCGATGGTGGCATCGATTGGACGCAATTAGGGACGAGGCGCAGCGCCTGGCGCGCCTGGTCTCGGAAACTTCGGTGCGTCTTTGACCACGACGGCAAAGAGGCCGAGCTCGCCGAACTGACCGAACGGTCGTCCGACCCCAACCTGTGGAACGATCCGGCCGCGGCACAGAGGACCATGCGTCGCGCCGAGGAGCTGCGCTCCGAGATCGAGACCTGGAAGTCGCTCGACGAGCGAGCCTCCGGCCTGGCCGAGATGGCCGAGATGGCCGCGGCCGACCCGGAGGAGGCGGCCAGCCTCCAACCGGACCTCGAGCGTGACCTCGCTGCGCTCCAGGCCGATTGGGGTCGCCTGGAGCAGCTGCTGCTGCTCGGAGAACCCTTCGACGAGCGGGGCGCGATCGTATCGGTCCACGCAGGAGCGGGTGGCACCGAGAGCCAGGACTGGGCCGAGATGCTGCTCCGCATGTACCTGCGCTGGGCGGAGCGTCATCGGTTCGGGACCGAGATCCTGGAAGCCACCGAGGGAGAGGGCGCCGGGCTGAAGAGCGTGAGCTTCAGCATCGACGGCCGATGGGTGTACGGGCGGCTGCGCAGCGAGCGGGGGGTGCATCGGCTGGTGCGGATCAGCCCATTCGACTCCCAGAAGCGGCGTCACACGACCTTCGCCCTCGTCGAGGTGATGCCGGAGGTGCCCGAGGACGCGGCGGTCGAGATCGACGAGAAGGACCTGCGGGTGGACACGTACCGGGCATCAGGCGCCGGAGGCCAGCACGTCAACAAGACCGACTCGGCGGTCCGGCTCACGCACCTGCCGACCGGGATCGTGGTGGCGGTGCAGAGCGAGCGGAGCCAGCATCAGAACCGCGACCGCGCGATGTCGGTCCTGCGCGCCAAGCTGATCGAGCGGCAGGAGGAAGACCGCGAGACGGAGATGGCGCGCCTGCGGGGGGAGCACGTGGAGGCCGGCTGGGGCAACCAGATCCGCAGCTACGTCCTCCAGCCCTACACGATGGTCAAGGACCTGCGCACCGGCGTCGAGACGTCCAACCCGACCGCGGTCCTGGACGGCGATCTCGACGCCTTTATCGAGGGCTACCTGCGGTCGCGGGTGGGCTCCGGCAACGGGGATGCTCCCGCCGGCTAGGCTGTCGGCGCCAGGCCGCCGACGGCCGACTCCTCGTCGTCGTGCGCGATGTGCGCCAGCTGCGCCCAGATGAGCACCACGAACACCGCCGGGCCGGCGAACGCGAACCAGAACGGCGCGGTGACGCCGAATCGCTGCGCGAGCAGGCCGCCGATGCCGGAGCCGACGACGAGGCCCCCGAAGACGCCGACCGTGTTCACGCTGCCGACCCTCCCTTGCAGCTCGGTTGGGACGGCTCGTTGCCGAACGGTGACCGAGGTCGTGCCCCATACGAAGGCATGCGCGCCGAAGACGAA
>JALZDF010000095.1 GCA_030862645.1 Chloroflexota bacterium
ACGATCCTGGTCGTCGCCGGCGTCCTGCTCCTGCTGGCCCGCGGCGTGCTCGATCGCGTCGACCTGTGAGCGACCAGCCGATCCGGATCCACCCGTTCGCGGCCTGGGCCGCGCTCGTCTTCGCCAGCCTCGGCGTTCTGCTCGGCGGTGCCGAGCTCATGGTGGTCGCCATCGCGCTCCCATCGATCGTCGCCGACTTCGGCGGCTGGAGCGACCTCGCCCGGGTGAGCTGGATCGTCAATGCCTACCTGCTGGCTTACGTGGTGGCCATGCCGCTGGCCGGACGCGGCGCCGACCTGTGGGGCGCCCGCCGCCTGTACGTCGTCGCGCTGCTGCTCTTCGTCATCGGCAGTGCCGGGGCGGGCATCTCGCGCTTCGCCGGACCGCAGGACGGACTGAGCTGGCTCATCGTGGCCCGCGTCGTCCAGGGCTTCGGGGGAGGCGCCCTCGTCCCCCTGTCGATGGCGCTGGCCAGCCACCTGTTCAGCGGCCGCGCCCGCGCGGCGGCCCTCGGGGTCGAGGGTGCGGCGACGTACATCGGCATGGCCATCGGCCCGGCCTACGGCGCGTGGGTGCTGCTCAACTTCCGCCTGCCGATCCCCGGCCTAGACGTCGCGAGCTGGCAGTGGATCTTCCTGCTCAACGTGCCGATCGGCATCGTGACCCTGCTCCTCATCTACGTGGTGGCCGGCGGCATTGAGACGCCGCGGGTGCGCGCCCCGCTCGACCTCGGCGGGGCCGTGCTGCTGTCGGTGGCGCTGGTGGTTGGCATCGGCGCGATCACCATCTCCGGTGCCGACGGCTGGACCAATTCGCTCGTCCTGGGCGGCCTTCTGGCCTCGGCCGTTGCCTTCGTCGCGTTCGCCCGGCTCGAGCTGCGGTCCTCAGCGCCCCTGGTCGACCTGCGCCTGTTCACCGACCGTGCCTTCGGCGCCGCGAACGCCGTGAGCCTGCTCACGGGCTACACCCTGGCGACCGCCATCATCGGCGGACCCGTCTTCGTCAACCGGGTGCTCTTCGGATCGGATGCCGATGCGTCCGTCGTCCTCACCGCCCTGACGCTGGCGATCGCGACGGGTGCCCTGGTGGGCGGGCTGCTGACCGCCTTCCTCGGTGAGCGAATCGTGACGGTGGCCGGCGTGCTCGCCAGCGCCGCCGGGCTCTGGCTGGCGGTCGGCTGGGGGGTCGGCACGGAGCCGGATCGGCTGGTCCGCGACCTGGCCCTCTTCGGCGCCGGATTCGGGCTGACAGTCTCGCCGCGCGCGACCGCAGCGGTCGAGGCCGCAGGCGCCGGCGCCTACGGCGTGGCGAGCGCCATGCTTCAGATCACGCGCACCATCGGGATGAGCGTCGGGCTGGCCCTTCTGACCTCCATCGGCCAGAACCGGATCGACGAGCTGTCGGCGCTCATCGCTGACGCGTCACGCCGCGACGAGCTGGTGAGACAGCTTGGCCGGCCGGAGTTCGTCGGCGTCGAGCCGCGGGCGTCGCTGGCGCTGGTCGAGCTGCTCGAGGCCTGGTCGCAGGACCAGTCAGCCGAGGTGCTGCGCATGGTCATCGGCATCGCGCTCGCGGTCGCCCTTGCGACGGTGGTGCCGGCCTGGTTCGTCCGCGGCACGCGTGCCCACGCCCCCGGCCATGACGCGCGTGCGCCCGGCGACCTGGTGACAGATTGACGTTCCGGGCGAAATGTCGGCGGCCTGCGATCAGACAGGCTCAGTCCCTGATCGGCTCGGCCACGATCACCAGCTCGCCCCAGTTGCGGTTGTAACCCTGCGAGGTTTGCAGCGTCAGCCGCTCGTGGTCGGTCGGCAGCAGCCAGAAGGCGCCCTCCTCGCAATCGTCATGGATCTGGAGCGCGAGCGGCGGATCCGGTGGATTGAGCGCGGGATCGGCGTCCGGGTCCGGGCAGGCCACGTTCGGTCGCACCTCGGTCACGACGTAGCGCAGGACCGAATCATCGGACATGCGGATCAGCACCTCCGCGCCGATGCGCACATTCCAGAGCGGCTTGAAGAGGCTGCTGATGGCGTGCGCGAAGACGTACGAGTTCGTGTTCCGCCCGGGCTGGCTGGCGGAGCGCAGGATGTAGGCCGCGTCGGAGGGCGGGAAATTATCCGTCTGCTCGCTCGTCGACTGGCGTACCGCCACGTTGATGCCCACCTGCGTGATGCTCAGCTGGACGGCGGTGACGTTGGACGGCATCGGGGAGGGAGTGGGCGCCTCGCTCGGGGGGATGCTCGCGCTGGCGACTGCCCTCGGCGAGCCCGCGCCGGAGGGCTCCGCGGTGGCAGTCGCCGCCGCGACCGGCGTCGGGGTGGCGGTCGCGATGGGCGGAAGGCTGGTGGCCGGTGCGGCGTCGAGGTCCAACGTGCCGGCGATAATGAGCGCGACGCCCGCCAATCCAAGCACGATCGGCAGCGCCCAGGAGGAGAGACGCTTCACGTGGCCGAGTCTAGCCGCCGTCCCGACGCACCGCTTGCCCGAGCCATGGCGCTCGTGTCCGATGTCCTGGCCGAACGCCCCGCCGGCCTGCTGACCGACTTCGACGGGACCCTCTCGCCGATCGTGGCCGACCCGGCGCTCTCGAGACTGGTGGACGGGGCGGGGGGCGCGCTGGCAGCCCTCGCGGAGCGCCTGGCGGTGGTGGCCGTCGTCACCGGCCGCGCGCCGCTCGACGCCCGGCGCATGACCGAGGTGCCCGGCCTCCTGATCGCCGGCAACCACGGCACCGAATGGCTGGAGCCCGACGCCGGCCAGGCGATCGCCGCGCCTGCGGCGTCATCGGTGCGGGCCGACGTCGACAGCGCCCTGGCCGGGCTCCCGGAACTGACGGGCGTGACGGTCGAGCACAAGGGAATGTCGGCCACCGTCCACTACCGAAACGCGCCGGATCCCGATCGCGCCCTGACCGCCATCCTTGAAGGCCTCGGCGCTCTCGAGGGCCGCCGCATCGTGCTGCGCCACGGGAGGATGAGCGTCGAGCTGCGCCCGATCGGCTTCGGCGACAAGGGCTCCGCGGCCCGTGCCATTGTGGAGCGCTTCGGGCTGCGTGGGGTGGTGGTCATGGGTGACGACCTGACCGACCTGGACATGTTTCGCGTCGTCGCCGAGCTCCGCGCCGAGCACCGAATCCGCGGCGCGATCATCGGTATCGGTGGGGCCGATGCCGACGTCCCCGCGTCGGTGGTGGAGGCCTCGGACGTCGTCCTCGCCGACCCTGCCGAAGCCGCCGCGCTGCTGGTGGCCGTCAGCCGGTGAAGCTGGCCAGGTCCTCCAGCTGGCGGCGCAGCCACCAGCCGATGTCCTCGCGCTCCACCCCGGCCCGCAGGACGGCGAGTCGCCGCCGCCGCTCCTCGACCGGCATCGTCAGGGCGTCCGCCAGCGCATCGGCAGTGCCGACCACGTCCGCCGGCGCGACCGAGATGGCGCCCGCAGCCATCTGGTCGAAGGCGCCGGCTGTCTCCGACAGGACGAGGACGGCGTCGCGACCCGACACGACGACCGCCTCCTTGGCGACGAGGTTCATCCCGTCGACCAGCGGGTTGACGAGCACGACGTCGGCGATCGAGAGACCGGCCAGGGCCTGGGCGTAGTCGTTCTCGTAGAAGAGCTGCACCGGCCGCCAGCCGGCGCGGCCGAACCGCGCGTTGATGCGGTCGACAGCGTTCTGCACCTTGCGCCCATAGTCGCCGTACTCGCGAAGGCCCGTCCGGGAGGGCACCAGGAAGGCGAGGAAGCTGATTCCTCCTCTCAGCCGCGCGTTGCGCTGGAGCAGCGCCTCATAGGCCAGGAAGCCGCGCAGGATGTTCTTCGACGGTTCCAGGCGGTCGACTCGCACGATCACCCGCTCGCGCGCGCCGCCCAGCAGCTGGTCGGCACGCCGCAGGGCGCCACGCGAGCCGGAGATGCGCCGCGTCGCCTCGACGTCGATGCTGATCGGGTAGTGGCGCACGTGCGTCGTGCGCCGGCCGCGCCGCACGGTCCGGGCCTCGTAATCCACCCTGGCGTCGGGGACGAACGACTCGATCATCCGCATGAAGTTGTGCGCATAGCGCTCGGTCTGGAAGCCGACGACGTCATTCGCGAGCAGCCCGCGCGCGATTCCCTCGCGGATGGCCGGCGTGATCGTCTGCCAGATACTCGACGGTGGCCATGGGATGTGGGTGAAGTGGCTGAGCACGGCGCGCGGGCGCGCCCGCCGGATCGGCTCGGCGGCCGTGTACAGGTGGTAGTCGTGCAGCATGATCCGCGGGCGCCGATCCGAGCGGGTCTGCGCCAGCACGGCCGAGGCGAACGCCTCGTTCACGGCCAGATAGCCACGTTGCCAGGCGCGCAGGATGCCGGCGTCGATGACCGGGCGCTCTGGCAGATTCCACATCTGGTGCTGCAGGAACCACAGGAACGGGTTGGCGATGACGTTGTACGCCTGCTCGTAAGTGGCGCGCTCGACTGAAGCGAACCGCAGGCGGATGGCGTCGTCTCCGCCCGCGGCCTGGCGCAACAGCCGTGGGTCGGCGGCCGCACGCCGGTCACCCTCGCTCATGGCGGCCGCAATCCAGGTGACCGGCACGTGCCGTCCGACCTGCCCGAGCGCGGTGACGAGGCCGCCGGAGCCCCGTCGTGGGCGCAGTGACCCGTCGGCGGCCGACGCGAAGGTCACCGGGCCGCGATTGGTGGCGATGATGAGGCGCCGCTCGCCGAGCAGTGCGGCCGCGGCCGCCCCCAGGGCGGTGTCGGCGTCGTGGGTGGCTGCCATGGGCGCTAGAAGAGGCTCGCCGCAGACACCTCGATGAGGCCAAGGACGGCGCCCGGGAAGATCCCTAGGAGGATGACGCCGGCCACCGACAGCGCAAGTGCCACCGAGCCGAAGGGGGAGGTGTCGATCGAGGCTGGATCGGGCTCAGGATCGCGCATGTACATGTAGACCACCACGCGCAGGTAGTAGAAGGCGGCCATCGCGGCATTGAGGACCAGGATCACGGCAAGCCAGCCCAGCCCCGCGTCCACCGCGGCCAGCAGCACGTAGAGCTTGGCGAAGAAGCCGACCGTTGGCGGGATGCCGGTGAGGCTGAGCATCAGGATGCCCATCGCGGCGGCACGGGCCGGCGAGCGCGACGCCAGCCCGGCGAACGAGTTGAGGCCGCCGAACCGGCGCGTGTCGCGCTGCAGCATGGCGACCACGGCGAAGGCGGCGATGTTCATGACCGCATAGCCGAGGACGTAGAAGAGGACCGATTCAATGCCCTGCGCGGCGCTGTCGGCATTCGGCGCGTTCGCATAGGCCGCCAGGCCCGCCATGATGTAGCCGGTGTGGGCGATGCTCGAGTAGGCGAGCATGCGCTTCACGTTGACCTGGACCAGCGCGACGATGTTGCCGGCCGTCATGGTCAGCACGGTGAGGATCAGGAAGATGCCGAGCCAATCAGCCCGCAGCGGTGCGAGCGCCTCGGCGAAGACCCGGATGAGCAGCGCGAAGGCGCCGAGCTTGGGTCCAACCGACAGAAACCCGGTGATCGGGGTCGGCGCGCCCTGGTATGCGTCCGGCGTCCAGTAATGGAAGGGAACCGCGGCGATCTTGAAGGTGCCGCCGACCATCAGGAAGCCGATTGCGACCAGCAGGGCGCCGCTCATCTGCCCCTCGAGGGCCGCCGCAATGCCGGCGATGTTGGTCGTTCCGGTCAGGCCGTACAGCCAGGCGATCCCGAACAGCACGATCGCGCTGGCGAAGCTGCCGAGCAGGAAGTACTTGAGGCCGCCCTCGTTGCTGTAGCGGTCGGTCTTGTGCAGGCCGGTCAGCAGGTACGAGGGCATCGTCATCAGCTCGAGCCCGAGGAACAGGGTGATCATGTCGGCGCTCGACGCCAGGACGCACATACCCAGCAGCGCGCTGACCAGGATCATATGGAACTCGCCGAGGGGGATCCGGCGCACGACCAGGTACGAGGGCGCGAACAGGACCGAGATGACTCCCGTCACGATCGTCGCGCCCTTCAGGAAGACCGACAGGTCGTCCACCACATAGAAGCCGCCATAGACCGTTTCGTTGATGTCCCATACGACCACGCAGGCGGCCCCGGCCAGAACGAGACCGGCCACCGTGAGGGGGGTGAGCAGCCACTTGTTGGCGCGCGACAGGAACAGATCGACCGTGATGATCGTCAGGACCAGGACGGCCAGGATCAGTTCGGGAAGCAGCGTGATGAGATCGTCGAGCAGCTCCATCGGTCAGTCCCTCACCACAGCGGCCCGAAGCCGGTCATGCCCGCACCGTTGACCGCCTCGATGATGCGGTCCACCGGGGCGGCGATCATCTCGAGCACCGGGCCGGGATACACGCCGAGCGCAACCACCAGCACGATGAGCGGCGTCAGGGCCAGCCACTCGTTTCGGTTCAGGTCGCGCAGCGCCGGCCAAAAGCCCCGCATCCAGTCGGAGGGAACGGTGAAGAAGACGCGCTGAAACATCCAGAGCATGTACACCGCGCTGATGATGACCACGATCATGGCCGCCACCGCCACCCAGCCGTTGAAGCGGAAGGCGCCGAGCACGACGAGGAACTCGCCGATGAAGCCCGACAGGCCCGGCAGGCCGATGCTGGCGAAGGTGAACAGTCCGAACATGGCGGCATAGCGCGGCACGCGGGCGTTCAGCCCGCCCATGTGCGCGATCAGGCGGTCATGGGTCTGCTCGTAGATGATGCCGACCAGCAGGAAGAGCGCCCCGGTCGTGATCCCGTGGCTGATCATCTGGTAGATCGCGCCCTGCAGACCCTGCTCGTTGAAGACGAAGGTCCCCAGCATCACGTAGCCCATGTGGCTCACGCTCGAGAAGGCCACCAGCTTCTTGAGATCCGGTTGGACCATGGCCACCAGGCCGCCGTAGATCATGGCGACCACCGCCAGGCCGATGACGATCGGGGCGAAGCTCACCGCCGCATCCGGCAGGAGCGGCAGGCTGAAGCGAAGGAACCCATAGCCGCCGAGCTTCAGCATGACCCCGGCCAGGATGATCGAGCCGGCCGTCGGGGCTTCCACGTGCGCGTCGGGCAGCCACGTGTGGAACGGCCACATGGGCACCTTGATGGCGAAGGCCAGGAAGAAGGCGACGAAGGCGAGCGCCTGAAGCGAATCGGCGTAGGCGAAGCCGCGCAGGGCCTCGTAGCTGAAGGTGAAGGGTTGACCGCTGGCCGCGTGAGCGATCGCCACGGCCAGGATGGCGACCAGCATCAGCAGCGAGCCGACGAGCGTATAGAGCACGAATTTGACGGTCGCGTACACGCGCCGCGGGCCGCCCCACACGCCGATGATCACGTACATCGGGAAGAGGCTGATCTCCCAGAAGACGTAGAACAGGAACAGGTCGAGCGCCACGAACACGCCCAGCATGCCGACCATCAGGAGCAGCAGCGAGATGTAGTACTCCTTGACCCGCCGCTGGATCGGCTCCCACGAATAGAAGATGGAGACCACGCTCAGGACCGTGGTCAGCAGCACGAGTACGAGGGAAAGGCCATCCACGCCGAGCGTGTAGCGCATGCCGAAGGCGTCGATCCACGGCACGTCCTCGCGGAACTGGAACTCGCCGCCACTCGGGTCGTAACCGAGCAGCAGCAGCGAGAACGCGAAGCTGGCCAGCGCGGTCAGCAGCGCGATCCAGCGGATGGCCCGATGGTTGGACCCCGGGACGACGAGCAGCAGGAGGACGCCGAGCAGCGGCGTGAAAACGACGAGGCTTAACACCGGGACGCCGTCCATCAACGGACCACCGTGGCGAGCACGATGAGCACGACTGCCAATCCCGCAGCGATGCCGAGGCCGTAGTTCTCGACGTGCCCCGTCTGGCTCTTCCGCAGGCCGCCGCCGATGGTGCGCGCCAGCCAGCCGGCGCCGTTCACCGCGCCGTCGATGACCTTCACGTCGACCCACCACAGCGCGTTGCTGAGCAGCACGCCGCCGCGCGACCAGACGAGCTGGTAGACGTCGTCCACGTAGTACTTGTTCACGCTTGCCCGGTACATCCCCGGCCCGAGGCCGAACGGGATGCGCTCGACGAACCGGCCCGCCGACTCCGGTCGCTCGACGTACCAGCGGTGCGCCAGCCACACGCCGGCCGTCGCCACCGCCGCGCCGACCAGCAGGAGCAGGCCGCCCAAACCGAGCAGCTCGAAGCCGTGGTGCTCACCATCGGCGATCGATCCGGACAGGACGCCGGCATGCGCCTCCTCGGCGCCGTGGAAGACCTCCTCGAGCCAGCCGTGGATGATCCCGGCCTCGGGCGGGATGCCGAGCAGGATGCCGGCGAGGGTGGTCGGCACGGCCAGGATGAGGAGCGGCGCCACCATGGTCGGCGCGCTCTCGTGAATGTGCTCCCAGACGGTCCTCGGCCCGCGCCACTCGCCCCAGAAGGTCATGAAGATCATACGGAAGGTGTAGAAGGCGGTCATGAAGGCGACGATGGTGCCCACGAGGTAGAAGACGAGATAGCCGCGGTTGAACGACTCGGCCAGGATCTCGTCCTTGCTGAAGAAGCCGGAGAAGATCGGGATGCCGGCCAGGGCAAGCGAGCCGATGACCATGGTCAGGTAGGTCCAGCGCATCTTCACGCGCAGGTTGCCCATGTAGCGCATGTCCTGCTCTCCGCCCGCCCCGTGGATCACCGAACCGGAGCCCATGAACAACAGGCCCTTGAAGAATCCGTGAGACACGAGGTGGAAGATGGCCGCAACCCAGGCGCCGATGCCGAGCGCGAAGAACATGTACGCCAGCTGGCTGACGGTGCTGTAGGCCAGCACCTTCTTGATGTCGTTCTGCGTCAGCGCGATCGCCGCTGCGAAAATGGCCGTGAAGACGCCGACGATGGCAACCACCCACATCGCCGCGGGCGCCTCGGCGAAGATCGGGTTGGCGCGGGCCACCATGTACACGCCGGCGTTCACCATGGTCGCGGCGTGGATGAGGGCGCTGACCGGGGTCGGGCCCTCCATGGCGTCCGGCAGCCAGACGTGGAGCGGGAACTGCGCGCTCTTGCCGACGGCGCCGGCGAACAGGAGGAGGGCGATGACAGTGATGGTGCCCTCGTCGAGCGTCCCGATCCGCTCGAACACCTCGTGGAAGCTCAACGTGCCGAGGTTGACCCAGATCATCATGATGCCGAGCCCGAATCCGAAGTCGCCGACGCGGTTGACGACGAAAGCCTTCTTCGCGGCGCCGGCCGCCGACGGCTTCTTGTACCAGAACCCGATGAGCGCGTAGCTGCACAGGCCGACCGCCTCCCAGCCGACGTACAGCATCAAGAAGTTGTCGCCAAGGATCAGCAGCAGCATGCTGAACATGAACAGGTTCAGGTACGCGAAGAAGCGCCAGAACCCTCGGTCGCCGTCCATGTAGCCGATGGAGTACACATGGACCAGGAAGCCGACCGTGCTCACCACCAGCAGGAGCATCGCGGTCAGCCCGTCGACCAGGAAGCTGATGTCGATGACGAAGTCGCCCGAGGCGATCCACTCGTAGACCGTGACCTGGACCTCGTTGCCGCCGAAGACGACGTGGGCGAACACGACCATGCTCATCACCCACATGGCGCCCACCAGGCCGGTCGGCACGATCCATGATCGATACCGCGGCCGCTCCGCGCCGGGCGCCACGTGCCCGGCCTGCCCGAGGCCGTCGCTCAGCTCGGCCGGGATGACGCCGTCGGCCCCGGCGGCGTTGGCGAGGTCGTCCGCGTGGCCGGCGTGCGGGCTGGTGGCCTGCTGCTCCTCCTCGGAGGGGACCGGGCGGAAGGCGCTGTCGTCGACGCCGGCACCGTGGTCGTCGGCGTGCGCCTCGGCACCGGTATCGGCTCCTCCATGGTGGTCGCCGTCATGCTCCGCGTGCCCGTGGAGCGGCACGTGGTCGAGCCGGGGCCCGACCAGCACGGCGAACAAGAACCCCGCAAGGGGCAGCGCCGGAATGAGGGCGACCAACAGCTCCATCGGTATCCGCCTATTCCTTGAGGTCGGAGTACTGGTCGACCTCGGCGGTCTGGCGGGTGCGGATGATAGCGATGACGAGGGCCAGGCCAACCGTCACCTCGGCCGCGGCAACGGCCATGATCATCAGCGCGAAGACGGCGCCGGTGTTCGTGTCGGTGGGCCGAAAGGCGTTGAAGGCGACCAGGCTCAGGTTCACGGCGTTGAACATGAGCTCAATGCTGATCAGCATCAGGATCGCGTTACGTCGCGCCATGAAGCCGAAGACGCCGGTGCCGAAGAGCATGGCGGAGACGAGCAGGTAGCCCTCGAGAGCCATCGGTCAGTTCGCCCGTTCGTCCTCTTCCGGCCGGCGGGCCAGGAAGATGGCGCCGATGATGGCGACCAGGATCAGCATGCTGATGATCTCGAACGGGAGGGCGAACGTGGTGAAGACGGCGTTCGCGATGGCGTCGACGGCCGCCCCGACCGCCTCCGGGATGACGCCCCACTCCGTCTGGATGATCGCCCAGCCGACCAGGCCGATGATGGCCAGCGCAACCACCGCCGCGACCGGCAGCTGGCGGTGGAACGGGGCCGGCAGGTTGGCGTCGCCCGCCTGGGTCAGCATGATGGCGAAAAGGATGAGCACGCTGATTGCGCCCAGGTAGATGAGGACCTGGGCGGCGGCGACGATCGGCGCCCCGAGCAGCGCGTACATGCCGGCCAGCGAGCCGAAGCAGATCATCATGGCAACGGCCGAGTGGATGATGTTACGCAGCGTCACGACGGCGATCCCGGCTCCCACCACGCCGAAGGCGAGCAGGAAGAAGAGGACGCTGGAGATGTCCAGGGTCGATTGCTCCGTTCGAAGATTCGAGCGCTCA
>JALZDF010000066.1 GCA_030862645.1 Chloroflexota bacterium
GCCGATGAGCGCCGCCGTGGCCGCCGAGCCGACGGATACGGCAGTGCGTCGAACCTCGAGCTCGGTGACCTTGGAGAGGTCAGGAAGGTTCGGCCGAAGGGCTGACAGGATGCGGTTCAAAGGCACGATGGGCACTCTAGTACACCTAAGTATACCCGATGCCCGCAGTCGCACCTTCTGTCCGGACCGTCTCGCACCCGGGCGGGCCGAACAGACGCTTTCGTCCAACGCTCCCCGGCGAATCGACAACCGGCTTGACAATCGGGTAGAATAGCTGGCGGACTCTTGACAAACCACTTGACAAGCGCGGATAGAGCCGCGCGAGGGTCGGCCTGATCAGCACCTCATCCGGCATCGTCGCCGAGATCAAATCGAAGCTCCCAGTAGTCGACGTCGTCGGCGAGACGGTGTCGTTGAAGCGTGCGGGCACCGTGCACAAGGGCCTCTGCCCCTTCCATGCCGAGAAGACCCCTTCGTTCATCGTCACGCCCGACCGCGAGACGTGGCACTGCTTCGGCTGCGGCGAGCACGGCGACATTTTCACGTTCCTGATGCGTCGCGACGGGCTCGACTTCCGCGAGTCGCTCGCGCGCCTGGCGGAGAAGGCGGGCGTCGAGCTCAGCGAGCACACGTCGCGCGAGGATCAGCACAGGCGCCGCCTGCGCGAGGCTCTCGAGGCGGCCATCGCGTGGTATCGCGAGGTGCTGCTCCAGGCACGGCAGGCCGAGCGCGCGCGCGCCTATCTCGCGGAGCGCGGCTTCTCGGAGGCGACCCTCGAGCAGTTCACCATCGGTTACGCGCCGAACACGTGGGAAGCAATGACGAAGCGCCTGCGCGGCAAGGGCTTCACCGACGCCGACCTCATCGGGGCCGGCCTGGCCAGCCCCTCCACCCGCGGTGGCGTCTACGATCGATTTCGGGGGCGCATCATCATCCCGATCCGGGACGCGTCCGGCCGCCCGATCGGGCTCGGCGGCCGCATCATGCCGGACGCGGAGGGACCGAAGTACCTGAACTCACCGGCCACGCCGCTCTTCGACAAGAGCCGGACGCTCTACGGCATCGACATCGCCAAGGCGGCGATCAGGCGGGAGAAGCTCGCGGTCATCGTCGAGGGCTACACCGACGTGATGGCCGCTCACCAGGCTGGCTTCGCGAACGTCGTCGCCAGCCTCGGGACGGCGCTGACGCAGGGCCAGGTCGAGCTCGCGAACCGCTACGCCGACGCGGTCGCGCTCGCCTACGACGTCGACCTTGCCGGCGAGACGGCCACCCAGCGCGGCCTGCTCGAGGAGCTGGGGCCGGTCGTCAGCAAGGTGCGCGTGATCCGGATTCCGGCGGGAAAGGATCCCGATGAGCTGATTCGGACGGATCCGGACGGCTGGCGCACCGCGGTCGCAGACGCGGCAGAGCTGCTCCCGTACTTCATGCAGCGCGCCGCCGGCGAGGTGGACATGCGCCAGGCGCAGGGTCGCAGCGGGTACACGCGGCGGATGCTCGAGCTGTTGCGCCGGTTGCCCGACCGCGTGGAGCAGGACTCGTACGTGCCGCAGCTGGCCCAGCTGGCCGGCATCGACGAGCGGGTCCTGCGCGATGAGCTGTCGCGTGGCGACCGGCCCGTGCCGTTGCGCCCGGTGATCGACAGCCCGTCCGACGCGGCGGGTGAGGCACGGCTGACCCCGCTTGAGCGCCAGGCGCTCACGCTTCTGCTGCTGAGCCCGACCCTGGCCGCCGAGATGGACCCGGCCGAACGCCTGCCGTTCCGTGACGAATCGGCGCAGGCGCTCGGAGATGCGTGGCGGGCGGCAGTGCTGGGGGAGGACAAGCCGGACCTCGAGCGATTCGTGGCCGGGCTCGACGCAGCGACCGCAGACCTGGCGCGCAGCATGCTGGCCTCGGCGAGGGCTCGCGGAGCCCGTCCCGACACGGCGAGCGATCGCGAGGAGCTGCGGATATGCCTCGTGCGCCTGCGGATCCAGCGCGCCGAGGAGCAGCTCGACGATCTGCAGGCGCTCATCCGCGCCGCGGCGGACGACGGGGAATCCGATGACATTCGAGAGCTGGAACAGCGATTCCAGGCGCTGACGCGAGAACGCGAGCAGCTGGTGAGACTGATGAGAGGGCCGGCCCTGCTGGCTGGCGAAAGGAGGAGCTGAGCGTGGCGACGACGACCACGGCACGAACGCGGGCG
>JALZDF010000069.1 GCA_030862645.1 Chloroflexota bacterium
ACGGCGCCCGACTCGAGGTCGGCGACCTCAGCACCGACGGCCGCCTGGAGGACCTTCTCGCCGACGGGGTGGACGCGGTGCTGCATTGCGCCGCCCGCTCGCTGGTCGGCGAATCGATGGTCGACCCGGGCATCTACTACCGCACGAACGTCGGTGGCGGGGTGGCATTGCTCGAGGCAATGAAGCGCGCGGGCGTGACCCGCCTCGTGTACAGCTCGACCGCGGCGGTGTACGGCGAGCCGCGTCGGGTGCCAATCGCCGAGGCCGACCGCACACAGCCGATCAACCCGTACGGCGAGACCAAGCTTGCCTTCGAGGGCGCCATGCGCTGGTTCTGCGCCGCCCACGACTTCCGCGCCATCAGCCTGCGCTACTTCAATGTCGCCGGAGCGACCGAGCGCAACGGCGAGGACCACGAGCCGGAGACACATCTCATGCCGATCGTCCTGCGGGTGGCGGCGGGCGAGCAGACCCACGTCCAGATCCATGGCCAGGACTATCCGACGCCCGATGGGACCTGTATCCGGGACTTCATCCACGTCCGCGATCTCGGGACCGCTCACATGCTGGCCCTCGAGGCGACCGGCGAGGGTGATCCGTCGTTCGAGGTCTACAACCTCGGCTCGGCCGCCGGATTCAGCGTGCGCGAGGTGGTGGAAGCCGCTCGCCGGGTCACCGGCCGCGCCATCCCGGCCCGCCCCGTCAAGCGCCGCTCCGGCGATCCGCCGGTGCTCGTCGCCTCGTCGCGACGGGCCCGCCGGGAGCTCGGCTGGCAGCCGATAAACTCGACGCTGGAGAAGATGCTGTCCGATGCCTGGGCCTGGCGCGAGGCTCACCCCCGGGGCTACGCCGATTCAACCGATGACCCCCGGCCGCTCGAGAAGGAACGGGTGGCTGCCTCAGCGCGTTGAAGGCGCCCCGGTGGTACACCGCGCGCATCGACCGTAGAAGTCGAGCCGCGCGTCGTCGATGGTGAAGCCAAGGTCGGCAGCCACGCGTTCGGCGACGGGCCGGATATAGCCTTCGCCGATTTCCTCCACGCGTCCACACCGGTCACAGGCGAGGTGGTGATGGTGCTCCGGGCGGCAGGCGACGTAGCCGTACACGTGGCCGTCCTGCTCCAGCCGACGGGCGACGCCGGCTGCGACCAATGCCTCCAGGGTGCGGAACACGGTGGCGCGCCCGATTCGCGGCTCACTGCGCCGGAGCCGCTCGTACAGCTCCTGTGCCGCGACCTGTCGGCCGACGGCGGTCAGTGCGTCGGAGACGAGAAGTCGCTGGCGCGTCACGCGCTCTCCGGCCTCCCGCAGTCGATCGGTGGTCGACTCCATGGTCAGTGGCCGCCGACCGCCTTGGCGAAGACCGAGAACACGTAGATCGCACCGACGCCGGCGAGGGTCGCCCCGACGACCCAGCGGGAGCGGTCACTGCGATGCGCCTCGGGCAGCAGCTCCGCGGCGCCGATGTAGAGGAAGAAGCCGGCGAAGACGGCGAGCATGCCGCCGAGCACCTCGTCCGGCACAGGCAGGAGCAGTCCCACGATGACGCCGAACACGGGCGCCAGCGCGACGAGGCCGACCCAGCGATAGATCTCGCCGATCGGAGTCCGGGTTGCGAGCAGGAGGCTGACGATGCCGATGCCGTCGCTGAACCGGTGCACCACCACCACGAAGGCGATCACAAGGCCGACCCCTCCGCCCACCGCCAGACCTGCCGCCAGCGCGACGCCGTCGAGGAAGCTGTGGAGGCTCATCCCGATGCTGCCGATGAAGCCGACGTGACGGTGTGACGACTCGCCGTGCTCGAGCTCGGTCGCCGTCTCGTGGCCGACGTGAAGGGTGGTCAGCTTCTCTATTGCGTAGAAGGCCAGGAAGCCCAGGGCGGTGAAGATCATCGCCAGGTCGATCGACCCACCAAGGTGCTCGACGCCCTCGGGAATCAGGTCGAAGTACGCGGCGCCGATCCTGATGCCCGCGCCGAAGGCGATGAGCAGTCCCACCTGGGTCACTGCGCGAAGCGCCACGAAGCCGCCGAGCAGTGCCGAAATGAAGGCGCTGGCCGATACGAGGAGCGCGCTCAGGGCCATCGGGAGCTGTCCATGCTATTCACGAGACTGAGTATCATATAGATCCCGGAACGGGTCAAATCCGTCTTGGTCCTCCCCGTTCGGGCGCATGGTAGGATCGAGAGAGCGGCGTCACCCATCGGGTGGTCGGAGCGCCGCGCCCATGCGCCCGCGACGCCGGTGCGGGCCTGATCCCTGGGCACGCTGCATTGACTGAAATCCCTTCGGAGTTCCGTTTGCCCGACACCGATATCCCTCGCGCGCGAGCCCGCCGTCGGCCGCGACAGGTCCCCCTCGCCGAGCCGGTGGCGACCGAGGTTGCCGAAGAGGAGTCCGAGCCCTCGGAGTTCGAGCGCGCCGTCCTTGCGGCATCGCGGGGCTACCGGTTCGGCGAGATCGAGGTCCCGGCCACCATCGCGCGGGCGATCGAGAAGATGGGCTTCGTGACTCCGACCGAGGTCCAGGCGCGCGCCATTCCGCCGCTTCGCCGCGGCGAAGACCTCATCGGCCAGGCTCAGACGGGCACAGGCAAGACGGCGGCCTTCGGTATCCCGATCGTCGAGAAGATCGACCCGTCGAGCGGGCACGTCCAGGCGCTGATCCTGACGCCGACCCGCGAGCTGTGCGTGCAGGTCACGGAGGAGATTGCGCGCATTGGCCAGTTCCGCAACGTCCGCACGGTGGCGATCTATGGCGGCTCCTCGATGGACCGCCAGATCGAGGGCCTCAAGCGCGGTGCGCAGGTGGTCATCGGCACCCCGGGTCGGGTGCTCGACCTCATTCGTCGCGGCGAGCTGCGGCTCGATCGGGTCCATACCGTCATCCTCGACGAGGCGGACCGCATGCTCGACATGGGCTTCATCGTCGACGTCGAGACGATCCTGGCACGAAGCCCGCGTCAGCGCCAGACGGCCCTGTTCAGCGCCACCATGCCGTACGCCATCCTCCGCATCTGCGACCGCTTCATGAAGCGCGACCCAGCCCATGTCACCGTCCGCCCGGATCTCAAGACGGTCGAGACGGTGCGCCAGGTGGTGTACTTCGTCGCCGAGCAGGACAAGGTCTCAGCGCTGCTCGAGCTGACGGACCAGTTCGGGTTCGACCGCCTGCTCGTCTTCCGCCACACCCAGATCGGCGTTGACCGTCTCGCTGCGACCCTCCAGCGGCGGGGCAAGAACGTGGCGGGGCTGCATGGCGGGCTGTCGCAGCGCGAGCGCGACCGGACGCTTGCCGCCTTCAAGGCGGGCAAGATCCAGTTCCTGATCGCGACCAACGTGGCCAGCCGCGGTCTCGACATCACCGACCTGCCGTACGTCGTCTCCTACGACATCCCCGAGGACGCCGATACGTACGTCCACCGCATCGGGCGCACCGGGCGCGCCGGCAAGGAGGGCACCGCCATCACCTTCGTCGGCGAGTGGGACCTCGATGCGTGGGAAGCCATCCGCTCGGAGGTCGGCGCATCCGTCGAGGAAGGGCAGCTCAACCTGTACGACCGCAGCTGACCGGGCCCTATACTCGCGGCCCCAGGCAGGAGCGGAGGGAGGGGATGCGCAGAGCGGTGGCGGTCAGCGCTCTCGTTGCGCTCGTCTTGGCCGGTTGCTCAATCGTCGGCGCGAGCCAGATCACCGTCGCCACCCGCAACGAGAGCGACGAGCCGATGGTCGTGCGAGTCATCGCCGGCCACGACGAGAGCGCCGGTGTCCACGGCCCGACGCACACCGTTCCACCCGCCACCGAGGGCGAGCTGACTCTCGGCGTGCCGGGCGGTGACTGGACCGTCCAGGTGAACGGCGGGATGCTGCTCAGCACCTCCGACCCGCACGGCCGAGTCGGCAAGCTCCCGGTGACCCTCGCCGTCATGCCCAACGGGATGGTGGTCTGGGAGGCGCCATCCGGCTGGGCCGAGGTGGGCCCATAGATGGCCGATCCGGTTCTCCCGCAGCTGCCGATCGAGGCCAACGCCGAGGTGCTCAGCGTGGAATGGCTGTTCGAGCCGCTGTGGCCCGGCGCCCGGATGCTTGCCCGCGCCGCCGACGGTCGGATCGACCTGAGGGACGAGCACGGCGACCCCGTTGCCGACGCCGAGGACATGGCCGGCGCGGCCGATGTCCTGGCCACCGCCATCCTCGCTCGGCAAGCGCTCGTCGACGGAGTGTGGACGGCCCAGCCGTTCGTCGGCGACGGGAGCCCGGCCCGTGCCTGGGCCGAGACGCTGGCGGCGGAGGGCCTCGCGGCCGAGGTTCCCGATCCGCTTGGCACGGAGCGCCGGCGCGCCTTCGTCGCGTTCGACCTCGTCGAGCTCGACGGCGAGCCCCTGCACGAGGTGCCGTTCCAGGAGCGCCGCCGCCTGCTCGAGTCGGTGATTGATGAGGGCATTCGGGTGCGGCTCAGCCCGATCGTCAAGCAGCCGCTCGCCGGCTGGCTGGTCGGCTGGCGAGCCAACGGGTTCAGCCACTACCTGGCCAAGCACATGAACTCGCGCTATCGGCCGGGTGAGCGCACCGAGGACTGGCTCAAGCTCTCGCTCCGATCCGAGGCTCCGCGCAGCTTGGTGGGCCGCATGCTCGGCGGCCGCGGCGATAAGGTGCGCCACTTCCGCGACTGAGCGCCACGGTGCTCATGCGGAAGGCAGACCCTGGCGGTTCAGGCCGCGACGGAGCGGGCCGGCCGCCGATGTGGATCGGCATTCGGCCCGCCCGGTGCGCGGGACGCAACGGGGCATGCGCTCCTCCTCCGCCTACCCGCAGGGCGTGTCACGCACGCAGCTGCTTGGCCGTTGACCCGTGGCACGGACCAGTCCGGAGGCTGCCGCGTGCTACCATCGAACACCCGAGAAGCCACCCGCCGTCGCACGATCGAGGAGGCTCCACCCTGACAGCCAACCCAGCCGCGGTGCCGTCATCCGCGCTCGACACCGAGGGGCTCGCCGAGGTGCGGCGCATCGGGTCCGCCGACCTGATGGTCGGGATTCCGTCCTTCGGGAATGCCGAGACCATCGGCTACGTCGTACGGGCCACGACGGCCGGCATGGTCCAGTACTTCCCCGAGATGAAGCCGATCTTGGTCAACAGCGACGGCGGCTCGCCTGATGACACCCCGCGCGTGGCGGTCAGCACCGAGAGTCCCGACTACCTCGAGAAGGTGATCCTGGTCAGCCCCAAGCACAAGCTCCAGCGCATCAGCTTCACCTACCAGGGCACGAGCGGAAAGGGAACCGCCGTGCGCGCCTTGTTCGAAGTCGCGCGCGAGCTCAAGGTGAAGGCCATGGTCATGGTCGACTCGGACCTGCGATCGATCGTGCCGGAGTGGGTGGAGCTCCTGGCCGGACCGATCCTCAAGGGCGGCTACGACTTCGTCGCACCGATGTACGCGCGCTACAAGTACGACGGCACCATCACGAACAACATCAGCTATCCCCTCACCCGCGCGCTGTACGGGACGCGGATTCGGCAGCCGATCGGTGGCGACTTCGCCGTCAGCGGCGACCTGGTGGCCAGATACCTGGAGCTCGACACGTTCGACGAGCTGACGGCCCGGTTCGGGATCGACATCTGGATGACGCACAGCGCGATCAACGAGGGCTTCGCCGTCTGCCAGGCTCGCCTGGGCGCCAAGATTCATGACGCCAAGGATCCCGCCAGCGACCTCGGCCCGATGTTCCGGCAGGTGGTGGGCACCCTGTTCAAGCTGGCCGGTCGCTACGAGGACCGATGGGTCCGCGTGAAAGGCTCGCATCCGATTCCCGAGTACGGCTTCGAGCGTGTGGTGGCCCCCGAGGAGATCACCGTCAACCACGCCAAGCTGATCGACAACTTCGAGCAGGCGCGGCTGACCCAGCGCGACGTGTGGGCCGGCATGCTGAGCGAGGAGCAGCTCGAGCGGGTGATGAGCCTCGACCTCGATGGAGAGCCGTCCGCCTTCCACTTCAGCGCCGAGCTATGGATTCGCTGCCTGTACGACACGCTCGTCGCCTTCCACCGCCCCGACGCCGACCGCGAGCGGCTGCTCGCCGCGCTGACGCCGCTCTACTTCGGGCGGACCGCCGGCTTCATCAGCGACACCCTCGACATGACCACCGAGCAGGCGGAGCGGGTCATCGACGACCAGGCCCGCCAGTTCGAGGAGCTCAAGCCGTACCTGGTGACGCGCTGGCGCGCGATGCGGGCCGGCGAGGCGTCCTGATGCCGGCCGCGCGGCGCCGGACGCCGTACCGCATCCTCCTCCCGCTGGCCAACCCCCGGACGGCGCGCGACCTCGTGCGTATCGGCGCCGGCGTGGCGAACGGGCGGCCCACCGAGATCACGGTGCTTGGAATCGTGGAGGTGCCGGAGGGTGTCTCACTGAGCGAGGGGGCCACCCAGGCCCGCACCTCGCGGCGCCTGCTGCAGCGGGTCCTCGACGTCGGCGACGAGGAGGGCGTGGAGCTGCGGACCATGGTCCGGATCGGGCGCCACGCGTCAGATGGGGTGATCGAGGCCGTTGGCGAAGAGGGATCGGACCTCGTGATCTTCGGATGGGGCGGCCCGCCGACCCCTTCTCAGACGGCGCGCGCCGATGCCGAGGCGACCGAGATGGTGCTTGCTGGCCAGCGCGCGCAACCTCGGCCGGTCTTCAGCCCGACCATCGACGCCGTGGTGCGCGAGTCGCCCTGCGACATCGCCGTCGTCAAGCAGCGCGGGCTGGACCGGGTTGAATCGATCCTCGTTCCTGTTCGTGGCGGCCCGCACGCGGAGCTCGCCATGCGCATCAGCCGCGACCTTGCCAAGCGCTTCAGTGCGAAGGTGGTCGTGCTGCACGTCGTGCCGCGCGGGATCGGCGATCGATCGATCGAGCGTGAGCAGGCGGCCGTGGACGCCTTCGTGGTCGAGCACGCGGGCACGCGGCGCGCATCGGGAATCATCCGCGAGGCGTCATCGGTCCGGCAGGCGATCATCAAGGAAGCCGCCAACCACCAGCTGGTGGTGATGGGCGCATCGGCGCATCCGACGAACGCCAGCCCGGATGGGCGCTACCTGTTCGGCACGCTGGCCGAGTCGGTGGCATCCAAGGCCAAGCCGACCGTGATCGTCGTGAAGACGAAGCAGTCGGTCGGTCTTGCCACCTTCGAGGAACTTCGCGCCAGCGAGGGGACGCTGGCCCACGCTGACGCCTTCGTCGAGCGCACTCGTTCGCTGCCGGTCGTGGTCGACAAGTGGTTCGGCGAGAACACGTTCCACGCCCACGAGTTCTCGGACATCAAGAAGCTCGTGTCGCTGAAGGAGCGGCACGGCCTGACCGTGAGCGTCGGCCTGCCCGCCCTCAACGAGGAAAGGACGATCGGGACCGTCATCAAGCGCGTGAAGAGCGCGCTGATGGACCGCGTGCCCCTCATCGACCAGATCGTCGTGATCGACTCGGACAGCGAGGACCGCACCGTCGAGATCGCCACCGACCTCGGTGTGCCGGTGCATCGCCACACGCAGATCCTGCCGGAGACCGGGTCGCATGTCGGCAAGGGCGAGGCGCTGTGGAAGAGTCTCCATGTGCTGGAGGGCGACATCGTCGCCTGGATCGACACCGACATCAGGAACATCCAGCCGCGCTTCGTGTACGGGCTGCTCGGCCCGCTCCTCGCCGAGCCGAAGATCCAGTACGTCAAGGGCTTCTACCAGCGGCCGATACGCCAGGGCGACAAGCTGCACGCGGAGGGCGGTGGCCGCGTAACCGAGCTCATGGCGCGCCCGCTCATCAACCTCTTCTTCCCGGAGCTGTCCGGCATCATCCAGCCCCTGTCCGGCGAGTACGCCGGCCGTCGCGAGCTGCTCGAGCAGCTGCCGTTCTTCACCGGCTACGCAGTCGAGATCGGGCTGCTCATCGACATCCTGGACGCAGCCGGGCTGCCGGCCATCGGCCAGGTCGATCTCGAGCGGCGGCTTCATCGGAACCAGCCGCTGCCGAACCTGTCGCAGATGTCGTACGTGATCCTGCAGGGCGCAATCCGCAAGCTCGAGGAACGCCACCGCATCGAGCTGCTCACGGAGGTTGGCCGCGGCATGAAGCTCATCAACAGCGGCAAGGACCAGTTCAACCTGGAGGTACGCGAGATCGGCGACGAGATCCGGCCGCCGATGATCTCGGTCCCTGCGTACGTCGAACGCCGCAGGAGCTTGAAGGGTCAATGAGCCCGAGCGGTTCGACGCTGCGCATCGTCATCGCCCCGGACTCGTTCGGCGGCGCCCTCGACTCGGTCGGCGTGGCGGCGGCCATCGCCGCGGGCTGGTCGGACGTGCGACCGGACGACGAGCTGGTGCGCCGCCCGATGGCCGATGGGGGCGAGGGGACCCTGGCCGCCGTGGCGGAGGCGCTCGGCGATGCCGCGGAGCGACACTCGCTCGAAACGACCGACCCGCTCGGGCGGCCGATCAGTGCCGACTGGCTCCTGCTCGAGGCCGGGCAGGCCGCCTTCGTCGAGATGGCCGCCGCGTCCGGGCTGGCGCGGCTCGAGCCCGCGGAGCGGACGCCGGCCAACGCGCTGCTGGCCTCGACGCGCGGGACGGGCGACCTCATCCGCGCCGCGCTCGACGCGGGCGTCGAGCGCGTCACCATCGGGCTCGGCGGCTCAGCCACCACCGATGGCGGCAGTGGCCTGCTCCGCGCGCTCGGTGTGCGTCTGCTGGACGAGGCCGGTGCCGAGCTGCCCGACGGCGGGGGCGCGCTGGGGCGGCTCAGCAGGGTGGATTCGGCCGGACTCGATCCGCGGCTTGCCAACGTGACGCTGACGGTGGCGTCCGACGTCACCAATCCGCTGTGCGGCCCTCGTGGCGCCGCCGCCACCTACGGCCCCCAGAAGGGAGCCGACCCGGCGACCGTGGAGGAGCTGGATGCCGCGCTGGTGAGCTGGGGCCGTGGCATCGAATCGGCCACCGGTCGCCTGGTGGCGGACATCCCGGGCGCCGGCGCCGCCGGCGGCACCACTGCCGGGCTGCTCGGGTTCCTCTCGGCCAAGGTGCGGCCTGGCGTCGAGGTGGTGGGGGAGCTGGTCGGACTGGCCGAGGTGCTCGAGACGGCGGACCTCGTGATCGCCGGCGAGGGACGCGCCGACGAGCAGACGCTGCACGGCAAGGCGGCGATGGGGGTGGCCATGCTGGCCGGCCCGCGCGGCACGCCAGTGGTGATCCTGTGTGGTGCGCTCGGTGAGGGCGCAGAGGCGCTGGCCGCCGCCACCTCCCTCTCGCTGGTGCAGCCCATCATCGACCGGCCGATGGGCCTCGACGAGGCGATGGCCGGCACCGAGCCGTTGCTCACGGCCGCCGCCGGGCGGCTGGCGCGAGCGATCGGCATCGGCCTGGAGCTGGCGCGCCGTTAGGCGCGCCTGGGTCCATGGCGCGCGGCCCGAGTCCGCAGAAGCGGGCGGCTGATCGACGGAAGCGGCGACGCCTTGCCGACGTCGTCCTCGAGCGGCTCGGCGAGCGCTACGACCATCCGACCTGGGCGGGCCCGCGCGTCGACGCGGTGAGCGAGCTGGTGCTGACGATCCTGTCCCAGAACACCGCCGACGTGAACTCGTTCCGCGCCTTCACGGCTCTGCGCGAACGGTACACGGCATGGGACGACGTGCTCGCCGCGCCCACCGACGAGCTGGAGGACGTGATCCGTCCCGGCGGCCTGGCGCCGACCAAGTCCAAGCGTATCCAGCACGTACTGGCCGAGGTGCACGCCGCGACCGGCGGCAACTGGAACCTCGGGTTCCTCGCCGAGCGGCCCCTCGACGAGGCGCGCGGGTGGCTGACGTCGCTGCCCGGCATCGGCCGCAAGACCGCCTCGATCGTGCTGCTTTTCAACTTCGGTCGTCCGGCGATGCCAGTGGACACCCACATCCACCGCGTTGCCTGGCGCCTGGGGATGTTCCCTCGCAACACGCCGCTGGAGCGCGCCCACCACTTCCTGGAGGAAGTGTTGGCTCCCGCGCAGATGTATCCATTCCACGTGGAGATGATTCGCCATGGTCGCGACACGTGCCGGGCGCCGCGTCCGATCTGCGGCCTTTGCCCGCTGACCGATGCCTGCGCCTACTACCAGCTCGCGGCGCGAGGGAAGGCGCCCATGGCGCCCATCCCCAGGGCGACGGCCGACCCGGATGCGCCGCCGCGCTTCCATGACGAGCTGATTCACGGCTGGATGCCGCCGGAGTAGCGGCGCCGTCCTCAGCCCTGGCCGGGGGCCTCGTCATCGGGCTCCATCGATGGTGTTCGCAATCGGCGCCGCATGGTGGCTTGTCGGTCGCGCTCGACACGCCACCCGGAGGCGGCACGCGGGATGCGGTATCCGAAGGGCATGCATGAGCAGCGCACCTGTCCGAGCTGCGGCGAACCGGTCGGCGACACCGATACGGTCTGCCCGCATTGCGGCGAGACCCTGGTCGGTGGCTGACCCCGGCCCTCCGGTTTCGTCGGTCGGAGGATTGGGCTAGAATCGGCGCTCGCGCACGCGCCGAAGTAGCTCAGGGGTAGAGCATCGGTTTCGTAAACCGACGGTCGTGGGTTCGAATCCCACCTTCGGCTCCA
>JALZDF010000123.1 GCA_030862645.1 Chloroflexota bacterium
GCGGCCACCGCGGTGGTCGAGCGGCCGGTGCCAACCGATGAGGAGAAGGCCCGGAAGCGGGTCGAGTCGCAGGAGCGGGCGAAGCTCATGAGCCAGCTGTCGCCCGAGGTCAAGATGCGCGTCGCGCGGCGCGAGATCACGCTGCCGCAGGCGCTGTCCGAGGCCGGCCTCCCGATGCCGGAGTGGCTGCACACGGGCGCCAGCGCCCCGGCCGACGCTCCGGTGGCGCCGGGTACCGTCGAGCGCTCGGCGACGGGGACGGATCCCGAGTCGGAGGCGAAGCCGGAGCTCGACGCGCAGAAGGCCGAGGCCGCCGCAGAGAGAAGAGAGCTGGTGGGCGGTGCGCCGGGTCCCGACACGCAGCCAGTCGCGCCGCGAACCGCGGATGATGCGCGTCCCGCATCGGTCTCCGGTGATCCCAAGGAGGCGAAGCGCGCCGAGGCGCAGCGCAGGCTGGCGCTCATGCAGCAGCTTCCGTCCGAGCTGAAACTGCGGGTTGCGAAACGTGAGATCAGCCTCGATGACGCCATGCGCGAGGCCGGCGTAGAGCACGAGTGACGACGAGGATTGCGCTCGACGGGGTAGGGGGCCAGGGCGTGCGTGTCATCGCCGGCGTGATGGGCGCCCTCCTGGCACGGATGGGCAAGGAGGTCACTGTCCTCTTCGACTATGACTCCAGCGTCCGCGGGAGCATGAGCGACGCCTTCCTCATCTTCGACGACGAGCCGATCGCAAATCCGGTGGTGGAGGAGGCGGACATCATGCTCAAGCTGGCCGACAAGGGCCACCTGCGCATCAGCGGCCGCAAGGTCGTCGCCGATCTCGGCCTTGACGTTCCCGGCGCCGAGCAGATCCCCTTCGCCTCGCTGGGCAGCCAGCACTTCGGCAAGGAGCTGTTCGGGAACATGATCGCCCTCGGACGGCTGCTTCGTCTCGCCGACATCGAGTTCGACGAAGACGCAATCCGTGAGTCACTGCCGCGCCGATTCGTCGACGAGAACGTGGCCGCCATCCGATTCGGCCACGAGCTGACCGATGACGAGATCGCACGCTTGGCCGCGGCCGCGCCGCCCAGCCGCTTCCAGATGAACACCGCGGCCACGGCGGAGACGCATGAGCGCACGATCAGCGCGGGCCACGGAGTGGCTGCCGGAGAGCCGCTGCGCGACTGATGGCTCGTCAGGGAGCCGCGCCGCCCTCCTCGTCGAGCGTCTCCTCGGCATCGCTCGGGCCGACGCCCTCGTCGTAGAGCGGCGGCTCGCTCATGGCCGACGGGAGCGGCGTCCCACCCTCGTTCTCGGGCGGGGTGCACCCGGCGAGGAGCATCGCTGCCCCCACGATCACGCCGAGGATCGGGCGGGCCACGGAGATTTCCAGCATGCGCTCGATGATTGCAATCCCCCTGCCGGATCGACGCGCCGTTAAGATTTGGGCATGCCTGCATCCGCGCTCAGCCTCGACGTGGCGCGCCGCGCGCCAAAGGTGCTGCTGCACGATCACCTCGACGGTGGCCTTCGCCCCCGAACCGTCCTGGAGCTCGCGGCGGACATCGGCTATCGCGAGCTGCCGACCACAGATCCCGATGAGCTCGCCGGGTGGTTCACACGAGGCGCCGATCGCAAGTCGCTCGAGCTGTACCTGGAGGGGTTCCGGCACACCGTCGCGGTGATGCAGACCCGCGACGCCATCGAGCGGGTGGCCGCGGAGTGCGCCGAGGATCTCGCCGCGGACGGCGTCGTCTACGCGGAGGTCCGCATGGCGCCCGAGCTGCTGACCGATGGCGCCCTCTCGCTCGACGATGCGGTCACCGCCATGCTCGATGGCTTCCGCCGTGGCTCGGACGGCCGGCCGATCACCATCGGCCTGATCGTCACCGCCATGCGCCAGGCCGCGAAATCCGTCGAGATCGCGGAGCTGGCGGTGCGTCACCGGGACGCCGGTGTGGTGGGCTTCGACATCGCCGGCCCGGAGGCGGGATATCCGCCGACCCGGCATCTCGATGCCTTCAACCTCATCGCCCGCGAGAACTTCCACTTCACTATCCACGCCGGAGAGGGCTTCGGCCTGCCCTCGATCTGGGAGGCGCTGCAGTGGTGCGGGGCCGAGCGGCTCGGCCACGGCGTCCGCATCGTCGACGACATCACCGTCCGTCCCGACGGCCGCGTGGCGCTCGGGCGGTTGGCGTCCTACGTCCGGGATCGGCGCGTGCCGCTGGAGATGTGCCCGACCTCGAACGTCCATACGGGAGCGGCGGCCTCGATGGAGGAGCATCCGATCGACCTCCTGCGCCGGCTCCGGTTCAGGGTCACCGTCAACACCGATAACCGCCTGATGAGCGGTATCACGCTGTCGAGCGAGTTCGCCGCGCTGCACCGGACGTTCGGGATCGGCCTGGACGACATGGAGTGGCTGACGCTCAACGCTATGAAGTCCGCGTTCTGGCCCTTCGACGGCCGGCTGCGAATCATCAACGAGCAGATCAAGCCCGGCTACGCGACGCTGCGGGCCGCCCACGCCGCCGCCGATCTGGCAACCGCATGACCCGAACGAATCAGAGGGCCAGAGCGACGCCCCGGTTGACGGCAGCCTCGAGGTGCTGGGCCTCGTCGGGCGAAAGGCGGCGAAGAGGGGCGCGCATACCGGGGGTCACCGGAATGCCGCGTAGGCCGAGCAGGTGCTTGGCGGCGGCGATGAACTGGCCGCTCGCCTCCAGTGCGCCGCGCAGCTCTCGAAGACGTCCCATGGCCGCCTCGTCGCCGGCGTCCAGCGCTTCGCGCACCACGTCCGGGAACGCCGCCGCCATGCCCGAGACGGTGCCGATCGCCCCGTGCGCCAGGCCTGCCGCGATCAGCGGCTCACTGCCGATGAGCACCGGCAGCCCGAGCTCGAGGTACGGCTCGACCCGATCGAACGGCGACTCGCTGACCTTCAGACCCGCGAGATTGTCGACCGATTCGCCGATGCGCCGGATGACCTCGACCGGCAGCGGATAGCCCGACCGTGCGGTGAACGCGTAGCAGTAGAACGGAAGCGGGGCGCAGGCGCGGGCCGCGGCCACGAAGTGGGCGGTCAACGCATCGGCGTCGAGGGCGAAGTATGGAGGTGGAATGACCGCCACCGCGTCTGCGCCGATCTCGGCCGCGTGCGCCGCGAGCGCCACGCTGTCCGCCGTGGTCTGGGCACCTGCGTGCACCACCAGCACGCCGCGGCTCGCGCGCCGGAAGCCTGCCGCCGCGCGGCGGCGCTCGTCGAGCGACAGCAGCACGCCCTCGCCGGTGGTGCCGCAGGCGAAGATTCCATCGGCGCCGTGCGAGGCGAGGAAGGACGCGTACGGCGCGATGGCGCCCTCGTCCAGTGCGAGGCCGTCATCCGTCAACGGGGTGACGGCCGCGACGATGAGCGGCCGGTGGTCGAGTTCTGTGAGCTTCATGGCCCGCCCATCGTACCCGGTGGACAGGCGGAGACCCCGCGGCTCGGCTCGCGGGGTCTCGTTCGGTCCGGTGTGATCAGCGCGGCGTCGGTCGCGTCAGGCTGGACGTCTCGTCAACGTTGTCGATCGGTGCCCGCAGGTGCGGGCGAGGATCGGTCTGCGCCGGTGCGACGAGACCGTTGTCGATCGGTGCCCACAGGTGCCGGCGAGGATCGGTCTGCACCGGTGCGACGTTTGCAAGCGCGGCCCCGGCATCGCCGCGTGCCGCCTGGACGTGCCGCATGGCATCCAGCGAGAACGACGACGAGGTGGTATCGGTGGCTGCCTGCCGGACCGCCGGCGCGTCGCTTCCTTGCAGCGCGTTCCCGACAACGATGCCGAGAGCCGCTGCCAGGAAGATCACGGCGATGAGGCCGACGATCCGGATGGCGTGTGCCCCGGTCCACCCATGCTTGATGACGGTGGTGTTCACGATCTTGCGCTCCTTTCAGGGTGCGCCCTCCAGGCCACGAAGCGTATGCGGCCGCGGAGCCCGCCCCAAGCGTGCCGCCGACGCGGCCGGCGTCGAAGCGCGGACACCTCGCGGGTCGGCTGGGCGGCCGCGCCAAACGCTGCGCGGCATCGGTGTAGACTCGATCGAGAACCTGCTTCATGGGCCGCAAGGACCTGCTTCGGGGCGAGCACGCCGTGATCGAGGAGGCCAATGACCTACGTCATCACCGAGCCATGCATCGGCGTCAAGGACGCGAGCTGCGTCGACGTCTGCCCGGTTGATTGCATCCATGCCACAGACGACGACGCGATGTTCTTCATCGACCCGGACGAGTGCATCGATTGCGGCGCCTGTGAGCCCGAATGCCCGGTGACTGCGATCTTTGCCGAGGACGCCGTCCCCGACGACCAGGTGAAGTACATCCAGATCAACGCCGACTATTTCAAGCAGTAGTCGCATGCCGCGCCTGATCGCCCTCTACAACACGCCGGAAGACACCGATGCGTTCGACACTCACTACCGCGACGTGCACACGCCGATCGTGTCGCGCTATCCGAACCTTCGCGACCTTCGCCTCAGCAAGCTGGCCGGGGTTGGCGGGCGGGAGGCGGCGTACTACCTGATGGCCGAGATGGTCTTCGACTCGGCGGCCGATCTCGACGAGGCGCTCGCCTCGGAGCCTGGCGCAGCCAGCGCGAAGGACCTGCGCAACTTCGCGGGCGCCGGCGTCACGATGTTCATTGCACCCGACGAGGCCGATGCCTGAGCCCGGCTCACCGGTGGCGGCCGACCCGGCCAGCCTGGGCTTCGAACGGATCCGCTATCAGCGCGACGCCGATACGGGCGTGGCGACCGTGACGGTGAACCGGCCGGACGTGCTGAATGCGCTCGACTTCCCGACCCTCCGGGAGCTGGCGCGCGCGTTCGAGCAGGCGTCCTGGGACGAAACCGTGGCCTGCGTCGTGGTCACCGGCGCAGGCGACCGCGCCTTCTGCACCGGCGCCGACCTCGACGAGCAGGCGGCCATGGGCGCCACCTCGGGCCAGTACTGGCGCTGGATGGGGGCCTTCATCGAGATGCACGACCGGCTGCGGCACATCGGCAAGCCGACCATCGCGCGCATCAATGGCGTGTGCGTGGGTGGCGGGAACGAGCTCCAGATGGCGTGCGACCTGTCCGTGCTGGTGGATGACGCGTACATCCGGCACGTCGGCCCCGAGCACGGATCCGTGCCGGCCGGCGGAGCGACGCAGTGGCTGCCTCTCATCGTCGGCGACCGCCGCGCCCGGGAGATCGTGATGCTGTGCGAGCCGATCCCGCCGGAGCAGGCGCTCGAGTGGGGGCTCGTCTCGCGGGTGGTGCCCCGCTCGGAGCTCGATGCCACGGTGGCGGGGCTGGCCGAGAACCTGGCGCGCAAGCTGCCCGAGGCGATGCGCTACACGAAGACCCAGCTCAACTGGTGGCGGGACCTCGTCTGGTCCCAGACCG
>JALZDF010000126.1 GCA_030862645.1 Chloroflexota bacterium
TCGGCAACGTGGTGGTCATGACAGACCGACCGTGCACGCGTCATGCCCGCCCGCGAAGTGGCACGCTCGGTGCATGTCGGCCCGACAAGAAGCGACCATGCACGGGGGATCTGTGAATGCGAGCACAGTCAATGAGGGCGGCGGTCGAGGCTCGGCCGGTCTCGTCGACCGACGTGGACGATTCACCTGCGGTCGAGGACGGACCGGATCGGTACCCGGAGCTTGACGACTTCGTTCCGCTTCTCGACGGCGACGACTGGCCGACTCAGTTCGGCGCGGCGCGATTGGGGATTCCGTAGAGGTCCCCTCCCGGCCGCCGGCGGCACTTGAGGCTCTACACCTGGGCGGCGCAGTGGGGATGGTGGCTGGGGAGGAAGGATTCGAACCTTCGGTCTCCTGATCCAGAGTCAGGCGCCTTACCGCTTGGCCACTCCCCAGTGCGCGGCCCGCTTCACACTCACAGGCCGCGTTGTCGACCAGAACAGCGACAGTTCGCCGTCTGAATCCGGGGATGTTAGACGAACAACCCCAAACGAGTCATGCGCACCAGCCGGTCCCGCCAGTGAGTCAAGCGAAGATCGGGTGGGGGTCCATCTTATCCTGCGCCGAGGCCGGCGGCCAAACGGCATGGCGGTAGCGCTTGGTAGGGGAAGGCCATGTCGAGGACGCCTGCCCTAGCGGTTTACAGCGTCGCTGCTTCTCGCAGGTCTGGCGGCGTGAAGCGATCCATGGCTGCCACGATCACCGGCAAGGTTTCGACCGTGAGCCCGGCGACCGGATCGTGCTGATGCGTCGAGTTCCGCGATGACCGGCCGCCCGGCAGCCGCCTCGGCGGGTAGGCCGTCGTCTACCCCATGCGCGTTGTCACGGCGAGTAGGGTTCTACCCCGTGATGGGAGCCGATGTCGTCGTAGCCCGGCGGCTACTGGCCCACACCGGCAGAGAAAGGCATCGAAAGGTGGCGCATGAGGTCGTCGATGTCGGCGACGGCCTCGATGTTCAGCAAGAGCTCGAGCGCACGCTCTGCAGCGTCCTCGGACAGCGTGCCGGCTGTAGCAAGGCGGAACTTCGCCACGATCTCGTCGATCGTCAGGGGGTCGTCTGCGTCGCCTTTGGGAACGTCGCGGCGCACGGTGACCTGTCGGCCATCGGTGAGGCCGAGCTGGACCGCCGCGCCGGTTACCGGAAGCGTTTCATCGACCAGGACGTCGATGCGGTTGGCGGCGAAGGAGTGGACGGCGGCGTCGGCGATCCGCTGGGGCCTGAATTGATCCAGCCAACACGCACGGTCATGGAGCACGACCGCGGCCGCGTATCGCGTCGAGAGAAGAGCGCGGAAGCGGTCGTCCCAGCCCATCTCTCCGTGCATCCGGTACGTCGTCTCTGAGAGGGAGATGGTCATCCGTGCGACGTCATCGGGGGTCACGTCGTGTGCCTCGATAAGGTCGAAGACGGCGCTCACCACCGCCTGGATCGAGCTCGCCGCTGGCCAGAGCCGCATCGAGATCCGCTCCAGCTCCCACGCCCTCCCGAGGTCCGCGATCACTGCCGCCGGATCTCCACCGTCGGAGTATGCGTGGAAGATTCCGCCGTCCTCGTGCGTGAGAACCTCCTCGGACGCCCGGAACTGGGCATGGGCGAGCGTGGCGGCCAGAAGGCCGGCGGTGGAGCCATGCGCCTGGTGAAACTTGATCGTCGGCGTTCCCCAATGTGCGAAAGTCCCGGATGCCTGAGCACCGGCGAGCCCGAACGCGTAGCGCATCTGGTCCCCGTCCACGCCTAGCACGCGTCCAGCCGATGCCGCACCTCCGAAGGCGCCGATGACGCCGGGCGAGTGCCACCCGCGAGCTCGAAAGCTGGCGTACCGAATGCCCCGACCGATGCGGGTGGTCACCTCCAGACCGACTGCGATGGCCGTCAGGAGGTCGGAGCCGCTGACGCCGCGTCCCTCGGCCGCCGCGAGTGCCGGCGGCACCACCTCGGGGGTCACGTGGCACAGGTTCGGCCGATACACGTCGCAGACCGTCACTGCCGTAACCTGGTACCCGTTCAGGAATGCCGCACCGATCCGTGACAGGCGCCCCGTGCCGATCCCCGTGGCCTCGTCACCAGCCGCAAGCGCACGTGCGGTCGACTCGATCTGCGCGGTCTCGTCACCGTGACGGCCGGCCACTGCGCTCGCCATCGTGTCCAACAGTAGTTGGGACGTGCGCTCGCGCACGCGGGCGGGAATGTCCGCGGGCTGGACCGAAGCGGCCCAGGCTGCGAGGGGATGGGTTGGCGCGATCGCCTGGTTGTCCATTCTTGACCTCGTGCGTCGGCGGCCCGTACCCTAGCGATAGTCCCATGGGGGGGAACGGTTCTTCTGGACAGAACAATACTGCGGAGATGGATCAACGTGCGGCGGCCCACCTGGAAGCGACTCAGCGTGCGATGGTCACCACCGGCCGAGGGGCCGGTTTCCGATACCCGGGATGTCGCCGTCCTCGAGCTGATCGACGGGCAGCGAACCTTGTTCATGGCGTCAACCGACCCTGACATGACGCCGGACTGGGTTCCATTCTCCTTCCGCCACGCTCACCCGGAGTTCCGTGACGACAGGGTGCACGCCTCGGACGTCGGGTTCGTCCTCGTCGTGCAGGCCGTTGCCGAGCCGCGCGAACGAGAGGACTTTCGGCGATGGCTCGACGAGGAGCATGCGCCGCGCCAGACGACCCTCGCGGGCGTCAACTGGTTCGTGGGGTTCGAGCAGGAAGGGGTCGATCACTCCTTTCTCAACCTTTGGGGAATCGATGATCCGGCCATCGCCAGCAGCGACGCCTGGGCCGCCGTCCGCGAGAGCCCGTGGTGGGATCGGGTGGCACACATTCCCGCGGCCGGCGACCGAGGCGTCTACCGCGTCGTCCGGCCTCCAGCCGGACCCTAGTTCAGCGGAAAGGGCCGATCAGCTGGACTGTCCGGCCGAGCCGAAGACGACGAGCTTGAGCTCGCTCATCTCCTCGATGGCGTATCGCGGCCCTTCCCTGCCGATGCCGCTGTCCTTCACGCCGCCGTACGGCAGGTGATCGAGCCGGTAGTTCGTGGACCGGTTCACCAGCACCCCACCTGCCTGCAGGCCGCGCGCCGCTCGGAGCGCCACGTCCAGCGAGTCGGTGAAGATCGCAGCCTGGAGACCGAACGGCGTCGCGTTCGCCAGGCGGATCGCCTCGCCGAGCTCGTCGTAGGGCAGGACCACGACCACAGGGCCGAAGACCTCCTCGCACACGAGCCGCGCATCGAGCGGCGCGTCTACCACGACGGAGGGCGTCAGCTGCGCGCCCGTGCGCTCCCCACCCAGCAGGACGCGGGCACCGTCCCGCCCTGCCTCCGCGAGCCAGACCTCGATGCGGGCCGCGGCGGCCTCGTCCACGAGCGTTCCGACGTCCGTCGTGGGGTCCATCGGATCGCCCACGACGAGCTCGCGCGTCATATCGACCAAGCGTGCCGTGAATGCTTCGAGGATCTCGCGGTGCACGATCACCCGCTGCACGGAGTTGCAGCTCTGCCCGGTGTTCGCGAAGCCTCCCCGGACGCAGGCGGCTGCCGCCATATCGAGCGATGCATCGCGGTGAACGATGTTCGGTGAGTTCCCGCCGAGCTCGAGCGTCACGCGGCGCAGCCCCGCGCCACGAACGATGGCCTCGCCGGCGTCACGGCTGCCGGTCAGCGTATACATGCCGACCCGATCGTCGTCGAGGAGCGCCGCCACCGCCTGCCGATTCCCTGGGACGACGTTGATCGCGCCGGCCGGCGCGCC
>JALZDF010000004.1 GCA_030862645.1 Chloroflexota bacterium
CGAGTGGATGATGTTACGCAGCGTCACGACGGCGATCCCGGCTCCCACCACGCCGAAGGCGAGCAGGAAGAAGAGGACGCTGGAGATGTCCAGGGTCGATTGCTCCGTTCGAAGATTCGAGCGCTCACATCGTCCCGCGCGGGGGACCGCGACCGATTCTAGCGCAGGCATTGCGCGGTCGCGCGATCACACCGTACCCTTCGCTCGCCGTCGGCCCGACGGCGGAGTGAGGTAGTTGGAGGTCGAGAACACGATGACGCGACGGACCGTCCCGGTGTTCGCGGCCCTCGCCCTGACGCTGGCCGCCTGCGGCGGTGGTGGTGGTGGCGGCGGCGGCGAAGGTGCTGACAACCCGACAACCGCCACGGTGGAGGCGGGCGACGAGCGCGTGGCCCACCCGCTCGCCCCCGGTCGCTACCGGTTGACGGTCACCGAGGACTGCGACGACTACACCGTCTCGATCACCCAGGATGGCGGCGAGTTCACGTATTCGGTCGACAACTCGCCCATCCGCATCGTCCTCGTCAACGACGTTCCCGGCGGCGACTTTTTCATCGAGCAGACGAACGAGTCCTGCACCGATTGGAAGCTCGAGCTCGTGCGCGTCAGCGGAGGCGGCTGACTCTCGGCCATCGAGCGCGCGAGCCGCAGGCGTGCGGAAGGAGCCTCACCAGCCACCTGCGGCGAGATCGGTCTAGCGGGTCGGTCGCTCTCGGTCGGACATCTCGAGGATGTCGAGCATCGGTAGGTCGCGCTGGTACTCGCTGAACTCGAACTCCGGACCGCAGCGCAGGGCGTCGTACGGGCAGGCATCGGCGCAGATGCCACAGAAGATGCAGCGGCTGACGTCGAGCTGGTAGGTCTCCAGGATGCGCGGCCGCGGCATGAGCGCGCCGACCGGGCAGGTTTCCGCGCACCGGCCGCAGGAAACGCACGGGGTCTCGTTGAGCGACACGAAGTCGGCGGTGGTGACGAGCGAGTCGAAACCCTTGCCGATGAAGTCGTAGCAGCCGGCGCCCACGATCTCCTTGCACACCTGGGCGCATCGGCCGCAGTCGATGCAACGGCTGTAGTCGCGCAGGATGAAGCTGTGCGTCTCGTCTCGGCCGTAGCCGTGGTTGACGCCGACGTACGGGTTGTCCTGGATCGAGCGCTCGTCGATCGCCATGTTGAGCGTCGTCTCGTACTCGATCGCCGCTTCGCGAAGGTCGCAATGGCCGATCGCCTCGCAGGTGCACTGCAGGCAGCGCCCCGCCTCGGCCATCGCCTGGTCGCCGGTGTAGCCGAACTCATACTCGTTGAAGGTGCCCTTGCGCTCGTCCGCCTCCTGTTTGCCCATGATGGCGCGCGGCTCCTTCACGTCATCGGTGAAGGGCACGATGGTCAGGAAGTTCGGCTGCGGCTCGGTGACGATGCGCCGGACCTGCGGGTCGTCCAGGTCGTGCCCGCGCAGCCAATAATCCATCGCGTACGAGGCCCGCCGGCCCTCGCCGATGGCCTCGACCACCGTTGCGGCGCCGGTGCGCACGTCGCCGGAGGCGAAGATCTTCGGGACGTTGGTGCGGAAGATGTGCTCCTCGGCCACCAGCGTGCCTCGCCGCGAGACCTCGAGGCCGGCGCGGATCTCCTCCGGCTCCGAATCGATCCACGACAGCTCTGGGCCCTGGCCGATGGCGCCCAACACGGTGTCGCATTCGACGATGAATTCGGTGCCTGGCATCGGCTCGGGCCGGCGGCGGCCCTGGGCATCCGGCTCGCCGAGCTTCATGCGCTGGAACTCGACGCCGGTGACCCTGTTGTTCTCGTCCGTCACGATTCGGACCGGCGCGGCCTGGAAGATGAGCCGCGCCCCCTCCTCGATGGCCTCGTGGGCCTCGTCGGCGGCCGGCATGTCCTTCAGGTCTCGGCGATAGACGAGGGTGACCTCGGCCGCTCCCTGTCGCACCGAGGTGCGCGTGCAGTCGATGGCGGTGAAGCCGCCGCCGATGACGACCACCCGCGCGCCCTTCAGGCGCGGCACCGGGATGCCGCGCGTCGAGTTGTAAAGGTTCTCGAGGGCGTTGACGGTGCCGTCGGCGTCCTCGCCGGGGATGCCGAGCTCGTTGGGCTTGTAGCAGCCGATGCCGACGTAGACGGCGTCGTAGTCGTCGATGATGTCGCCGAGGTGGAAGTCCCGCCCGAGGCGCATGTTCGGCTTGAACGTGGCGCCCAGCTCCCATACGTGGTTCAGCTCGCGGTCCATCCAGCCCTTCGGCAGGCGGTACTGCGGGATCCCGTAGCGGAGCATGCCGCCCTGCTCCGGATCGGCCTCGAAGACGTCGCACTGGTGGCCGCGCAGCTGGAGGTAATAGGCGACGCTCATCCCGGCCGGCCCGGCGCCGATGATGGCCACCCGGCGCCCGGTGGCCGGCTCCTTCGGCCAGGGGATCGGCGCGGGGGCGTCGACCTCGAGCACCCGATCGGCGCAGTAGCGGTGCGAGTCGCGGATGGCGATCGCAGTGTCGACCTCCTCGCGACGGCAGTGCGTCTCGCATGGCGCCGGGCAGACGCGGCCGAGGATGGCCGGAAACGGCAGCGAGCGTTTGAGGATGCGGGTCGCCTCCTCCCAGTTGCCGAGCGTGTTCTGCTTCAGGTACCCGGGGATGTCAACCCGCGTCGGGCACTTGAACTGGCACGGCGGCAGGCAGTAGGCGTCGTGGTCGCTGAAGATGAGCTCGAGCACCATCCGTCGGTTCTCGATGACGCGCTCGGAGTGGGTGGTGATGACCATCCCCTCCTCGATCTGCGTACCGCAGCTGATCGGCGTGTCGTCACGTCCCTCCACCTCGACCACGCAGATGCGGCAGGCGCCGTAGGGAGCCAGCTTTGGCTCGTAGCACAGGGTCGGGACGTCGATGCCGAGCACCCGGCAGGCCTGGAGGATCGTCTGTCCCTCCTCGACGTGCAGCTGCTGGCCATTGATGGTGACACCGATCTCGCGCGTGCCGGGCACCATCGGCCAGATCGGCGTGTAGTCGGTGACCTGGCCGTCCCCGGAGCTGCCGTTGCCGGCCGGGTGGCCGTTCGTCGTTCCGAAGCTCATCGGTCCTATCGTAGCGAGGCTAAGCGCCGCTCGCCGGATCCACGCCGGCGAGTGGCTGGAGAAGCGGAGACACGCCATCCGTGCGGCAGGCGCCTGCCGTGCAGATGCCCTGCTCGGCATGGGCCCGGTACTCGTCCCCGAAACGGTCGAGCGTGGTCAGGATCGGTCCCGGGGCGAGCCGCTCGAGCTTGCAGAGGGCCGTGTCGCTGACCTTGCGTGACAGCTCACGCAGCAGCGTGAAGTCGTTGGGCCGGGGGGTGGCCGCCAGGATGCGGTCAAGTGCCTCGACGAGCCGCTTGGTGCCGATGCGGCACGGCACGGCCTTGCCGCACGCCTCGCGCGCGTTGAAGTCGATGAAGAAGCGCGCCGTGTCTACCATGCAGGTGGCGGTGTCGGTGACGAGCACCGCCCCGGAGCCGATGATGGCGCCCGCGCCGGCCAGCGGCTCGTAGTCGTAGGCCATGGTCAGCGAGCCGGCATCGATCGCGCCGCCGCCCGGCCCGCCGACGAAGAGGGCCTTGGTGGTGCCGGTGCCGCCGCCGGCCATGCCGAGCAGGTCAAGCAGTGGAGTGCCGAGCGGCACCTCGATCAGGCCGGGCTCTCCGACGCGACCCATCACCGTGACCAGCTTGGTGCCGCGGCTGGCCCCCGTGCCGACCGAGGCGAAGGCGTCGGCGGAATGAGCCATGATCCAGGCCGCGTGCGCCAGCGTCTCGCCGTTCTGCACCACCGTCGGCGCGCCCCACAGTCCCTTCTCGGCCGGGTAGGGCGGTCGGATGAGCGGCATGCCGCGGTCGCCGGACAGGGCGTTGATGAGGGCGGTCTCCTCCCCGGCCACGTACGCCCCGGAGCCCTCCCAGACGCTGACCTGGACGCTGGTGTCGGTGCCGAGCACGAGGTAGCCGGCAAGGTGCGCCTCGGTCGCCTCGCGGACCGCCGCCTGCAGCCGCTCGATGGCGGCCGTCCAGTCACGGCGCACGGCGATGATCGCCTCGCTGGCGCCCACGGCGTAGGCAGCGATGAGGAGCCCTTCGACGACGAGGTGGGGATTGCCCTCGGCCAGCGCTCGATCGCCCAGTGCGCTGGGATCGGCGGCCATCAGGTTGGCCACAACGATCCTGCGGTCCGCGGCCGTGTCCCGCGCAACCCGCCACTTGGTCGCGGTGGGGAATCCCGAGCCGCCCCGCCCGCGAAGGCCGGCCGCCTCGATCTCGGCGATCACCTCCTCGGGCGCCAGCTTGGTGATCGCGCGCGCCAGGCCCTCGTACCCGCCGTGCTCCCGGTAGCTATCCAGGCTGGTCGGGTCCACGCGGCCGATGTCGGTCAGCACGCGTGGCTCGCCGCCCGTCAGGATCCGAATCTGTGGCGACAGAGCGCTCGCCATCAGCCGGCGCGTCCCGCGGCCGCCGTCAGCCGCTCGCCAACGACGTGGAGTGCCTTCTCCTCGGTGAGGGGTCCGTAGACGAGGGTGTCGACGCGCATGGCAGGGCTGATCGCCCCGGCGCCCACGTCGCTGCGGGTCTCGAGCGTGATCCGGCCGTCGGCGGTCGTCTCGCCGGCCCGGATGCCGAGCTCGCTCTCCAGGGCGCGCAGCAGGCGATCCCCGCCCGCGAACCGGCATGAGGCGCAGTCACAGACGGTGACGAGATGCCCGTCGGCGGGTAGCAGCCGGAACCGGCCCAGGCCGGCGGCCCCGAACACCTGCGCCCAATGGATGCTCATCCGGTCGCTGATCCGGCGCAGCGCTCGCTCCGGCAGGTAACCGTAGCGGTCCTCGATCGGACGGAAGATGGCGATCAGCGCCTCGGGCCGCCCACCGAAGCCGTCGATTACCGAGTCGACGAACGGCGTGTCGATCTCCTCGTCCCAGCGGGCCGCGTTGCGCATCGGGCGGGCTGGAAGCCCGGCGCGCCGATAGGCGTTCGCGTCCTTGCGCTCGTCGTAGATCTCGGGCATGCCGTAGCGGATGCGGTTGCCCTGCGAATCGAAGCCGCTCATGTCGATCGCCTCGACCGGGCAGACCTGTGCGCACTGGAAGCAGACCTCGCACTTGTGCTCGCCGAACGGGTCGTAGATGAGATCGAGCCGGCCGCGCCATCGGTCCGGGATCTCGGGGCGCTGCTCGGGGTACTGCCGCGTCACCTTCGGGCTGA
>JALZDF010000043.1 GCA_030862645.1 Chloroflexota bacterium
TGCGCGTCACCGTCTGCAGCTCGTCCGGCTCCGCGCTCGGTGCGCGGATGCGGAGCGCGCGGCGGATGACGAGATCGGCCGCCAGGAACAGCAGGATGGTGGCCTGGATGACGTCGATGATCTCGACCGGGATGCCCGCCTCGATCTGCATCAGGCCGGAGCCTGCGCGCATGGACCCGAAGAGCAGCGCGGCCAGGGTGATGCCGACCGGGTGCGCCCGTCCGAGGAGGGCCACCGAGATCGAGTCGAAGCCGATCGAGGTCCCGTAGGAGGCGTTCATGAAGTGGCTGATGCCCAGGATCTGGCCGGCGCCGGCCAGCCCGGCGAGCAGACCGCACGCGGACATGGTCAGGATCACGATGAAGGCCGGGTGCATGCCGGCGTAGCGCGCCGCGTCGGGGTTTGCGCCGACGGTGCGGATCTCGAAGCCGAGGGTGCTGCGCCAGACGAGCCACCAGACCGCCGGCACGACCGCGAACGCGATGAGCACCCCGAGGTGCACGTTGGCCCCAAAGACCGGCAAGGTGGGCAGCTCCGCGTTGCCCAGCGGGCCGGTGCGCGAGAACGAGAACCCCGGCGCCTCGAGCGGCCCGGTGATCAGGTAGCCGATGACGGCCCCCGCGATGAAGTTGAGCATGATGGTGGTGACCACCTCGTGGGCGCCCGTCCATGCCTTCAAAGCACCGGGGATGAACCCCCAGACGGCGCCGAGCACGGCGCCCGCCAGGATGGCCACCGGGATCGCGACCAGCGGCGAGGCACCGGCAAGGGACGCCCCGACGGCGGCCGATCCCAGTGCGCCCATCAGGAACTGGCCCTGGGCGCCGATGTTGAAGAGCCCAGCCTTGAAGCCGAGCCCGACCGCCATGCCGCCGAGGATCAGCGGCGTGGCGCTCACAACGCTGAACACGACACCGCGGATGCTGCCGAAAGCCCCCTCGAGCAGGTTACCGTAGGCCTGGAAGGGAAGACCGGGATCGAACGAGCCGCTTGCCAGGCTCGACAGCATGATGATGATCCCGCCGACGACCATGGCGCCGATGACCGCTGCAAGCGGCACGGCCACCAGGCCGACCGCGCGCGCGAGCAGATTGGACCGCGGCGGCGTGGCGCGCTCGGCGGGCGCCGTCACGAAGCCTGCTCCAGCTCCGCGGTCATGTCCTTGGTTGCCTCCGGGCTGACGCGCCCACCAGTCGCCATCAGCAGTCCGATTTCCTCGCGGTCGGCCTTGCGGGCATCGACGATCGCGACCAGCTCGCCGCGGTACATGACTCCGATTCGGTCGGACAGCTCGAGTACCTCGTCCAGCTCGGCCGAGATCAGGAGCACCGCCGTCCCCGCGTCCCGCCGCTTGATGGTCTCGGCGTGGATGAACTCCACGCTGCCGACGTCCAGGCCGCGGGTCGGCTGGTCGAGCACGAGCAGGTCGAGCGGCCGCCCCAGCTCGCGCCCGACGACGACCTTTTGCTGATTGCCGCCGGAGAGCGTCCCCGCCGTGACGCTGGTCGAGGGCGTCCGCACGTCGAACTCGGTCACGCAGGCCCGGGCGCGCGACCGGATCGCCTCGTCGTTACGGACCAGTCCGCTGGCGTAGGGGGCGGCGTGGTAGTCGTTCAGCACGAAGTTGTCGGTAAGCGGGAACGACAGCACCAGGCCGAACCGGTGGCGGTCTGCCGGCACGAACCCGACGCCGTGCTCATGGAGCTGGCGCGGGGTGGCCGCCGTGATGTCGCGTCCCGACAGCAGGATCCGGCCACCTGTCGTGCGGCGCAACCCCATGATGGCCTCCACCAGCTCGTCCTGGCCATTGCCGGCCACGCCGGCGATCCCGAAGATCTCGCCTGCGCGCACCTCGAAGCTGGCCCCGTGGACGACCTCATGGTGGCGATCGTCGGCCACACGAAGGTTCTCCGCGACGAGCGTGACATCGGCCGGTGTGCTCTCGCCGCGATCGGCGGTCAGCTGGACCGCGCGACCCACCATCAGCTCGGCGAGGTCGTCCTCGTTCGTCTCCGACGGGATGCGGGTGCCGACCACCTTGCCACGCCGGATGACGGTGATGCGGTCGGCGATCTCGAGCACCTCGTACAGCTTATGGCTGATGAAGATGACCGACGTGCCGAGCTCCGAGGTCAGCTGCCGGAGGACCGTGAAGATCTCGCGCGTCTCCTGCGGGGTGAGGACGGCGGTCGGCTCGTCGAGCACGAGGATCTGCGCATTGCGGTAGAGCGCCTTGAGGATCTCGACGCGCTGCTGCCAGCCGACCGAGAGGGCGCCGACCGTCGCGTCGGGGTCCACCTCGAAGCCGAAGAACCGGCCCAGCTCCCGGATACGGGTGTGCGCCGCCCTGCGGTCGACGAAGACACGGTTCGCCATCGGCTCGTCGCCCAGCAGGATGTTCTCAGCCACTGTCAGGACCGGGACGAGCATGAAGTGCTGGTGCACCATGCTGATGCCGCGCGCGATGGCATCGGCCGGATTGTGGATGGTGACCGGCTGACCGTCGATCAGGATTTCGCCCTCGTCCGGCTCGGCCAGGCCGTAGAGGATGTTCATGAGCGTCGACTTGCCCGCTCCGTTCTCGCCGAGCAGGGCATGGATCTCGCCGGGCCGCACGTCGAGGTCGATGTGGTCGTTGGCGAGCACACCCGGATAGCGCTTCGTGACTCCGCGCATCTCGATCGCCGGGACGTGCGGGCCCTTGCTCGGGAGATCGCTCATCGGCCTCTCTGCGGCTCAACTATGCGGGAGGCGGGCCCCGCCGTGGACCCGCCTCTCCGTGTGCCTGTCGCTCCGGCTCAGCCGAAGCGTGCCGGCATCATTCGAACGGGCACTCCCCGTCGCCTTCGCACGGATCGAGCTCGCCGGCCGCCATCGCGGCCGTCGCCTCGTCGAGCGCCGTCTGGAGCTCGTCCGTGAGCAGGTCCGGATGGTTGTGGAAGGCCGACGCGGCAACCTTCGGCGGATCCGAGGACGCGTCGAGGAGCAGCGTGCCGCCCGCCGCCGTGCCGTCCGCCACGCGCTGAATCGCCTCGCTGACCGCCTCGACCAGCTTCTTCTCCGCGCTGGTCACGATGCAGGTCAGGTTCGGCAGCGCCAGCGCCTGATCGACGTCGACGCCGATGCCGTACAGGTCCGCATCGCAGGCCGCCTCGAGGGCGCCCTGGCCGGAGAGACCGGCAACCTGGAAGAGGACGTCGGCATCCTGCCCGATCATCTGCTCCGCCAGCGACGCGCCCGTGGTCGGGTCGTTGAAGGCGGTCGTGATGTCCTCCGACACGTACGAGACCAGGACCTCGACGTCCGGGTTGACCGACTTGGCGCCGTTCACGTAGCCACCGATGTAGGCCTTGACCGGCGGGACCGACTCGATGCCGCCGATGGTGCCGATCACGTTCGTCTCGGTGATGGTGCCGGCGACGATGCCGGCCAGGTAGCCCGCCTGCGCCTCGGCGAAGATCAGCCCCTGGTAGTTCGGCAGGAGCTCGGCTGCGTCGCCCGCGCAAGCGAAGGTTGGATCGGGATCTCCGTTCTCGTCGACGCAGATGGCCTGGTCGAGGCCGATGAACTGGATCTCCGGGTTCGCCTTGGCGGCAATCGCCGTGTCATCGCCCAGGGCGAAGCCGTACGTGACGATCACGTCATAGCCCTGGTCGATGAAGGTCTGCATGTTGTTCTGGTAGTCGGCCGGATCTTCGGTCACGATCACGTCCGCCGATCCGCCAACCGCGGTGGCGCCGGCGATCGTGCCGCACCAGCCGCCCTCGTTGAACGACTTGTCCTCCAGCGCGCCGACGTCGGTGACGCCGCCGATGAGGAGCGCGTCACCGCTGTCCTCCTCGCCGCAGGCCGCCAGGCCGGTGGGAGCCTCGCTCGCCGCCGCGCTCCCGCTCGCCGCCGCGGAGCCTGCCGCGCTCTCCGTTGGCGCGCCGGACTCGGCCGTGCTGGCCGAAGGGCTCTCTCCGCCGCCGTTACAGGCCGCGAGAATCAGCATCAGGATGGCCAGGACGGCCATCATCGAGCTGGGGGTCTTCCGCATCTGTTTCCTCCACACCGTTCAGGTGCGCTGTGCCGCGAGCGTCGCGGCGCCTCCGATGCGCTCGGGCCATGGGCACCTGGCGCAGAATCTGCGGCATCATACTTCCTTGCCGATCGCCGACTCAAGGCTCAACCGCAACGTGACGCCCGTATCATCCGGCGGCATGGGCCTGCCTGATCGCGTCCGCCTCGTCATCTTCGACCTCGACGGGGTCGTGTACCGGGGCCATGAGCCGATCGCCGGGGCGCGCGAGCTCATCGATGCGCTCCATGCCTGCGGAGTCGCGGTCCGCTTCGCCACCAACAACTCGATGGTCGCCCGCGAGGGCTACGTCGAGCGGCTGGCCGGCATGGGCATCACGACAGCGGTCGACGAGATCGTCACTTCGACCTCCGCCACGATCGAGCACCTCCGGCGGCACGTGCCGGACGTACGGTCGGTCCTGGCGATCGGCGCCGAGGGCATGCGCGCCGAGCTGGTCGCCGCGGGGCTCGACGTGGTGATGGCAGATGACGCGGCGGGCGGCGACCACGCCGGCGGGCGACTGGGCCGGGCCTACGATGCCGTCATCGTCGGTCTCGACCCGCACGTCGACTACCGGCGGCTGTCGGTCGCCATGCGGGCGGTGGCCGACGGGGCGCGCCTGATCGCCACCAACGCGGACGCGAGGTATCCCACCGCCGTGGGCTTCCTGCCAGGAGCAGGATCGATCGTTGCGGCGCTCGCGACCGCGACCGGCATCACGCCCGAGGTGATCGGCAAGCCGTCGCCGGCCATGTTCAAGGCGATCCTGGAGGTATCCGGTATCGCGGCCGCCGACGCGGTGGTCGTCGGCGACAACCCCGACGCCGACGTGGTCGGCGCCCACCGCGCAGGCTGTGCCGCCATCCTGGTGCTCACCGGCGTGGCGGACGCGGCGCTCGCGGCCGGGCTCCAGGGAGAGCGACGGCCCGAGGCGATCGCGGCGGACCCGCCCGCGGTCCTGGCGCTGCTCGACGTGCGTGTCAGCTGATGGCGGTCCGTGCTCTCCAGGCGCCCCACTGGCGCTCGGCCTCGGCCAGGATCGGCGCGATGGCGGCCGGCGAGGCGAACGCGCGGGCGAAGCCGTTGAGCGCGACCGCCGCCAGCTCCTCGTCGGTCAGGCCGACCGCCACCGCGGTGCGCGCCATCTCCTCGCTGAGGGTCGTGCCCGTCACCGTGCGAACGTCGGTCGACAGCGTCACGCTGATCCCGGCACGGTGGAGTGCCGCGACCGGGTGGCTCGCCAGGCTCTCCACGATGCCGGCCTGCACGTTCGAGGTGGGGCACAGGTCGAGCGTGATGTCGCGGCCGCGGAGGATGGCCAGCAGGGCTTCGTCTCCCGCAGCCGTGACGCCGTGCGCGATGCGGCGAACGCCGAGGTCGAGCACCTCGCGCACGCGCTGCGGGCCGGCGACCTCGCCGGCATGCGCGGTCAGCGACAGCCCTCCGTCGCGCGCGGCATTGAAGGCCGCCGCGTGCGGCGGCGCCGGCCACTCGACCTCCGGGCCGGCGAGGTCGAATCCGACGACCGGCGAGCCGAAGGCGGCGGCCGTGCGCGCCAGCTCCACGTTCGCGGCGGGCGGATGTGAGCGCATGGCAGTGACGACCAGGCCGACCAGCGGCGTCCCCGGCCCATGCGCCATGGCTGCGCGCGCGACACCCGATGCGACGGCCTCCAGCACCCCGCGCACCGACAGGCCTCCCTCGAGGTGGAGCCTGGGCGCCCAACGGATCTCGGCGTACCGCACGCCGTCGTGCATGAGGTCCTCGACCAGCTCGGCGCTCACGCGCTCGAGCGCCTCACCCGACTGCAGCAGCGAGATCGGCAGGCCGAAGTACTGGAGCAGCTCCGCCTGGTTTGCGCAGCGCTCGGGACCGATCATCCGACGGCGGGCCTCGTCGGCATCGAGCGCCAGGCCGACGGCGGCGGCAAGCTCGACCGCCGTCGCCGGGCGTACCGATCCGTCGAGGTGCTGGTGGAGCTCCGCCTTGGGGAGCGGGCGAAGCGTGTCGGCCGAGACCATCCATTCATGATAGGCACGCGCGCCGCGCTCTCTGCCGGGGTCGCGGTGCTGGGGCTGGCTGCCGTCGCCGGGCCGTACGCTGCTGACCCGGCCGTCGAGGTGGGCGCGGAGCGTCTGGTGCTGGAGCGCGCCACCCGCGCGGTCGCCGTCCTCGACGCGCTGCGTCAGGCCGCCCAGCCGGGCCTCGATGCCGCGCGCGGTGCCGCCGCCGCCGTCCTGTCCGGGGAGGATCCACCCGGACGCGGTCTCCAGGAGGCGGCCACGCTGATCGCCGGCGCCGAGGTCGGGGTGGCGCCCGCACGTCGCGCGCTGGCGGAGCTGTCGGCGGCCCGGTCCGCCTGGCGTCCTGACACTAGTCCCCTTCCCGCACCTATTGCGACCGGCGCGCTCGGCTCCATCGCCGAGCAGCTTCGCGCCGCCGGTCCGGCCGCCGACGCCTTCGCCGACCACCGCCGGCGCGCGGTCGGCCTGCCGGGAACGCTGGAGGAGGCGCTCCGTGCCATGGATCGCGGGTCGATCGACGAGGCTGACCGGCTGGTCGCCCGGACGCGCGCCGATCACGAAGCCATCCTCGCCTGGGAGACGGACCTGCCGACGCTTCCCGTCTGGATCGAGACCACCGATGCGATGATCAGCTCCGTGGAGTCCATCCTTGCCGCGACCCGCGCAGGGGACGGCGCGACGGCGCGCGCCGCCGCCGCACAGTTCGCCGCCCTCGGCGAGGAGGCGGCGACCGCGGACCGTGCGCTGCGTATCGCCCTCGGCGAGGGCGGATCAGCGCTGACCGCCGCCCCGCTCGAGCGGCTGGCGGCGGCGGTCCGCGCGATCGAGGCCGCCCGCTCGGCCGCGGCGGCGATCCTGGCGCAGGCGAGGGCATGACCGACGAGCCGCGGACGGATCCGATGATCGGTCGCACGTTGGTGGAGCGATATCGGATCGATGCGCCGCTGGCCCGCGGCGGCATGGCGCGGGTGTACCGCGCCCGGGACGCGCGCCTCGACCGCGACGTCGCCGTGAAGGTCCTGTCGCACCCGTACGCCGACGACCCCGGCTTCGTGGAGCGCTTCCTTGCCGAGGCGCGGGCCGCAGCCTCACTGTCGCACCCCAGCCTCGTCCACGTCTACGACTCCGGCAGCGCAGGGAATGCCCACTTCATCGTCATGGAGCTCCTCGATCGCCATCGGTCGCTGCGCCAGGTCATCGATGCCGACGGGCCGCTGCCGCGTGAGGAGGTTCTCCGCCTCGGCCGCGAGCTCCTCGCCGGACTGCGCCTCGTCCACGAGCGTGGGCTGGTGCACTGCGACGTCAAGTCGGGCAACGTGATGCTGGGTCCGGGGCCCGCGAAGCTGATCGACTTCGGGATCGCGCGGGCGCCGCACGAGGCCCTCGCGGGCGACACGAGCATCGGTTCGCTCCAATTCATGTCGCCCGAGCAGCTGCACGGCGAGGCGCTGACTCCCGCCAGCGACCTGTTCAGCCTGGGCGTCGTGCTGTACGAGGCGCTCACCGGCCGCGTGCCGTATGCCGGTCGCACGCCGGAGGACATCAGCGCCGCCCACACCGCCGGCGACGTGCGCCCGCCCTCGACGATCGTGCCGGGCCTATCCGGACACCTGGACGACGCGATCCTCCAGTCGCTCCGGCGCGAACCGAAGGCCAGGTTCCACACCGCCGAGGCGATGACCCGCGCCCTGGGGGCCGCCGAGGCTCCAGCCGCCGCCGCGGACGATGGCGACGAGACGCGCGTCATCGCGGTGCCGACTGCGTCCCGCCCAACCGAGCCGGGGTCCGGTGGCTACGTTCCTCCGCCGGTGCCGACGCCGGCCCCGGCGCCTGCTCGGCCTCGTGCCCGCCGCCCGGTGGCGCGGCGGGCGATGAGCCGCGACGGCATGCCCCGGCTCGTCGGGACACTCCTCATCCTCGGCGCGGTTGCGCTGGTTGCGTCGCTGGTCATCATCCCGCTGCTCAACCTGGGCACCGACGGGGACGGATTACCGGGCAGCTCGCCGGTGATCACCGGCTCGCCGACGCGGACGGCGGCTCCGGGCACGGTGCTTGTGCCCGAGACGGTCGGGCTGCCGACGGCCGATGCGATCGAGCTCGCCAGGGAGGCCGGGCTGGACTGGACGGTTCGGTGCAACGAGGACCCCGATCAGCCGGAGGGGATCATCGGCCAGGAGCCGCCGGCCGGAACGGCGGTGGCTCCCGGAAGTCGCTTCACGATGTTCTCGGCGCGAGTCTCCGACTGCCGCTGAGCACCCTATACTCCGCCCGTCTCGAGCGGACCTGACGAAGGAGTCGAACCAGCATGCGCGTGCGCGCGATCACCGGAGCACCAGCCACCATCGAGGCCGATGTCCTCGCCGTCCCGATCTATCGCGAGGACGCCGAGATGCCGCCCGACCTCGCCGAGCTCGATGCCGCCGCGGGTGGGGCCGTCAGCGACGCGATCGCGTGGGGCGAGTTCAATCCGCTGGAGCACCCATTGGCGCTCATCGGCGGCGGCAACCTTCCCGCTCGGTGGCTGCTGCTGCTCAATGGCGGATCCCGCGGCCGTGGCGCGTGGCGCGCTCGCAGGCTGGCGGCGGTAGCGACCCGTCGCCTGAACGGGCGTGGCGCAACGACGCTGGCGCTCTGGCTGCGCGATGGGGAGGACGACGATGCCTGGGCGGCCGCCGCGGCCGGCGCGGTGGCCGGCACCTATCGGGCGACCGCCATCTACGGCCGCGTTCGCGATACCGACGCCATGAAGCGATCGGTCGACGAGGTGCTCTGCATCGGCGGGCCCTCGCAGGGGGCCCTCGATCGAGGCGTCCAGATCGGGGAGGGGATGGCGTTCGGTCGTGACCTTGCCAATCGATCGGCCAACGACCTGTATCCGGAAACCATGGCCGAGGCGGCGCGCGAGCTGACCGCCGATGGCTGCGCGGTCGAGGTGCTCGAGCCCCGGCACATGGAGGAGCTCGGGATGGGGCTGCTGCTGGGAGTCGGCCAGGGAGCGGCGCACCCGCCGCGGCTGATCGCGATCAAGCTGCCCGGCTGGGAGAAGGCGTCCGAGGGCGACCGGCTGGCCATCGTCGGCAAGGGGGTCTGCTTCGACTCCGGCGGCATCAGCATCAAGCCGGCCGAGAACATGGGGGACATGAAGCACGACAAGTCCGGCGCCGCCGCGGTCATCGCCGCCGCCCGGACGGTCGCGCGGCTGGCACCCGACACGCCGCTCATGGCGGTGGCGCCGATGGTCGAGAACATGCCGGGCGGCAACGCCCAGCGCCCCGGTGACGTGGTGAAGGCGCTCAACGGCATGACCGTAGAGGTGACCAACACCGATGCGGAGGGCCGGCTGATCCTGGCCGACGCCATGACCTGGGCCGAACGCGAGGGCGCCACCCACATCGTCGACGTGGCCACCCTGACCGGGGCGCAGGCGGTGGCTTTCGGGGAGCAGATCAGCGCGTACTTCGCCCGGCCGCGCGACTGGGGCCAGCGTGTCGCCGATGCGGCCGAGCGGGCGGGGGAGTGGGTTTGGGAGATGCCGCTGGCGGTCGAGTACCGCTCCAGCTACGACTCGCCGCACGCGGATATCGTCAACTCAGGCAGCCGCGATGGGTCCCTCATCAAGAGCGCCGTGTTCCTTTCGGAGTTCGTGACCGTCCCGTGGGTCCACCTCGACATCGCCAGCACCGCCTACCTTGCCACCGAGAAGCCGTACGGGCCCAAGGGCGCAACCGGGTCGGCTGTGGGCGCCCTCGTCGAGCTCGCCCTCAACTTCTCGCGCGGTTAGCTCGATGCACGAGCGGACCCCGGCCATCGGCCGGGGTC
>JALZDF010000076.1 GCA_030862645.1 Chloroflexota bacterium
GTAGCTGAAGGTGCCGTCGGCGTTGAAGGTCAGTGTGCCGTTGGCCACATCGTCGACCAGGGTGTAGGTCAGCGTGTCGCCGTCGACGTCGCTGCAGGCCACCGTGTCGTCGAGGGTGGTGTCCTCGTCAATGGTGGCGCTGTCCGAGGAGCACTCGGGCGCGTCGTTGACCGGGGTGACGGTGACCGACACGGTCGCCTCCCCGAACTGGTTGAGGCGTCGCTGACGATGAACTTGAAGGTGTCGGGCGTAGCAACCGTGCTGTTGTAGTTGAGGTTGGGCTTATAGGTGACCGTGGCGCCCGCGAGGGTCACGGGCCCCGCCAGGCTGGCGGCCGTGATCTCATCGGCGGCCGCGGAGCTGTTGCCCTTGTAGAGCTTGCCGTCGGCCGGCAGACTGGTAACTTTAAAGGTCAGGCTGTCGCCGTCGGCGTCCGCGCCGGTAAGCGTGATGAGCTTGGCGCCTTCCTCGTCGGTCGTCACGGTCTGGCTGTCAGCGGTCGGGGCTGTGTTCGCAACAGCTCCTTCGCGGAGTGCAATGGTCTGACCGATCCACTCGCCAGCACTTTGCAGGGTGATCCCCACCTGCGTGCCGGCCGAGCCGGCCGCCTGATCGCCGCCGTCAAAGGCGGCCATTGACCGCTCCGGGCTGGAAGCGGACCTGTGATAGATGCGTGCCAGTGAGGCATGCGTGATGTTCGAGGTCTTGAAGACGCCAACGAATCGGACGATGCGCGTCGTGCCGTGGCCGACCGTGGTCGCAACGGCCGGCGTGTTTGCCGTGTTGGCGCTGCCCCCCTGCAGCGCCGCAGAGTTGGCGACCGGATCACCGGTCGAAACCACGCCGGTGTAGCGGCCGATGCCGCCGATGATCCCCCTGTTCTGGATGTTGCCATTACACGAACTGGCACGGAGGTCGAAGGTGTAAGAGGTTGGCTCCGCGGTCGATCCGACACGACGCCAAAAGATCTCCTGCATGACCTTATTGCTGTCCGTGTGTGCTGTCTTGATCGCTGACGTCCATCCGGATACTGTCGGGCAAATAAACCGACTCGTCGCATTTCCGTTGACTTCCACGGCGGTAATCTGCGCAATGAGGACGTCGCCTGCTGTCACGCCACTGGGGGTATTGATCGTGACCAGGCCGCCCGTGCCTGCAGCTGTGTTGGACGAAGCTGCGGCGACCGAGTCGAGGAACCTGTGGGTCGCGACGCCGGACAGCTCGCCGGTGGCGACAACGCTGAACTCGGCAACGAACCAGTTGGGAAGCGTGAACTCATCGAGGAACTGGCCGTACTCGTCCGCGGTCACGGTGACGCGACGGCTCCAGCTGAAGCTGGCGTGGTCGTTGACGTAAACCTCGACCTGCTCTCCGGGCTGCCAGTCGCCGCTCGACAGCCGCACGTAGCTGCCAGGGGGATAGTCGTCGCGGTCGCTGCCGATCCAGGGGAGTAACGTTGGATCCTGCTCGGCTGTCGTCATCGGCGCCGACTCGTCGGTCTGTGCGGGAGTAGGCTCGGCTGTGGGCTCCGCCGTCGGTTGGAGCGTCAGCGTCGGCTCGCTCAACGGCTCCGTCGAGGGCTCGGGGGCGGCCGATTCGGCCGGCGTCGGCTCGGGTGCTGGCTCCTCGGCGAAGGCCGCCGTCGGTCCAAAAATGTATGTGATAAAGACCAGGAGCTGGAGTAGGACGAGCGCAGGGCGGCTGGCTCGTCGGTGGGCACCCGACAACATGATTTCCTCGTATCCCCTCGATTGATGATTCCGGGCACCGAACGCCACGAGATCAAATGAACGCCGCCGAAGTGTGCCGAAGGGCTGATCGGAGCACCATCCGTGGAGCTACGGAGTCAGGTACGGATCTGCGGCTCCGTATCCGGACCGTAGTCCGGTGCGTCTACGCACCACCCACTCCGGATACGGAGCGTGGGCTCAGTACACCCATCCGTACATCTCCGGATGCCAGTCCGAAGATGCGCATCTAGGGTGCGGCAATGCAGTCGTCAGAGCGGGACCGGGACCATTCGCCGAACGTCGTCGAGGAGTCCACGGAGGAAGGTCCCGCTCTCCGCGACGCCACCACCCTCGCCGAGCGATCCGCCGCCGACGAGGCCGCCGCGAGCCTCGCGCGCGACGAGTTCATGGCCTCCCCCGTGCCGGTCATCGAGCCGGATGAGACCATCTCCAGCCACCTGAATCCGGGGGAGCTCGTGCATGGCTTGCGTCGGCATGCGATCCTACGTGCACCGGGTGACGACCGAGCGCTCGGGTACGGGGGAACCCTGTACCTCACATCGCGCAGGCTCATCCACCTGGGACAGGTGATCGTGACCGTTCGGCTGACCGATATCGTCGAGTCCTCCCTCGCGGGAGAACGCCTCCTTCTCAGCCTCCAGGGCGGTGAGGGTCTGGCCATCGACCTCGACCGCCCGAGGCTGCTGCGCGCCGAGATGGCGGCCGTGACGAGGGCACTTCGCGGATGAGCGTACGCCGAGCCTCCGATTCGCGCGCCGATGCGCCGACCGGGGACCAGGCCGAACCGCCGTCGGCGCCGGCCGCACCGAATGGCGCCGGGGCACCGAGCGGGCAGCCACCCAGCCCGCCCCGTTCGCTCGAGGAAGCCGAGGCCCGGTATATCACGGCCCGCGATGCCTGGACGGCCGCCATGCGCAGGGCCAATAGCGGGCGATCGGCGGACCTCGCTTCGCTGGCCATCACCCAGGAGGCCTACGAGCTCGCCGTGGCCGACGTCGAACGCTGGCGCTCGGGCAGCACGGCAGCCATCCCGATCGATCCCGGAGCGAAGCGCGCCAGTCTTGAGACCGCCATCGGCCAAGAGATGGCGTGGCGACGCGTCCACGCCTCGTCCCTGGAGAAGCGTCCCGGGCTCCTCGCGCGGCTCACGCGGCGCCTGACCGGGCGCGGCTGACCGGGTTCAGTCGGACCGATAGCGCAGGGCCGCCTCCGCTCGGTTGCGGACGTCGAGCTTGCGTAACACGCTGCTCACGTGGCTCTCAACCGTGCGCGGTGAGATGGCGAGCGCGGCGGCGATCTCGCGGTCCGTCATCCCCTCTGCCAGCAGCCGCAGGACCTCGCTCTCGCGCGCGCTGAGCAGGCCGACGTCATCGGCATCCTCGGTGGAGGCGCGCCCGCTTCGCGCCAGGTGCTCGACCACCGCTGCGGCGTGGGCACGTGACATCGGAAGATCCCCATGGCGGATCCCGCGCACGGCGCGCAGCAGCGCCTCCCCGCTCAGATCCTTGGTGAGGTAGCCGAACGCCCCGTGCCGCACCGCGCCGAGCAGGTCCCGCCGGTCGGTCGACACCGTCAGCATCACGATTCTGGTGTCGGGCAGCCGCGGTGCCAGCTCGCGGACGGCCTCCATGCCGCTCAGGCCGGGCAGGTCGATGTCGAGCAGCAGCAGGTCCGGCCGCAGCATCGGCGCCTTCTCCAGCGCCTCCTCGGCGCTGGCAGCCTCCCCCACCACCTCGATATCGGGCGCCTGGAGCGCCTGGCGAATCGCCGATCGCACGAGTGCGTGGTCGTCGACCAACAGGACGCGCAGTGGTTCTTCAGCCGGCATCGGTCCCCTCCCTACGCGGGATCGGCAGCGTCAGCTCGACGCGCGTCCCATTCTGGGGCTCCGACGTCACCGCGAGCCGAGCGTGGATGACTGCCGCGCGCTGCCGCATGCTCTCCAGCCCGAATCCCGTGGCGCCGCCGTCCGGCCGGAATCCCCGGCCATTGTCGCTCACGACCAGGCGCAGGCCGCCATTGGTGACGACCTCAACGCGGACGACGGTCGCATCGGCGTGCTTGCGTACGTTGGTGAGCGCCTCTTGCACGATCCGCAGCAGCTCGGCTTGGGCGCGGGGCCCGATGTCGGGCACCGGACCATGAAAGGTCAGCTCCGCCCGGATGGCGAAGCGGTCCGAGAAGTCGTCGACGTGGCGCGTCAGGATGTCGAGGAGCGGCCCGGACTCGGCACCCTGGCGCATGGCGGCCACCGCGTTGCGTGCCTCCGACAGGGCGTTGTCGATGGCGTCGCCCAGCTCCTCGTTGAGTTGCCTGGTCTCGCCCTCGAAGCCCGCCATCTGCGCGAGGCGGCTCTGCTTGAGCTTCGCGTACCACAGGTCCTGGGCCAGGCCATCGTGGATCTCTCGAGCCAGCCGGGCGCGCTCCTCCAATGCCACGGCCGCGAACTCTGCCTCCGCCAGCCGGCGCACCTCCATGGTGGCCGCACGCAGGTCCGCCAGGTCGTCGCGGCTTTCGGCCACGACGCCGATGAGCAGGAGCCCGTAGAAGATCAGCCGCAGCAGGTCTCCGATCGTCACCAGGCTCGAGTAGCTGCCCGGATGAATGGCGCTCTGAACCTGGCTGAACGCGGCCACCAGCAGGCCCGCCGCGAACAGCGCATCGGCCGCTCGTCCACTGCGCCTGAAGAGTCGATGCGCCAGCAGCGCCGCCGCCAGGAAGCCGACGCCGATGATGCTCTGGATGACTGCCAGCGCCGGGGCGCCGCCGCCCGCCATGAGCCGGGTCGGGTCGGTGGAGATTGCGTCCAGCATTTCCTGTGGCGCCAAGGCCGGCAGCGCCTCCTGCACCGACGCCGCTACCGCGAGAATCACAAGCACGGCGGCCGCCGGCGTAACGAGTACGAGCATCGGCCGCAATGAGGGCACGCCCCGGCTGAGCGAGAACCAGCCCGCGGCGACCAGCAGCGCGGCCGCTACGCCGCGGGCCACCACGCCGGCAACGAGCGGCAGCTGGCCGGGATTCTCGATTGTCGCGCCGAGTGCTGCATCGGCTCCGACCAGGCCGATGACCAGGGATAGGCCGTTGAGCAGCGCCAGCACCGCGAAGGCCGACGAGCGCAGGAGCGAGGCAGGGTCGTGCGCCACCCTGCCCCGCGCCCAGTCGAGGGCGGCCACTGAGCCGGAGATGAGGGTAGCCGCAGTGACAATGGTGATGTCGAACCGGTCGTTGACGGTGGCGGGCAGCACGTCGGTGGCAGTCACCACCAGGGTGGTCAGACCGGCAAGGGCCAGCGCAAGGAATGCGAGGCCGAGGTCGACCGACGGGTACGGACGCGGGCTCGCTCCCCCGTCAGGACTCATGGCGCCCTCAGCAGCTCCAGCACCTGGTCATGGAGCCGGCCGTTGGAGGAGACGACCTGCGGGCCAGACCAGGACGGATGCCCCTCGAGGTCGGTCATGCGGCCGCCGGCCTCCGTGACGATCAGGTGCGGCGCGGCCATATCCCACGCGGCGACCCCGTACTCGATCATCGCCTCGGCCGAGCCCTGGGCCACCAGCATGTGGCCCCAGAAGTCGCCGAAGCCGCGATCTCGCCATGCGGCAGCCGTCAGCCGGCGCAGCCCATCGCCAAGGCCCGCGGCATCCAGGCCGCGCAGCGTGGAGAACGCGATCTGGGCGTTGGACAGGGCATCGACCGGCGAGACGTGGATGGGGCGCTCCGCACCGTCGACCCGCGCGGTAGCTCCCCCGCCACGGGTCGCCCACCAGCGCCGGTGCATGGCCGGCGCCGACACCACGCCCACCAGCAGCTCGCCGTCGCGTTCGAAGGCGAGCAGTGTGGCGAAGACCTCGATGCCGCGCACAACATTGTGGGTGGCGTCGATGGGATCCATCACCCAGCGGCCATGGCCGGCGTCGTCGATCGTGCCGAACTCCTCGCCGGCAACGGTATGCGCGGGGTAGGCATCGCCGATCCGGTCGCGCAGGTGAGTCTCGATCTCGGTGTCGGCCTGGGTGACGAGGGTGCGGTCCGGCTTGGCGCTGATGGTCAGGCCGCCGGCGACGTGGCGGAGGGCGATTGCGTCGGTCTCGTCCAGGACCTCCTGCGCGAAGCGCAGCAGCGCGACGGGATCATCGGGAAGCATCACTCGACGGCCACGATGCCCGCCTCGCCCCGCCGGCCGACCAACTTGATGCCGATGCCCTGCGGCTGGCGTTGGAGGGACAGGTCCACGTGCGCATCACCCACGGCGAGGTTGTCGACACGCAGATGATCAAGGAAGAGCGGCAGCCGTGCATGCGCCGACTGCACGCGTCGGTTAGCAACGTCCACGTCCGGGCCGAGGCAGACCTGGAGCATGACCACCCTCATCGAGGCGCAGCAAGTGCGGCGAGCAGGTCCGAAGCGAGATGCTCGGTGCGTGTGGGTGCACGCTCTGGTAGAGCGGCGCCACCTGGGCAATGCGCATGGGGTCAATGCTGGTCGGCAGGACACGTGCCAGCAGACCCACGGCCTGCCTAGCTGTCG
>JALZDF010000062.1 GCA_030862645.1 Chloroflexota bacterium
TCCTCGCCCTCGTGACCCGGCGAGGTGATCGGCAGCCGGATCGTGACCGAGAGATGCCGCGCTTCGGCGTATCCCTCGGCGGCCTCCATATTCGAGATACCGGTCCCGCAGCGCGGGCACCACGGCAAAACGTCGTGCCCGCGGTAGATCAGCCCGCGCCGGTGGCACTCGGCCAGGAACGCCCATACGGTGTAGTTGTTCTCGTCGGAGTTCGTGTAGTAGCTGTTGTCCCAGTCCATCCAGTAGCCGAGCCGCTTGCTCTGCTCGGTCTGTATGGCTGCGTAGGTGTCGACCCATGCCTTGCAACGCTCGACGAAGGCGCCGATGCCGAACTCCTCGATCTGACGCTTGCTGTTGAAGCCCAGGTCGCGCTCGACGTTGACCTCGATCCAAAGCCCCTGGCAGTCGAAGCCGTTCTGGTAGCGCTGCTTCTCGCCGAGCATGGTGTGGTAGCGCTGAAAGAGGTCCTTGTAGGTGCGGCCCCAGGCATGGTGGACGCCCATCGGGTTGTTCGCGGTGATCGGCCCATCGATGAAGCTGTAGCGTCGATCCGCGTCCGCGTTGCGCGCCAGGTAGCGCGCCATCGTGTTGCGCTCGCGCCAGCGCTCGATGACCTCACGTTCGAGGGCAGGAACCTCCAGCTTGCTCGATACCGGCCTAAACAATTCGCTCTTCGCTCCTGACAACACGAAACCCGCCCCGGACATCCGGGACGGGAGGCTCTCCCGCGGTACCACCCGCGCTTGACCGATGCGCCACGCAGCCGCATGCGGTCCACTCGTCGCCATCGTTATCGGGTGGCTGACCCGGGATCCTTACCCACGGCTCGTGTCGCTTGGGGATCCGGCTCGCGAGGGATGACGGTCGTCGCCGATGTCGCCCGCTTCCACCACTTCGGGCTCGCTGTGACTCGGTGGTGACGGCCGCCGTGGCTCCGTCGTCGCCTTGACTCGATTTGGTGGCCGATCGTGGCAGTCGACCGCCGCCCTGTCAATTCAGCCGAGCAGGGCGCGTCCCACGAACAGCGCGGTCGCCAGGCCGCCGGCGACGACGACGCCCACGATCCGTGGCCAGTACATGCGCGCCATGATGGCCGCCACCGTCGTGACCGGCCCGGCCAGCACGAGCGCCAGCGCGGTGAGGCGGCCGAGATCGGTCCCCGGCGCGGGCATGCGGTCCATGACCAGCGCGAGGCCCCACGCCACCCCGGCTGCGATCAGCGGCAGCACGAAGATCGCGAGGCTCGGCCCGGGTGGTGCCGCCCAGCGCGGCCGCTGCAGCCGTGCACGGCGGCGCGTCTCCTCCGCCTCCACCGGCACGGGCTCGACGCTCGGTGGCTTCTCCTCCCCTTCGACGGTGGGTGCGGCTCTCCCCTCCGCAGCCCGCTCCTCGGCCAGGCGTCGCTCGTAGAGGGCACGCTCGATCCCGGTGAACCGCGCAGGATCGATCTCGATCCGTGGTGCCGGAGCCGGCTCCGGCTCCGGAACGGCGGGTGCCTCGCGCGTCATCTCCTCCAGCCGCTGGCGCGCCCGCGCGGCCCGCGACAAGGCCTCGAGCAGGGCGTCCTCGTCCGCCACGGCAATCGCCAGGCGGCCGCGGTCGGTCGGCACCAGGATGGCGGTCGGCGTCGGTGCCAGCCGCACGACCTCGATCGCCTCTTCGTCCCGCAGCACCGCCGGGCCGAGCTGCCAGGGAAGCAGGCGGGGGGAGGAGCGCAGGCTCGACGGGTTGTCGCCACGGAAGCGAACGCGCGTCACCGGCCCGGGCACCAGGCCGTACGTTCGTCCCCCACCGAACCAGTGCACGCGCACCGCAGCGTCCTCGACCTCCATCCGGATGCTGAGGAGGACGATCGCGGCGACCAGGGAGCCGAGCACGACGATCCCGCCGAGGCCGACGACCGCCATGCCGACGATGCCGGGGACGGTCAGCAGACCGGCCGCGATCGCCGTCGCCCCGGCAGCGAGTGCGATCAGCGGCAGCGCCATCAGGCGCCGCAGCGAGCGCGAGAGACGGATGCGGGCGATCGGCTTGACGCGGTCGGACATCCGCTCAGGCCTTCTCGGTGACCTTGTACTCCAGGTAGCGGCCGGTGAGCAGCCGCGTCTGAGCGTCGAGCGCCGGGACCATGCTGAAGATGATGCCGACGAACGGCAGGCCGATCCACTGGATGTAGCTCATCAGCCGTTGCAGCCATCCCCACTCAGTGGGCCGCGGCGGCACGATCCGGTGCTCGATGGCGATGAGCACCGCCAGGCTGACGATCGCCATGGTGAGCATCCCGCTGGCGTACAGCGGGAGGTTCTGCCCCAGGGTCGTCTCGCCGAAGGCCGGGTTGATGAGCAGCGGGACGGTGGCGCCGAAGGTCAGCACGAACGGGGCGATCGCCCAGTTGATGTGCTCGCCGAACAGGTTCATGACCCGCCAGAAGCGGGACGCGAACGGGATGTCGGAGGCGCGGACGGCGTTGCCGATGACGTACGGGATGTCGGTCACTCCCCACGCCCAGCGCCGCGCCTGGAGGTACTGCTCGGCCATGCTGCGCCAGTAGCCGCGTGCGCGCACCGCGTCGCCGTAGATGGGGATGAAGAGCGGGACCGCCCGGAATCGGTCGCCGTAGCGGAAGTAGCTCTTCCAGTAGAAGCGGCTGTCCTCCGGGATGGCATCCGTCGCCCAGTAGCCGACGTCGTGCACGAGGTGAAGGGTTGTGGAGTAGGAGCCGAAGCTCTGGAGCTTCTCGGGCAGCACGCTCCGCCACATCTGGAGCTGGGTCAGCACCGCCGCGAACAGGCGCTGCAGCATCGGCGCGTGCCAGATGTTGTTGTGGAAGTACGGGATCGGCTGGTAGAGCTGGGTCTCACGGTTCGGATCGGTCAGGTGCATCCAGCTCAGGTACGCGAAGTACTGCGGATGCACGCGGTAATCGGCGTCCAGGTCCGTGACCAGGATGCGTTGCGGATCCATCCCACGCTCCCGGACCAGCTTCCGGTACAGGTAGCGGCCGCCCCAGGCCATGGCGCTGCTCTTGCCGACCACGATCCCCGGCTCGAGCGGATCGAGGATGTGGATGAACTCGGCGAAAGCGTCGCCGAACTCGGTCTGCAGAATGCCGACGTTGGCGATGCCGCCCTCGTCGGTCTCACGGGTGATGATCGCGCAGATCTTGCGCTCGGCAGGCCACGCCGCCTCGGCCAGGGCACGGACCGTGTGACGCAGCTTCTCGAGGGGCTCCGTGTACGTCGGGATGAGCGCCAGGTGAATGAGCTCGTCCGCCGATGGCGGCGGCGAGGCCAGCGCCTCGACGTTTCGCAGGTCCGCAATCTCGCGCCGCAGCCGCCGGCGCTCGTGACGACTCGGTGGCGCGCCGGCGCTGAATCCGAGCGCGCCCGTCGGCAAATCACCGCCGATCACCGCCAGCCGTGCTTCGAGCACGGCCCGACGTGCGGCCGGATTCGACAGGCCCGCGACGCGCTCCGTCCAATCGTCGCCGAGCACGTCGCGGATGCGCCCGTAGGCGATAATCACCGCTCCGCTGAACCAGAGCGCTCGACAGAGCCAGTAGAAATCGAAGCTGAGGACGAAGTAGGCCACAAGCCACGGATAGCTGAAGCTCAGCCACAGCGGCAGAATCAGGATCGCCCACGAGATGGTGCCCGGGACCATCTCGAGCACGCGGCCGAGCCAGCGCAGGCGATCGGAATCGTCGGTCGTGGTCATCGTATCGAGCCGACCACGCGGCCGGTCGCGGGCGAGACCCAGCCGTGCGGCGTCGCCTCCTAGTAGATCGGGGTCAGCCAGCTGCGGTAGGCGGGCAGGCGGCCGCGCACCGCGTCGAAGTAGGTCCGTGAGAGATCTCGGGTGACCTGGCCCGGGCGTCCCCCGCCGATGCTGCGGCGGTCGATCTCGATGACCGGGCTGATCTGCGCGCCCGTGCCGCACAGGAAGACCTCCTCGGCACCGTACAGCTCGGTACGGTCGATCGAGCGCTCCAGCACCGGGATGCCGAGGTCATCCCGCGCGATCTCCATGAGCCTCCGCCGCGTGATCCCTTCGAGGATGTTGTCCGTGACGGGCGGCGTGATGAGCGTGCCGCGTTTGACGATGAAGAGGTTCTCGGCACTGCCTTCGCTCACGTGCCCATCGGCGGTCAGCACGATCGCTTCGTCAAAACCGTTCAGTTGGGCCTCGCTCTTCGCAAGCGCCCCGTTCACGTAGGCGCCCGTGATCTTCCCCCGTGCCGGGATCGCGTTGTCATCGGTCCGGCGCCAGCTGCTGACCTGCGCCCGGATGCCGCCCTCGGTGTCGATGTACTGGCCGAACGGGACCCCGAAGATGGTGACGTCGGCATCCAGATTATGGAGCCGCACCCCGATCGTCTCCGAGCTCTTGTAGATGATCGGCCGCAGGTAGACGTCCTCGCGGAGCCCATCCCGGCGCAGCAGCTCCAGCGTGATCTCGGCGAGCTCATCGGCGGACTGGCGAATCTCCATCATGAGCAGGCGCGCGGAGGCCAGGATGCGCTCGTAGTGCGGCAGCAGCTCGAGGGCGAAGAGCTGCTCCTCCTCGGCATTCCAGTAGGCGCGCACGCCCTCGAATACGGCGGTGCCGTAGTTGAAGCCGTGCGTCATCACGTTGATGTTCGCGTCTCGCAGCGGGACGAAGTCGCCACGGAAGAATGCCCACAGCTCGGTGGTCGACTCAGCCGCCGGCTGTGTTCGATTCTCCTGCTCCAACAAGGCGGCCTCCTGAAGTCTCAGTGCGAGCGGCTCCGATGATCGGAGCGGCAAAGTATACGCATGCCAGATCGCATCTCGGTGTCACCCGGCTTCGGGTGGCGGGGACTCCGGCAGCTGCCGGTCACGCGTTGCCACCACTGAGATGACGATCGAGACGACGAGAATCGCGACGATGATGCCCAGCGAGACCCACACGTCGATATGGATCACATCGCTGAGAAGCATCTTGGCCCCAGCGAAGGCGAGCAGCGCGGCCAGCCCGTACTTCAGGTACTCGAAGCGGTCGATGAGCCCGGCCAGCAGGAAGTAGAGCGAGCGCAGGCCCATGATTGCGAACGCGTTCGACGTGAAGACGATGAACGTGTCAGTGGTGATGGCCAGGATCGCGGGTACGCTGTCGATGGCGAACATGATGTCGCTGCTTTCGATGACGACGAGCGTGGCGAAGAGCGGCGTCGCCCACAGTTTGCCGTTGCGCCGGGTAAAGAAGCGTTGTCCTTCGAACTCGTCCGTCACGGGGATCGCACGCCGGATGAGACGCAGGAAGAAGTTCTTGCCCGGATCCTCGTTGGCGGTCCCGACCGTCACCATGCGCCAGGCGGTGAAGAGGAGGAGTCCGCCGAAGAAGTAGATGACGATGTGGAAGCGATCGAGCAAGGCGATCCCGCCCACGATGAAGATCGCTCGGAAGACGATCGCACCGAGCACGCCCCAGAAGAGCAGCCGATGCTGGTACGCCGCTGGCACGCCGAAGTAGGCGAACAGCACGGCAAACACGAAGACGTTGTCCATCGAGAGCGAGTACTCGATGAGGTAGCCGGCGAGGTACTCGCCGCCGCTGGTGGCGCCTCGGGTCAGGAAGATCCAACCGCCGAATGCGAGTCCCAACGCGATCCAGACGGCGACCCAGGCGCTCGCCTCTCGCATGCGCACCGGTTTGGCTTCGCGATGGAAGACGAACAGGTCAAGCGCAAGCAGGCCGAACACGGCGACGGCGAAAATGACCCACGAGACGATGTCGGGCAACGAGACGGCCTCCTACGAACGACCGAAGGTCTCTCCCGACCACCGGGTGGATCGGTCGGTGTCACCGGGCGGGGCCGATCCCGCCGTACTGACGATGGCACCTGTCAGGGGTACTCCCCCTCGGACGCCCAGAGTGTCGCCGAGGCGGGCGCGAGCGTCAACTCGGGGCACCGTCGGTCAGGGCCGTAGGTGCTGCGGCGCGTACGGCAGCAGTGCGACGTGGCGGGCACGCTTCAACGCTGTGGTCAGCATGCGCTGGTGGCGGGCGCAGGTGCCGGTCTTTCGCCGCGGCTCGATCTTCGCTCGCTCGCTCAGGTATCGACGGAGGCGGTTGACCTCTTTGTAGTCGATGCTCTCCGCCTTGTCGACGCAGAAGTTGCACACCTTGCGACGGCGGCGGTCTCGGTAGTAGTCGGCCGACTCGCGGCGCGAACGTGGGCTTGCCATGTTTGGATCGGTCCTTTCGGATCAGCTGGTCAATGAGTCAGAACGGGATGTCGTCGACGTCCATCTCGGCGCCGGGAGCCGATGAGCGCGCCTCAGCGCCTCGCGGCCGCACCTGCGGCGGGGCGTCGCCATAGGAGCCGCCGCCTTCGCTGCCGCCAGCGCCACCCTCGTCGCGAGGCCGGCGCTCGAGGTTGACGACGCGGGAGAAGGCGAGCTCGAGCGACTGTCGCTTCTCGCCGTCACGCCCCTCGAACTCGCGGACACGCAGCTGGCCCTCGGCGTAGACCTTGTTCCCCTTGCGCAGCTGCTCGGCGAGGCGCTCGGCCGCCTGCTCCCAGACGCTGACGCGGAACCAGAGGGTCTCCTCGACCCACTCCCCGTCTGGTCCTCGCTGGTTGTTGTTGACCGCAACCCGAAGGTCGGTCACGGCCTTCCCGCTGGGCGTGTAGCGCAGCTCGGGGTCGGCGCCCAGGTTGCCGATGAT
>JALZDF010000077.1 GCA_030862645.1 Chloroflexota bacterium
ATTTTGCCGGTTCCGGAGCAACGGTATCGCGGATGTAAGAGCCAGCGATCCTCGCCTACGGACCTGCTCGGCGCGAGTTCCTCTGACCGGCGCCTCATCGCTCCACCTGCACCTAGGTTGGTGTAGCTGAAGCGGCGTGTACGCTCTCGCCATGCGCGTCCGAGCCTCACGTGATCGACGGATTCTGGCAATCCTGTTCACCGATATCGTTTCGTCGACGGAAACCGCCACGGCACTGGGCGATCGCCGCTGGCGCGACCTGGTCGCGAAGCACAACGACATGGTTCGGCGTCTGCTGCGGCGGTTCCACGGACGCGAGCGCGACACGGCCGGCGATGGGTTCTTTGCGACCTTCGACGAGCCAACCGAGGCGGTCCGCTGCGCGCTGGCCATCGTCGAGAGCGTGGCCGCACTGCGCCTTGAGGTCCGAGCCGGCGTGCACATCGGCGAGACGGAACGCATCGGTGAAAAGGTCGGCGGCATCAATGTGGTCACCGCGGCACGATTGATGGGCCTGGCCCAACGGGGCGAAGTGCTGACATCCGGTACGCTCCGCGATCTCGTGGCGGGGTCTGAGCTCCGCTTCGAGGACCGTGGCACGCACGTGCTCAAAGGCGTCCCGGGTGAGTGGACTGTGCTGCGCGTTCTGGGCGAGACCACCGTCGAGCCGGAGAAGCCGGCCGCGACCCAGGGGCGTTGGCAAGGGGTCCCGCTTGTGGTGGCGGCGTTGATGGGTATCGCCGCTCTCGGAGCCGTGGTGGTGGCGCTGATCGTTGTCCTCGGCCGCCAGCCCGATGAATCGGCGAGCGGCCCAAACACCGTGACCTTTGTGCGAGCGGACTCGGCGACGCTGGCGGGCGCAGTCGGCGTCGGGAACGGACCGTCTGCCATCGCGGTCGACGAGGACTCGGCGTGGGTGGTGAACGCGGACGATCAGACGATCTCGGTGATCGACCGCGCGAGCCGCGAAGAGCGTTCGACGCAGGGGGGCGTCGGGGAGGTCGGCGATCTCGCGGCCGGCGAAGGCGGGGTGTGGATGGTCGACAGGTTCGCCGGGACGCTTTGGTTCATCGATGCCAGGACCAACCAGCCGAGGCGGGTACTGACGGAGCAGCCCGGCCTGTCGAGCGTAGCCTGGGGTTTCGGGTACGTGTGGGTCTCCGACGACATCACCGATGCCGTGCTCCGCGTCGACCCGGAGTCCGACGAGGTCGATGTCATCGGGCTGGCTGCCGGCGGCGGTCCGGCGGCGATCGCCGCGGGTGAGGCCGGGGTCTGGGTGGCCAATGCGGTCGACCGGTCCGTGACCGTGATCCATCCAACCACCCTGCAGGTCCTCGCGGAGCGAATCACCCTCCGCCACCGACCGTCAGCCATCGAGGTCGGCGGCGGCCACGTGTGGGTGGCGAGCGCACAGGAGGACGCCCTCCAGCGTATCGATCCGGCGACCCGGGTGGTCACGCTCACGGTGACCGATGTTGGCGACAACCCGATCGTGCTCGCGGCGACGGCCGATGGTGTCTGGGTCGCGCTGGCAGGCGAGAGCGCGATCGTCCAGCTCGGGGCCGATGGGACGGTGCTGGGGAAGGTCGCGCTCGAAGGCGAACCAAGTGCGATGGCAGTCGTCGACGACGAAGTGTGGGTCACCATTCGAGAGAGGTGAGACCGGTCGGCCTGGGACTCAGGCCCTGTGTATGAAATCCCCGTCCGTCGCGCGGACGTCCGCCAAGCATGGCATTGACGCGCAACGTCCGGATGGGAGACCGTTGGGCTTATGAGGGGATGGTTCGGTCCGCGACTGGTCGTGCTGCTCTTGGCGGCTGCCACCCTGGCCGGCTGCGGTGGCCGAGGGCCAGAACCGCCGCCGCCTCCGGGCATCCGGACACCGGACGTGGTGGGTGTCATCGTGGCCTACGACCGGTCGAGTTGCGACCTGACGCGCTACACGCTCGATACGGGCGACGAGGTCGAGGTCGTCGCTCGCCAGTGGGATTTCGAGTACGAGTGTGAGGGCGCGCTCTGGAGCCCGACGCCGAACATGGCGGCAACCAAGCCGGATGCGAACATCACGGGTGTCGTGCCGCCTGGCGGGGAGGTGTCCGACGGCGGCCTCCTCCTCTACGGTGAGGACGAGTTCGGTGAGTGGTACGCGGTAGCGCGACCTGGCTGGGACGACTGCCCATTCACCATCCAAGCCGGCGCCTTCGACGATGGGGGCTTCATCCACTTCTCGAGCGGCTTGCGACTGCCGAAGGCCGATGGTTTCTTCATCGTCGATGACTGGCTCGACGAACCGTTCCCGTTGCGGCCTGAAGACACCATGTGTCTGACGGCAGATGCCGAAGTCCAGGCAGTGTGGGAGATCTGGGTGCCCTACTGATCGGCTATACGCGCCCCAGCAGGTAGCCCATCGAGGCCACTTCGAGCCACGCCTTGGCGCTCGCCTCGCTTCCCTCGTAGCAGCGCGCCAGACGCCGCCAGCGGCCAAGCTGGGCGAAGGCGTGCTCGACGCGCCACAGGGGTCCGATCGGCGTGAAGCCCTTGGCCCCGGGGGTTTGGCCTTGATGTCCAGCTTGAGCTGCTTGCGAGCGGCGAGTTTGGCGAGGCCGCGGTAGCCGCGGTCGGCCACGATCGCCTGGAGCCGGGGGAAGTCGGCAAGGTGCTCGCGCAGCAGCTCGCGGCCGACCCGCACGTCATGTGGCTTGGCGCCATCGACTCGCGCCCCGATCGGCAAGCCCAGGATCTCGACCAGGATCGTGCGCTTGGTGCCGATCGTCCGCCCGCCTCGACCGCCGGCGCTGTGGAAGGTGGGCCCCGCGCGGCCGCCGCGCACCGTCTGCGCGTCGATCATGATCATCGAGGGCGTCGCCTCGCGGGCGTGCTTCTGCCGCACCTCCCGCGCCAGCCGGGCCATCGCTCGCTCCCAGACGCCGTTGGCGCGCCAGCGGCGCCACTGCTGCCAGACCGCGCCCCAGTCACCGTATCGCTCGGGCAAGTAGCGCCACTGGCAGCCGGTGCGCGCCAGGAACAGCATCGCGTTGACCATCTGGCGCCGCGGGATCTGCGCCGGCGCGCCGCGGCGACCAGGCGGATCGAACAGGTCGGCGACGAGCTTCCACTGGTCGTCGGTCAGCTCGATGACGTAGGCCATGGACCCGAGGGTGAGCCGGAAACGCGACAGGTTCTATGGCACGAATGGGTCAGGCCGAACTCGATCATTCATACACAGGGCCTCAGTGCGGTTCATCGTCGGAGACCGCGATGCGGTCGAGCGCGGGCATCGCCAAGTCTTGGTCGAACGAGTACGCGACGACGCGGCTCGAGACAGGCTGGGTGTGGTGCTCGAACAGGTACGGCACCCAGGGCACGACCTCCTCCATGAGGTACTGGTCCAGGTTTGCCCAGCATTGCGTCCGGGCGGGCTCGACCTCGGCGCGGCACGCGTTGATGCGGTCGTCGACGCTCGGGACCTCCGTCACGTCGTAGCCCCACGCCGTGAGGTCATCGGCGCTCGCCCCCACCATGGTGAGGTTGAAGCCGGACTCGATCTCGTCACTCGCAAACAGGTCGGCTGCGCTGCTGGCCGTGTCCAGGCCCCAGGCCAGCAGGATCAGCGGGATGCGCGATTGGGGACCGCTCGTTTCGGCACTGAACTCGTCGAATGTCACCGCCTCGACCCGCAGGCCAATGCCAATCTCTCCCAGGTTTGAAGCAACGAGTGCGGCCTTCGCTGCCAGGAGCGGGCGATCGATGTGAATGAAGCGCACTTCGGTGCACACGGGGTCGTCGCAGCGCCCGTCGCCATCCGCATCGTACGCCGACTTCGCCATCTCCTCGCGCGCGCGCTCGATATCCCCGCGTCCACCCGGTGTGGGGTAGGCGTCGTAGTCGCGCAGCAGGCCTGCCTCGAGGCTGTTGAACAGCAGATGCCCAGCGATCTCGCCCGCGGCCGGCCCGGCCTGGAGGTCACGCAGTCCGGCCTTGTCGACCGCGAAGCTGATGGCGCGTCGGACGTTCACGTCGTCCAACGGCGGCACGGCGACGTTCATGTTGATGATCCGCACGAAATCGCGCTCATTGAACTTGAGCCGGTCGCGCAGCACAGGGTCGGCTTGGTAGCGATCGATCTGCTCCGGAGGTGCCTGTGGCGCCGCGCCCGAACTGATTGCCATGTCGATTTCGGCGGTGTCCACCTGGGCTGCGTATTCCTCGAGTCGTCCCGCGCTATCGATCACGATTTCGATCCGATCCGCATACGCAGCGCGCAGCGAATCGGTCGCCGGATCCCACGATGGGTTCCGCACGAGCGTCAGCGAGCCGCTCTCGATGATGGCGCCGTCGGCGTCGTACGAGGGTGGCCTGAAGCCGGCGACCGGCGCGCGATCCTCCGGCGCCGCAGCGAAGTCGATCGCCTCCGAGCCGTCGATCATGTACGGTCCCGTCACGGCAAGGAAGGACGCGTAATCGGCGGTGTGACCCTCGGCGACGCCGAGGCGCGCGCCGGGTTCGCCCGGCAGCGCTGGAAGCGGGACTGCCAGGCGCGAGGCGAAGAAGTAGCCGAGGTCGGGGTTCGGCGCGGTCAGGTGAACGACGAGGGTCAGGTCGTCGGGGGCCTCGAGCCCGGAGATCATCTCCGCCTCGCCGGCGATGTACGCCTCCATCCCCTCGATCCGCGGTGGGGCGAAGGCGTCGTCCGGTCGGATGTCAGGATGGTGGGACCGCTGGATTCCCCGAATGACGTCCGTGGACGCCACCGTCGCGTAGTCCAGAGGTGGCGCGTAGCGGATCCCGGTCTGGAGTTGGAAGGTCCAGGTCAGCCCATCCGCCGAGACCTCCGGGGCTCCATCCGCGAGATCCGGACGGAGCTCGGTGCCGCCGTCCTCGGTCGGACGCCCGTTGTATGAAAGGAGGGTTCTCGACAGGCAGCATCGATGGAGCTCGCCCGTCTCCACGAAGCCCAGGACGTGAGGGTCAAGCGCGAAGGCCTGTGACGGCAGGATCGCCACCCGGAGCGTGCCTCCGCGGAGGGCGGCATCATCGGCGCCACGGCTCGCGGGTGGCATAGGCACAGTGGCTTGCCCGGCGCATGCAGAGAGCGCGGCGGCCAGCATGACAACGCGGGAGACAGCTCGGGCCTTCATGGAGCCCCCGCACGGAGTCCCTGGATGATGGCGGCGGGGCCGCAGGTTGTCCATGCTCTTTGAGCACCGGACTGGCTGCTCCGTGCCCATTTCGGTCGTTGGGATCCGAATTTCGTGTATATCAGTGTGGTACAGCGGTTCCATGACCGGCTACCTGCCGCATCGTCCATGCGGGTATCGGCCTGGTTGGGTTAGAGGCGCGACAGCGTTGCCTTTTGCTCATCGCCCAGTCGGGGCACCTCAACCCGGATACGTGGTCTTCGGGTATGAGGCGACGGGGCACGCCAACTCACCTGACATCGCCGAAGGCGCAGGGACGCCGATCGGCCTCGCGAAGAGCATCTGGGTGGCCGTGACCGGCGTTTCCCATTGGCATGATGGCTTGGCCGGCACCTCGCTGGAAACGTGAAATCCGAACTCGTCGCCTGTTCGCGCGATCGGGCCGTCGGCACCTGACAACACAAGTACGTCTTCCTCGGCGAATATGAAGTACCCAGGCGGGAGCATGACCTCCCATCGCGTTCCGTCGGTTCTCGTCAGCAGAAGCGGGCATGCTC
>JALZDF010000075.1 GCA_030862645.1 Chloroflexota bacterium
TGCTGCTCATCGGTTCCTCGTATTCGCTGCCGTCCATGCGGACCTTCTGAGTCTCGGGCGGCGCGTAGAATCCGAGGATGGGGTCGGACAAAATGCGACAAGCACTCGATCGGCTCCGGCCGTGGGCCGATGAGCGGCAGGTAGAACTTGCTTTGCGGGAGTGGATGCGAACGAGCCTTTGGGATCGCGATCCACAGACACGCAAGCGCGTTCCGCTGCGGCTCGGCGACGAGCTAGAGCGAGACGCGGCGGCGAAGATCGCCGCAGAGCTTCATGATTTGGGCCGATGGGCTCCGAGGACCGAGCCTGAGCGAGTTCTAGGGGCCGTCGGCTTCATGCTCCGGAACATCGCTGCCGGCCGAGAGGCAACGGACTACGGCGACGGTTTTGAGGTCGTGTCAGGCCCCAGAGCACCATCTGCGCGGACACGCCAGCGGTACGCAAGCGCGCACGGCTCCAATGCCGTCTGGGCGTGGATGCGCGAGTCCCTCCAGTACGACTTGGACCTCGCGGGTTTGGTGCATGCGGGTCGCACCGTGGGTGCTGCCCGTCGGTGGCTCGAGCGGCATCCCGGCTTGCACGCTAAGGATGCGCCCCCACCGCGCAAGCGCAAGGCGGCGTAATGCCACACGTAATGCCTAGACAGGCATTATCAGCGGACAATCATGGACGCTAGCGGACCCTAATCACGCTCAAATCGGGATAGGTGAGCGTGTGGTAAACGGTCTGCAAAACCGCGTACACGGGTTCGATTCCCGTCGTCGCCTCCACCATCAGGAGCGTGAAGAGGGCCGGATGACGACGCTCGGAGCGGTCCGGGCCTAGTGCCCAGCGCGAGCCGCGAGCGATTAGCTCACCGCACGGCTCGTCAGTGCCGAGGCAAACGCGCAGCACCAACGCTTGGCTCCGAGCGACCTCCGTGTAGGCTGACTCGGTGCTGCACCGAGCCGGCGCGCTCGTCGTAATTCCCGCACTGCTTGCGGGTTGTGGAGCGCTGCCGGGACCCTGGATAGTGGCGCCGGCCGAGTGCGGCATCTTCCAGCTTCCCGGCACCACGGTCGAGTGGAGCGGCTTCGGGAACGCGCGCGAGTTGGGTCTGATTCGACAGGATGATCCAGACCCCGGCGAGGGCGAGATCTTCGTCGGACTAGGCAGACACGACCCGCAGTCCCCGCTCCTCCGGATGTACTGCTACTTCCCGGACTACGCCGACACGCCTGGGAAAGACGCGCCTCACACGGGCTCAGTTCACTATGGTTGGGAGCCGCCGTAGGGGTGGCGAAGGTTCGCCAAGCGTGGTGATCGGCGACCCCGCTGCCACGGCGTGCACACATACAAGGACCGATGCCGGGTGTACGCTCGCCGTCATGCCCATTCGAGCGCTCCTGCTGTCGAGCGTCCTTGTTCTCGGCGGCTGTGCGGCCATCCAGGGCCCCGGCGTCGAGGCGGCCGACCCTGGCAGCCCGTTGTTCGAGTGCCGTGCCGACAGTTACGCCTTTGCAGGGCGCGGGACGTTCGCTGAACTTGGACTGGTGGGCCAGTCCGCGGCTGAGCTCCCCGAGCCAAACCGACCGGCAATGATTTGGGTCACCCGGGACCCCGTCCCATTCGATGCGGCCGCGCCGGGGGGCTCCCGCATGCTGTGTTTTGAGTTTGACGATGGCAGCGGCGGTTCCGAGTGGCCCGTCAACCCGGCATGGCAACCACCTGGCGCGGCTTTGGCTGACCTCTCGGTCGCGGTCGACCCCGCGATTCCATTGCTGTTGGTCGCGGTCGTGAGTGTGCTCGTAGTTGGAGGGACGCTGCTCGCCTTTCGCCGGCGTTGACCCTCGGGCGGCGCGTCATCCCTGGTCGCCTCCTTGTAAGGTGGTTTGCCAGGCGCGCTTGATCCCATCGCGGATAGGACGAAGCCGACCGCGGCCCCCGGGGGAAACAAGGAGGTCTGCGGTGGGCTTCGGCCTCACCCTACCCGGTGCGTCCAGCACCAGGTAAGCCCGCGGTCCTGCCGCCCCGAATCGGCCAGCGCGGTGAGGTGCCGTCAACGGCACGCGCCGTCGTCACCATGCCTGTGCGGCTCCCTGATCGCCCTCGCCCTCGTGCTCCAGCTCCACGAATGGTCGGCGCCAGTCTGGGGCGTCGAAGGGCGCCGCGAAGTAGTTGGTCTCGCGCCAGACTCTCCCGCCCTTGAGGGTGAGTAGCGCCACGGCGTGCCATGTCTCGCCGTTCGGATAGTGGATCTGACCGGCGACCGTGAATTCATCGTCTGAGCCTGACAGGTGGACCACCGTCCAAGCAGGCCACGACGGCCGCGACAGGAACTGATCGTCTGCACCCTGGATCGCGGAGAGAGAAGCGGTAAGGGGTGTTGCGTCGCGACCGGGGTAGTGTTCAGTCACGGCTCGGTATGCATCGCGACCGCGGATCACTTCGCGCGACTGAGGGTAGCGCCCTACGTAGTCAGGGTGCAGTAGCGCCACCTGGCCATCGAGGTCATCCTCGACGATCGCCTTCACCCAACGCTCCACGACCTGCCGATTGCCCATATCCCGATCTCCTCGCGCGACGGGTATCGAGCGCAGCATACGGACCATCGGACGACAACACCACAGATCTGCTCGCACCGCGCTCGGCCGGTATCGCTCACGTCACTGTCAACCGGAACAACATCGCCCACGAGCGGCTCTACGTGCTAGTGGGATTCGAGCCGGCTGCCTGGAGAGCGCCGTGGGCATAGACATTCGATCCCTTAGAAGCAATTACGCCGTCGGACTGGCGAGCAGTGGGTACCGGCGCCGACGAAGCCGACTAGGCTTCCTTGCGCCACTGTCACGTTCGACCCGACGAACTCAACGCGACGCAGTCGATCTCAACACGCGCGCCTAGCGGCAGGCCAGCGACTGCCACGGTGGTCAGAGGCCGGCTGACTTCGCGGCGTTCAATGAGATCATGTCCGCGAGGTACACGTTGGCCTTCACGATCGAGCTCATGGTCGTGCCCGCAGCGTCGAGGATTGCCTCCAGGTTGTCCAGCGCTTGGTGCACTTGTGCTTCGAGCCCACCCGCGACGAGTTCA
>JALZDF010000110.1 GCA_030862645.1 Chloroflexota bacterium
TCCTCGCACACCGTGTTGAGGGCTTCGTCACGGAGGACATGCTTGGTGCTTGCGTAAATCGAACCGACGCCGATGCGAACCTTCAGCCACTCCGGTCGTCTGCCACCGGGGCCGGCGTTCTCGGGCATGGGATCGCCGGGAGCGAGGAGGCCGCCATCGATCTGCGGGCCACCTGGGTACATCACGTCCGACGGGCTGATGTGGCCGCCAGCCGGGTTCGACACAACGTTCAGCTCGCCAAGCGAGCTGAAATCGGGACGGGGAGCGTCGAAGGCCATGCGAAAAGTCTAGCAACGGTGGGATTGCACCGCTTCCCGCCTCTCCCGCGGTGAACCTCTCCGGCTGCCAGCTCGCTGACGCACGGCCCATGACATGCCGCCACGGGTGGCGAGCAGATCCGGGGCCCCGGAGGGGCGGGCGGTCACGGGCCGGCCGAGATCGTGACCGTCAGCGTCGTCGTGTAGGTCCCGGCACGCGATTGTCCAGGAACGGTCAGGGAAACGTCGACCACCTGCCGATACTCGCCGATGCCGTATTCGGTCCCCGCATTCGGTGCATCCGCCTGCAGCGTCTTGCGAGCCACATCCAGCGTTCCGGTCACGTGCGTCGTTCGCGGGCCGCCGTCCGAGCTGATCGCCTGCCCGGAGACCCAGGTCGGTGGGCGTGCGTTCGTGATGGCCAGGTTCGCGGCCGGGATGGCGGTGCCGTTGTTCGGGCCGGAATAGGCGAAGCTCGACGCTCGTACCGTGACGTTCCAACCGTCGTTGGTCGTGCTGCACAGCAGGAGGATGCACTCCTGCCTGCCGGTGTCCCGTGCGGACAGGGTGAGGCTTCCGCTCGTGATCTGGTTGGCGTGCGAGTAGGGTGCGGCAGGGAGAGCCGCATCCGCGACCGATGCGGTAAGCGCGGCCCAGATCGGCCGCGGGGTTGCCACGGCCATGAGCGCCCAGAGGATGGCGACTCCGAGCCTCGAACGGCGCCGCCAGCGCGAAATCCGCGTGCTCACGATCTGGCCACCGGACCGGCTATGAGGCAAGGCGCCACGAGCACGGCGACGATGCCCAGGGCGATCCCGAACGCCAAAGGGAGCAGGCGCATCTCGGTCGACGATGTCCATCATGTGTCCCGCGGCTTAACGTAAAACGGCGGTCAACGTCAGGTCCCCGGTGACTTCCGCTTCCTCGGCGCCTTGGCGGTCGTGGCCTTCGGCTTCGGCCCCGACGACTTCGCGCTGGTGGTTGCCTTGGATCCCGCGGGCTTCGGGCTCGATGCGCGCGCCGCCGCGCCCTTGCCCTTCGACGCCGAGCTGCTGCGCGAGGCGGCCGCCTTCGCCGGGAGCGACCCAGACGCTGCCTTCGCTGGGGACGTCGAGGGCGCTGTGGATCGTCGCGATGCGTTCTTCTTGCCGCCGATCGGCAGGGCATCCCCGACCGCCTTCACGGCGCCGCCCCCAACGTCGCCGACCGTGTCGGCGAACTTCCCGGCCGTCCTGCCAATGGCCGGCCGGCCGGTGGTCTCCCCCTCGCCGATCGCGGTCCGACGGCGCCGTCGCCCGACAAGGATGAGGATGGCGGCCGTTGCAGCGGCAAGCAGCCCCATCAGTAACGGCAGAACGGGCATCGAAGTGCCGAGCGCCTCCGCCACGTCAGTGACGGTCGGCAGTCCGCCGAACGGCGATCCGTCGTCCGCCCGCGCCCCGACGGTGAACGGCCGACAGTCCGTCGTGTCGGTGGCGCCCGTCTCTTCATCGGTGAGCGTCAGCTCGGCGCAGTATTCGCCCGGGTCCAGGAGCTCGACAGCCGCCGCCTCCAGGAGCGTCGAGGTCCCCGCGTACACCGAGTCCATGGCCACTGAGCTCGCGGCGATCTCCGTTCCGGCGCCGTTCCGCAGCACGAACTCCCCCGCGGGCCGGACATGGACGTTCCCGGGATTGTCGATGTCGAAGCTCACCACGGACAGTCCGCTCACTTCCTGGTGGTGGATCTCGCCGATGGACAGCGCCGGAGTCCGCTCACCGGGCACCTCGATCGCGACGGCGATGGCACTGCGGTTGACCTGGTCAACGGCGATCGTGCCGGAACCTCGCATCGGTTCGGCGTTTTCGATCACCAGGGCGGTGACGTACTCGCCGGGCGGGGTATTCTCGGGCACCTCGACCTGGAAGTCGATCACGATGGCATCGTTCGCGCCGAGCGTGATCTCCTGGCTCGGGTAGGTCACCCACAGCGTCGTCCCGCTTGGACGTTCGCCGAACAGGTCGGCGCCGAACCCGCCGTTCACGATGCTGTAGACGTCGGCGGCGTACGTGCGGGCCAGCGTCTCCTCGTGCCCGAAGTTGGCGGCCTCGACCGTCAGCCGGCGCTCCTCGCCCGGTTCGAGCGTGATCTCGAAGTAGGTTCCGTCCTGGCCGACCGGCGTCAGGCCGAGCCGCGCCGGCTCATGATTGGCGGAAACCGGACCCGCAACACCGAGCAGCACGGCTGCCGCCACGAGGAGCGGTCTCGTGATGCTCGATGCACTCGAGTAGCGGCTCATCACGAGGAGGGTACTCCGTGACCAGGGCGGGCAGTGCGTCTCCGCGCCGCCCGCCTGCTCGAGGGAGGCGCCGCCTACGGCCCCGCGCTGATCGTGACAGTCATGGTGCCGGTGTAGGTTCCGACACGCGACTGGGCCGGGATCCCCAGGCTGACGCCCAGGTTCTGCGTGTACGTTCCCTCACCGAATGTCAGCTCGGCGTGCAGCGTCTTGCGCGCGACATCGAGCGTCCCCGGCGCCACGAAGGTGAGCGGGACTTTCGGCCCGCCGATCGGATGGATCGGCTCGCCGGCCGTCGACGTCGCCGCGGCGGCCGAGGTGACCGAAAAGTTCGCGGCCGGGATGTCGGTTCCACCGTTTGCGCCCGCGTAGACGAAGTTCGAGCCCAGGACGGTGACGTTCCAGCCGGCTCCGCTGCCGGAGCTGTCGTCGGCGGTGAGGACCATGGTGCCGGTGCTGGATTGTGCACTGTGTGAATAGGTGACGGCGCCCAGGGTGAGATCGGCGATGCTCGAGCTCCTGGTGCCGGCATTGATGGTCTGAGTGACGGTATTGGCGGCGCTGGCGGGCATCGCCAGCATGGCGCTCAGCACGGCGCCGAGCGTCATCGCGGTGACGGTGCTTGGTCGGCGGGCGGTGGACATGAAGAATTCCCTACTTGGAAGAACGGGCGTTCGGACGAGTTGGGACAGCCCGCCTGCGAATCAAGATCGATCGAGAGTGGGGTCCCCCGTCGGTAGGACGATAGGCGCAGTGTGTGACGACCGCGATGGGACGATCGGTACTTCCCGTTCGGTACGATTGGAAGGCCACTGGCACTGAGCCCGATCATCGGTGTGGCGGGCGAGCGCAACCGGCATGCGTGCCCGACTATGCGCGCCGACGGGTCCGGCGAGCTGGGTTGACGAAGGATTGGCCGTCAGCCAAGCGGCGTGTTGGCGTCCCAATCCTCGAGGAGCGTACGCACGTCGGCGAGGAAGAAGCCGACCTGCGCGCCGTCCAGCACGCGGTGATCGAAGCTGCACGTCATGTTCATCATGTGGCGGATGGCGATCACGTCCTCGCCGTCGACGTCGACGACACGTGGACGCTTCACGATGGCCTCCATAGACAGGATGGCCACCTCCGGCGCGTTGATGATCGGCATCGAGCTGACGGAGCCGAACCAGCCGGTGTTGTTGACGGTGAACGTGCCGCCCTGCAGCTCGTCGAGGCGCAGCTTGCCTGCCTTGGCGCGGCTTGAGACGTCCCGGACGCGCGCATTCACGCCGCTGATCGAGAGCTGGTCGGCGTTGGCGATGACGGGGACGATGAGCCCGTTGTCCACGGCCACCGCGATGCCGATGTTCATCGCCTGCTTGAGGATGATGCGGTCATCGGCGAACTGGCTGTTCAGGTTCGGATGCTTGCGCAGCGTCTCGGTGACGGCCTTGACGACCACGGCCACGTAGGACAGCGACGCGCCCTCGCGCGCCTTAAAGGCCATGTTGTTGGCCTCGCGCCATCGCACGACGCCGGTCATGTCCACCTCGACCACGGTGTACGCGTGCGGGACGGTCTGCTTGACCTGCGTCATCTTCCTGGCGATGCCCTTGCGCATCTGCGACAGCGGCACCTCGGTATCGCCACCGGACGGAGCCGGGACCGGTGCCGGCG
>JALZDF010000129.1 GCA_030862645.1 Chloroflexota bacterium
GCCCGGGCGTTCCCCTGCGCCGCCGGCTTGCCGGGCGGCTGCCTTCGATCCGACGCGTCCTCGCCGGGCTCGGCGCAGCGGCCGCGGCCGCCGGTCTGGTGGCCTTGCTGAACGGGCCGTGGCTGCAGGTGACTGAGGTCACCTGGGCAGGAGAGCAATTCACCTCGCAGCGAGACCTGGAGCGTCTCCTCGCTCGTCAGCGCGGGACGAGCGTGCTGGCCGTCGATACGCGGTCGCTGGGCGCTCGCCTGGAACGGCTGCCGGCAGTGGCCGACGCCACCGTGACCGCGTCCATTCTGGGGAGGCTCGAGGTCTCGCTGGTCGAGCGCCGGGCTGCCTTCGTGTGGGAGACGTCGACCACCCGGCTGCTCGGCTCCGCCGACGGCGTGCTGTTCGCGGCCCTCGATCCCGAAACGGTGCTCGACCCCGCCTTGACAACGCTGCCACGCGTCAGCGATCAGCGGACGGGTTCACGGCTCATGTCCGCCGGGGACGCGATCACGCCGGCTCTTCTGCGAACCGCCCTCCAGCTGGCGAACCTGGACCCGGCGGCGCTGGGATCCACTGCCACCCGGCTGAGCGTCAGGATCGACGACGAATTCGGGTTCGGTTTGGTGGCTGCGGACGCCGGCTGGGAGCTGGCCCTCGGCGCCTATGGCATGGACCCCGGCGAGTCGGCAGCCGAGGGCGCCGCGCGGCTCGAGCGCCAGGTGACCGCGGTGCGCACGCTCTTCGCCACCCGCCCCGAAGCCGACATCGGATGGGTGGATGCCCGCAACCCGGGGAAGGTATATTTCCGTGCCAAGGGGTGACGTGATCGGCGGAACGCGGCCCCTCGCCTGCCGTGACCCTCGCTTCGGGACCGATCCAGATGTGGCTTCCCCTCGTCGGCCTTGCGCTCGGAATCGCGCTTGGACTGGTGCTCAACGTCAACGTGAGCCCGGACCTGGCGCGGTATTCGGCGGTGGCCATCCTCGCCGGCCTGGACTCGGTGCTCGGTGCGATTCGCGCCGAGCTGGACGCCCATTACGACAACCGCATCTTCCTGTCGGGGTTCATCACCAACGCGCTGGTCGCGGTGGCCCTGACCTTCGTGGGCGACCGGCTGGGGATCGATCTCTACCTCGTCGCCCTCTTCGCGTTCGGCCTCCGCATCTTCCAGAACGTGGCCCTGATCCGGCGTCACTTCCTGTAGGCTCGACCGGCATCGATGGCGCGCTCGGGCGCGCCGCCAGCAGGAGGTAGCTTGGAACGCGAAGCGGTCCTCGTCGGCATCGACGCGGGGACGACGAAGGTCACGACTCTCATCGGCGAGGTCGGGCGCACCGGTGACGTTAACGTCATCGGCTATGGGATCGCGCCCTCCGCCGGCATGAAGAAGGGGATGGTCGCCAACATCGACCAGACCGTGAACTCGATCGCGTCGAGCGTGGAGAAGGCGGAGCGACTCTCCGGTTACAAGATCAGCTCGGCGTTCGTAGCGGTCGGCGGCTCGCACATCTCCAGCCAGAACTCGCGGGGCGTGGTGGCGGTCTCCGGCCACAAGCGCGAGGTCAGCCGCGAGGACGTGGCGCGCGCCACGGAGGCGGCCAAAGCGGTCCAGGTGCCGTCGAACCGCGAGATGCTGCACGTCGTGCCGCGCGGCTACATCGTCGATGGCCAGGAGGGCATCAAGGACCCCCTGGGCATGAGCGCCGTGCGCCTCGAGGTCGAGACCCACATCGTGGCCGGCGCCGCGACGTCGGTCCAGAACCTGAGCAAGTGCGTCATCACCTCGGGCGTCCAGATCGACGAGATGGTGATCAGCTCACTGGCTGCCGCAGAGGCCACCCTGACCGACACGGAGAAGGAGCTCGGCGTCCTCGTCGCCGATGTCGGCGGCGGCACCACGGATATCGCGATCTTCGTCGACGGCGCCGTCTACCACACCGCCGTGCTGCCGGTCGGTGGCATCAACGTCACCAACGACGTGGCGATCGGCCTGCGCACCTCGCTCAACCTGGCCGAGGAGATCAAGATCAAGCACGGCACCGCCAACCTGGCCGAGGTCGAGCCGGAAGAGCTGCTGAACGTCGCCGTCCTGGGCGAGTCCGGCGGGCAGACCATCCAGCGCCGGAAGCTGAGCGAGATCATCGAGGCGCGGATGGGCGAGATCTACAGCCTCATCCGAGAAGAGGTGAAGCGCTCCGGTCATGCCGGCATGCTGCCGGCGGGCGCGGTCTTGACCGGCGGCGGCGCGCGGCTCGGTGGCGCGGAGGTGCTCGCGCGCGAGGTGCTCGACATGCCTGTCCGCATCGGTGCGCCGCAGGGCGTCGGTGGCCTGATGGACCAGATCGGAAACCCCGCCTTCAGCACGCCGATCGGCCTTCTGTTGTGGGGCGCCAACCACATCGGCGAGGAGCCGATCGGATACGGTGCCGGCGGCAACGGCATCAACCCGCTGTCGCGCATCGGGGAGTGGATCCGCAACCTGTTCCCCGGGTGAGACGAGCCGGCGCTGGGTGGTCGGTCGGCAGGCCCGGTTGCCGCCGCTGAAGGACACACCGTGCGCAGGGCATCGCGCATCCGGCCACGGCTCCGGCGAGGCAGAGGGTGCGGAGACCCGGAACGGACGGCATCGTGGACAAGCGTACGTGGCCGTCCACCGGGTGACGTCGGTCTGTGGATAACTCCGGGGGTTGATGTGGAAAAAACGCCGACGCCGCCGCGGCGGGGTCGGTAGAATCGGTCAAACCCGCGAGCCCCGGGTTTTGCCAGGCCCATAGTCGCCGCAGGGAGACACCGATGCCGCTCCGGTCCGATTCCGAGAATTTCGCTCTCATCAAGGTCATCGGGGTCGGTGGCGGCGGGAGCAATGCCGTCAACCGGATGATCCGGGCCGAGATGATGGGCGTCGAGTTCATCAGCGTGAACACCGATGCCCAGGCACTGCTGCAGAGCGACGCGCCGCACAAGATCCGGATCGGCGACAAGATGACGCGCGGCCTCGGGGCCGGCGCCGATCCGAATGTCGGCCAGCGCGCCGCGGAGGAGGACAGCGAGAAGATCTACGAGGCGCTCAAGGATGCCGACATGATCTTCATCACTGCCGGCATGGGCGGTGGCACCGGGTCGGGAGCCGCGCCGGTGATCGCCGAGATCGCGAAGGACCTCGGGGCGCTCACGGTCGGCGTGGTCACCAAGCCGTTTTCCTTCGAGGGAATGCGCCGCAAGCTGGTCGCGGAGCAGTACACCGAGCTCCTGAAGGAGAAGGTCGACACCCTCATCACGATCCCGAACGATCGTCTGCGCGAGGTGGTCGACAAGAAGACGAGCATCGTCGACGCGTTCCGGGTCGTCGACGACGTCCTGCGCCAGGGCGTCCAGGGCATCTCTGACCTCATCACGGTTCCCGGCCTCATCAACCTCGACTTCGCGGACGTCAAGACGATCATGCGCGAGGCCGGCAGCTCGATGATGGGCATCGGCACGGGCACCGGCGAGAACCGCGCCGTGGAGGCCGCCAAGGCGGCCGTCATGAGCCCGCTGCTTGAGGTGAACATCACCGGTGCGCGCGGCATCCTGTTCAACGTCACCGGTGGCAGCGACCTCGGCCTGTTCGAGGTCAACGAGGCGGCCGAGGTGATCAAGGAGGCCGCCGATCCGGAGGCGAACATCATCTTCGGCACCGTCATCGACGATCGGATGCGCGACGAGGTCAAGGTGACCGTCATCGCCACCGGCTTCGACTCGAGCCGGAAGCCGAAGCAGCAGGGCAGGTACGGAGCCGAGACGGCCGGCGGCGTCGAGCAGAGCCTCGACGAGCGCAGCCGCGAGATCCTGGCCGAGATCGAGCGCGACCGCGAGCAGCGCCAGGCGCTCGAGGACCAGATGGGCACCGAATCACCGTTTGCCCGTCCGTCCGAGCGGGAGGCCACCGAGATCCGTCCCTCCGAGCGGCAGCCGGTCCCGGTCCGGCCGGCCAGCCTGGAGCGCCCGTCATACGGCGAGACCGACCTGGACATCCCGAGCTTCCTTCGGCGCAAGAACGACTGAGCCGACGCGGGCGTCCCGCCCGCTTCGCGCCGATGAGCCCCAGCCCGCGCGCCGGGGGCCCGTTACATGCGGGCCGGAGGTCGAGCGACTCCTGTCGGATTCTCACCGGTGTCGCGTGGTTGATCGGGCACTGGCAGGATATGGGCGAATGGAGATCGTGGGCGCCGAGCAGCCGACTTCGGGTGTGATTCGTGAGCGGCACGATCGCCTCCTCACCCGCCTCCGCGAGGCGGCCGCGGCCAACGGCCACGATCCGGACCGGCTGCGGATCGTCGCCGTGACGAAGACGCACCCCGTCGAGGTTGCTCGAGCGGCGCTGGAGGCGGGCATCGGCCGCCTGGGAGAGAGCCGCGTCCAGGAGGCGGAGCCGAAGGTCGCATCCGTGCCGGAGGCTGAATGGCACTTCATCGGGCGCCTTCAGTCGAACAAGGCGCGGCGTGCGGTGCGCGCATTCGCCGTCATCCACTCGATCGACTCCCTGGAGCTCCTGCACCGCGTCGTCGAGCTTGCCGCCGAAGAGGATCGCCGTCCGCGCCTGCTGGTCCAGGTAAATCTGAGCGGCGAGGGGAGCAGGGCCGGTTTCCGACCGGAGGAGCTGCTTGCCGCGAGCCTGCCGGCCGAGGGGCTGATGGGCCTCATGACCATCGGGCCAATGGGCGCCGCGCCCGCCGAGGCGCGGGGGATCTTCGCGGAGCTGCGCGACCTGCGTGATCGGATGCAGGAGGCGACGGGAATCGGCCTGCCGGAGCTATCGATGGGCATGAGCGCCGATGCCGAGGCCGCCGCGGCCGAAGGCGCGACGCTCGTCCGCATCGGCACCGCCCTGTTCGGGCCGCGGGACGAGACGCTGTATTCTCTCGGACGATGACCGCCGTTCTCGTCACCTTCATCCAGCTGCTCGCGACGGTGCTGTGGTTCCTGCTGATTGCCCGCGTGGTTCTGAGCTGGACCAATCCGCGCGGCGGCGGGGGACTGGTGGCGTTCGTCTACCAGGCAACCGAGCCGCTCCTGGCTCCGATCCGGCGCGTGCTGCCTCCGACCGGCGGCATCGACTGGTCGCCGCTGGTCGCCATGCTCATCTTGGGCGTCATCGTCCGCGTCGCCGTTCGTCTCTGACGCATCGGCTGCGTGATGGCGTGGTGGAGGTCGCCGTCGTGCCGCGCTCCGCGTCGGACCGCGTCGGTCCGTACGCGGAGGGGGTCCCGCGCGTCGGCGTCGTGCCTCCGCCGACGGCTGACGGCTATACTGCGACCTCCTCGATGGGCGATTGGCTCAGTCGGTTAGAGCGCACGGTTCACATCCGTGAGGTCACTGGTTCGAATCCAGTATCGCCCACCACCTCCATTCCTCTGCGATCGTTCAAGCCGGTCCGATGAGGATCGTCCTGACGACCGAGTCGTACCTGCCCTACCTCTCCGGGGTGACCGTGTCGGTGGACGCCCTCGCCCGCGGCCTGGGGGCGGCCGGCCACCAGGTCCTCGTCGTGGCGCCCGAGCCGGCGTCAGGGGCGAAGATCGGGCCGATCGGTTCACCCGGTCCGGCGCCACGGCACGCCTGGCTGCCGTCCTATCAGCCGGCGCTCATCGCGCCGCCCCACTACCGCATGCCGTGGCCGCATCCGATGCCCGGGGCGTTGCGCGAGGCGAGGGCGTTCCGGCCCGACATCGTCCACGCCCACTCGCCCTTCGTCACGGGCCTTCTCGCCCGCCGCCTCGCGGGCGACACCGGCGTGCCGCTCATATTCACCCACCACACCCGGTTCGGCGACTATGCCCACTACCTCGGTCCGCTGGCGAGGCCCGGGCGGGCGGTCACCCATGCCTACCTCCACGGGTTTTGGCGCGGCTGCGCGGCGATCGTGGCTCCATCGAGCGATCTGGCCGAGGCGATCCGTGCCGAGATCGGACCGGGGCCCGGACCGGCCGTCCACGTCATCCCCACCGGCGTCGACGTGGCGGGCATCCTGGAGGGGAGGCCCGTGGACCCGCGGCCGGCGACCGGCTGGCCCGCGGAGTCGGTGGTCGTCGCTTCGCTTGGTCGGCTGGCGCCGGAGAAGAGCCCTGGCGTCCTCCTCGACGCCCTCGCGAAGGCGGCGGCGCGGGTGCCCGAGCTACGAGCGGTCATCGTCGGCGGAGGGCCGTCGGAACGGGATGTGGAGGAGCGGGCCGCCCAGCCGCCGCTGGCCGGTCGCATCGTTCTCACCGGCGCGCTCCCGCGCCCGGAGGCCCTCGCCCGGATCGCCGGTGCGGATCTGTTCCTGTTCGCCTCGCGGACCGAGACCCAGGGACTGGTGCTCGCCGAGGCACTCAGCGCCGGGCTTCCCTCGATCGCGGTCGATGGGCCCGGTGTCCGCGACTCGGTCCGCGATGGTATCGACGGCCTCATCGTGCCGGCCGGCCCCGAGCCTTCGCTCGTCGAGCGCCTCGCGGATGCGGTCGCGTCGCTGGCCGTGGACGGGGACCGCAGGTCGGCCATGGCCGCCCGGGCTCGTGCCGACGCCGAGCGCTTCTCGGAGGAGCGGCGGGTGGCGGAGACGGAGGCCGTGTACCGCTCATTCGCCGCGCGAAGCGAGTAGCCGCGGCGATTCGCTTGCGTCGCCATGGTGCGGGCGTACAATGCCCGCCATGCGAGTGAGTCTGGTGGCCCGATTCGTCTCCCACCCATCCATCGACTTCGGGGCGGAGCGCCGAGCGGCGCGCCGGCCACGTCTCGGCCTGTCCACCACGAAGGCCGTGTACCACCGATCGCGGAGCGTCACGGCACGGATGACGACCGTTCGCGCCCTGCGGTCCCAGACGAGCCGCTTCTGCTTCCCGGCGGTCGGTCGTGCCACGCGCCTGCCGGCCCGTCGCCCTGCGCTTCCGTTCGGGGTGCCGCGGGCCCGCCGCTCCTAGCGGCGGCGTGCCCATCCTCCGAACCGCGCGCGCCACATCGGCTGGCGGGGTCGTCCATCGCCGCGAGCGCGATACCCACGAGATCGTCATCGTCCATCGCCGTGCGCCGGTGCTCTGGGCGCTGCCGAAGGGCACACCGGACTCGGGCGAGACCATAGAGGAGACGGCCCTGCGCGAGACCCGGGAAGAGACCGGCCTCGAGGTGGAGCTCGAGGCTTCCATCAGCTCGATCCACTACTTCTTCGTGCGTGGCTCGACCCGGTTCCACAAGACGGTGCACTTCTTCCTGATGCGGCCGGTGGGAGGCGCACTCGAGCTGCACGACCGGGAGTTCGACGAGGTGCGCTGGGCACCGGTTTCCGAGGCTCTGGCGCTGCTGACGCATGCCACAGAGCGCTCGGTCGTCGAGCAGGCCCGCAAGCTGATCGAGGAGTCGTCCGACGCTGCCGAGGTCACGGCATGAGCGACGGGACGGCCGGGCAGCTGAGCCGCACGCCGCTCCATGAGCGGCATGGCCAACTGGGGGCACGGCTCGTTCCGTTCGCCGGCTACGAGATGCCGGTGCAGTACAGCTCCATCATCGAGGAGCATCGCACCGTGCGGGCGACGGTCGGATTGTTCGACCTGTCGCACATGGGAGAGCTGGTGGTCAGGGGCGAGGAGGCCGTCGCCTTCCTGCGGCACGCCCTCGTGAGCGATCCCGGAGCGCTCGAAGTCGGTCAGGCGCAGTACTCGATGGCCTGTCAGCCGGACGGGGGCATCATCGACGACCTCATCGTGTATCGGCGCGGGGACAACGATTTCCTCGTGGTCTGCAACGCCGCCAACCGGGCGGCCGTGGTGGACGCGTTGACGGGGCTCCTCGCGAAGGGGGATTTCGGAGCCTCACTCGAGGACCGCAGCGACCGGCTCGGGCTTGTGGCGCCGCAGGGCCCAAACGCAGCCGCGCTGGTCGCCGACCTGTCCGACCTCGACCTCGGCGCCATCGGCAACTATCGGTCAGCACCCGGCACCGTGGCCGGTGTCGAGTGCCTGGTGGCGCGAACGGGTTATACGGGCGAGGACGGCTTCGAGCTCTTCTGCGACGCGCGCCGCACCGTCCAGCTGTGGGATGCGCTGCTGGCGGCGGGTGGGCGCCACGGCGTGCGCCCATGCGGACTGGGCGCCCGGGATACGCTTCGCCTCGAGGCGGGCATGCCGCTGTACGGCAACGAGCTCGGTCGGGACACGAACCCGTTCGAGGTGAATCTCGGTCGGGTCGTGAAGCTGGAGAAGGGCGACTTCGTCGGCCGAGCCGCGCTGCAGGCGGTTCAGCAGGCCGGGCCAGCGCGTAAGTTGATCGGCCTGAGGATGGTCGACAACGCCATCCCGCGCGCCGGCTACGCGGTCCTGGCCGGTGGCCAGCCCGTGGGCCACGTCACCAGCGGCACGCTCTCGCCGACGCTTGGCGACAAGATCGCCATGGCATTCGTCGGGGTGGAGCACGCGGCTGTCGGCAACGGCTTCGAGGTCGTGGTTCGCGAACGCCCCTATCGGGCCGAGCAGGTAAAGTTGCCGTTCTACCGCCGCCAGCGCGACTGACCCGCGCCGCGCGATCAGCCCAGGAGGATCGACCCGCCCATGGCCTACCCCGACGACCTGCGCTACTCGAAGGAGCACGAGTGGGTACGCACGGAGGGCACGCGCGCCACGATCGGGATCACCAGCTTCGCCGCCGACGAGCTCGGTGACATCGTCTTCGTCGAGCTGCCCGAGGTCGGCACCTCGCTCAGCCAGTTCGGCACTTTCGGGGTGGTCGAGTCGGTGAAGGCCGTGAGCGACCTTTTCGCACCGGTCTCCGGCGACGTACTCGAGGTCAACGAGTCCTTGCGCGACGCCCCCGAGCTGCTGAACGCCGATCCCTTCGGCGAGGGCTGGATCGCCCGGGTCGAGCTGGCCGACGCCGCGGAGCTCGAGCGCCTGATGGACGCGGCGACCTACGCGGACGAGACCGCCTGACAGCCGCCGATGACGTATTCACCGCACACCGCAGCCGATCGCGCCAGAATGCTCGAGGCGGTCGGCGTCGGCTCGGTCGATGATCTGTTTGCGGACATCCCGGCCGGCGTGCGCGCCGGCAGTTGGACCATCCCGCCGCCGCTCGTCGAGCAGGAGGTCCGTGCCGAGCTGGCGCGATTGGCCGGCCGCAACCGGGTGCCGGAGGTCAGTTTCCTCGGCGCCGGCGTCTATCGGCACCTGATCCCGTCGGTGGTGGGCGAGGTGATCGGCCGGCCCGAGTTCGCCACCGCGTATACCCCGTACCAGCCGGAGGTGTCGCAGGGGACGCTGCAGAGCATCTATGAGTTCCAGTCGCTCATCTGCGAGCTGACCGGCATGGAGGTTGCGAGCGCCTCGCACTACGACGGCGCCACCGCCACCGCGGAGGCTGCCCTGATGGCCTGCCGCCTGACCCGGCGCTCGCGGGTCGCCGTCTCGGCCGCGGTGAATCCCGACTATCGCCGCGTGCTCGAGACCTACTGTTCCGGTCCGGGCATCGAGGTCCTGACCGTCCCTGTCGATCTGGCCGAGGGCGGAACCGGTACCACCGACCCAAGATCGGTCGATGGCCTGGGCGAGATTGCCTGCCTGGTCGCCGCGCAGCCGAACTTCTTCGGCCAGTTGGAGCCGATGCGCGACCTCGCCGATGCGGCCCACGCCGCCGGCGCGTTGTTCGTGTCCGTCGTGGAGCCGATGTCCCTGGGCCTGCTCGAGGCACCCGGCGCGTACGGCGCGGACATCGTCACCGCCGAGGGGCAGCCGCTCGGCGTTCCGGTCAGCTTCGGCGGCCCCTACGTCGGCCTGATGGCGGCACGCATGGCGTCGGTTCGCCAGATGCCGGGGCGCCTGGTCGGCGTCACCCGCGACGCGCAGGGCAGGAAGGGGTACGTCCTCACCCTGCAGGCCCGGGAGCAGCACATTCGTCGCGAGAAGGCGGCGAGCAACATCTGCACGAACCAGGCGCTCATGGCGCTGGCCGCAGCCGCCTACCTGACCGCGGTCGGCCCCGCCGGGTTGCGCGAGGTCGCGGAGCTGTCCATGCTCCAGGCTCGCCACCTTGCCGGCGCGCTCGAATCCGCGGGCCTTGCGGAGCGCCGCTTCGGGGGTTCGTATCTGGCCGAGGTGGCTCTGCGCCTCCCGGACGCCGCCCGCCGACATGCGGCGCTCGCCGAGCGGGGCATCGTGGCCGGCCATCTCCTGGAGCGAGACGAGCCGGAGCTTCGAGACACGCTGCTGCTGGCGACCACCGAGCTCACCAGCGACCGGGACATCGAGCGCCTGGTCGCAGCCCTGGACCAAACGCGATGAGCGTCGCGGAGGCCCCGCCATCCGACGCCTCGGGGCGCGGCGCCGCCTTCTCGGGTGCGACCGGTGGCGAGGAGCTGACGGTTGTCGAGCCACTCATCTTCGATCGCTCACGCGCCGAGCGGCGCGCCGTGCGGTTTCCGGCGGCGACCGACCTCGCCCGGCAGCGCGGCGCCGGGCAACCGGAGCTGCCCGCCTCGACCCTGCGTGGAGAGGCGCCCCGCCTGCCGGAGGTCAGCGAGCTCGAGATGCTCCGTCACTTCAACCGGCTGGCGCACCTGAACCAGGCGATCGACCTGAACTTCTACCCGCTCGGCTCGTGCACGATGAAATACAACCCGAAGGTCAACGAGTGGGCCGCGCGTTTGCCGGGGCTGGCCGAGTCCCATCCGCTCGACCCTGAGGAATTGAGCCAGGGAAGCCTGGAGCTCATGTGGCTGCTCGCCGAGCTGCTCAAGGAGATCAGCGGGTTGCCGGCGATCAGCCTGCAGCCTGCGGCCGGCGCCCACGGCGAGCTGACCGGCCTGCTCATGACTCGAGCCTTCCACCACGCGAACGGCGAGGGCGAGCAGCGGATCAAGGTGCTGGTGCCCGACTCGGCCCACGGCACGAACCCGGCGACCGCCACCATGGTCGGTTACCAGACGGTGACCATCCGCTCGAACGAGCGCGGCGGGATCGACCTCGATGCACTGCGCGCGGCGCTGGGGCCGGACGTGGCGGCGCTGATGATCACCAATCCTTCGACGCTGGGCATCTTCGAGGACCAGATCGACCAGGTCATCGGCGCGGTGCGCGATGCCGGCGCCATAAGCTACATGGACGGCGCCAACCTGAACGCCATTCTCGGCCGCTTCCGCCCGGGCGAGGCCGGCTTCGACGTCATGCACTTCAATTTGCACAAAACCTTCTCGACACCGCACGGTGGCGGCGGCCCGGGCGCCGGCCCGGTGGGGGTAAGCGAGCGCCTCGAGCCGTTCCTGCCGCGGCCGGTGCCCACCCTGGTCGCGGGGGATGCGGACGAGGTGCGTGCCAATGCCTGGGCCGGCCGCTCCACGCCGGGGGCGGCTTTCGCGCTTGATGACGACCGGCCGCAGTCGATCGGCAAGGTGCGCTCCCTGTACGGCAACTTCGGAATGTTCGTACGGGCCTACACGTACATTCGCTCGAACGGCGACGTGGGGCTGCGCACCATCAGTGAGGACGCGGTGCTCGCCGCCAACTACCTGCGCGTCCGGCTCCATGACGTGTACGACCTGCCGTACGACCGGCTGAGCAAGCACGAGGTCGTGTTCAGCGGCCGCCGCCAGAAGCGCCAGCATGGCGTCACCACTCTCGACATCGCCAAGGCCATCCTCGACCACGGCATCCATCCGCCGACCATCTACTTCCCGCTCATCGTCGAGGAGGCGCTCATGGTCGAGCCGACCGAGACGGAGAGTCTCGAGACGCTCGACCACTTCATCGGCGTGATGCGAGAGATCGCCGATCTCGCCGCGTCCGATCCCGAGGCCGTGAAGCGTGCGCCGGTGACGACTCCGGTGGGACGCCTCGACGAGGCCGCGGCCGCCCGCCGCCCGAACTTGCGGCACACGTTCCGGGAGGAGACCGACGCGCCCGCTGCGCCTTCCGCGCCCGAGTCGCTGGAGACGCCGACCGCGTAACGGGGGCCTGAACCAATCTGGACCTCCCGGCGTACTATGAGAAACCGCAGCGGCGATCGAGCGGACCAGGTGCCAGTGGAAGCGAGACAGCCGGAGAAACTCGTCGAGCGCATGCAGAGCGGCGACCTCGACGCGTTCGAGGAGTTCTTCACCACGTTCAAGCGCCCCGTGTATGCGACGGCGCTGGCGATCACGCGCGACCCGTTCCTTGCCGAGGAGGTTCTGCAGGACTGCTTCGTGAAGGCGTATCGGGTCCGCGAGCGCCTGGATGCGTCGCGATCGCCACTTCCGTGGCTCCAGCGCGTGACGATCAACCTGTGCTACAGCCGGGTGAGCCGTCGCAAGACGCTGGCAGAGCCGATCACCAGCCTGATCACGAACCTCGTCGTCGACCTGGCCGCCCGCCCGGACCAGGTGGTCGAGTCTCGCGAGGTGCTCGAGGTCCTGCAGCGGGGGATCGACGCCCTGCCGCCCAAGCAGCAGACAGCGATCATCCTCTACTACCTCCATGGCTACTCGCTTGCCGAATCGGCGGAGATCGCCGAGTGCAACGTCGGTACCATGAAGTCGCGGCTCCACTACGCGCTGAAGGCGCTTCGCGCCCGCCTGCCGGTCGAGCGGCGCCTGCCCGTCGGCACCCCGATATCGGTGCGGGTGACCTCGCGATGAGCTGCCGTCGCATCTGCCGCGAGCTGCTGTGGCTGGCTCGCTTCGGCGAGTTCGGCCCCAGCTCGGCGCCGCACCTCGACCATCTCGTTCATTGCGGCCACTGCCGCGAGGAGATCGGCTTCGATCGCGCCCTCGTGCAGCAGCTGCGCCTCGCGCTCGCCGAGCGCGTCGAGCATGCCGACCCGTCACCGGCAGCGTGGGGCGCCATCCTCGAGCGCGCCCAGACACCGGAGCGGGGCATCCGCGCCCTGCTGCGGGACCAGGCCGCCGCGATGGCCGCCCGGCTGCGCACCGCGACGGCCATCACGGCCATGGCGCTGGCGGGGATCATCGCGACCTCGACGCACGTCGCCGTCACCCATCCCCAGGCGGGCTCGGCCGAGACGGAGGTGGTGAGGAGCGCCGCCGGCGAGCAGTTCGAGCGCCAGGCCCTCCTCCCGCGTCCACGCGAGGCCCCCTCACGGGTGCCCGTCATCTACGTGCCGACCTCGGCTCCATCGGACCCGGAAGCGGCCTTCCTGGTGAGCGCGTCCCTGACCAGCACCCCGGCGATCCCCGTCGAGGCGGACGCCGAGATCGCGCCGGAGCCCGAGGACACCACGATCCGGTCCAGCGTCTCGCTGGGCGGGGCCTCAACCCAATTGGCACCGGTCGACCCGACGGAAGGCGACGGCCGATCGGTCGAAGCCGCAGCCGCCGCCGTTCCGGCGGCCGGAGAGCCCTTCTAACCGATGCGGGAGTATGCGAGACTATCGAGCCCCTGATCCAAAACGCACGTCAGGAGCTGTGCCCGTCGATGACCGGAGGCGGTGGCCGTCATCGAGGAGCGGATGAACCAACACCGCAGCGTTGATCTCACACACCTTGGAGGAGAGTGGATGCGAACCTGGAGATGGGTCTCCGTCCTCGCCATGCTCGTGCTCGTGCTGGCTGCCTGCGGGCAGCAGCCGGCCGCGACGCCGGGCGACGAGTCGGAGCCGCCGGCCAGCGAGGGCGCCGAGCCTTCGGAGGGCGCCAGCACGGAGCTGCTGGCCTATCCGACCGATGGCCCCGCAGAGTGCGGTGCCGACAACAACCCGAGCAACATCAGCGAGATCCGCGCCGAGGACGAGCACACGGTCGTCTTCACGCTCTGCGCCGCTGACGTGGCGTTCCTGCCGAAGATCGCCTTCTCGGCGTTCGGCATAGACGACACCGCCTGGCTCGAGCAGTACGGGGCCGACGGCTCGATCATCGAGAACGTCAATGGCACCGGCCCGTATCAGCTCGAGGCCTGGAACCGCGGCAGCGACATCACGCTCAGCGCGTTCGATGGCTACTGGGGTGACGCTGCCCTGAGCCCGACGGCCATCTTCCGCTGGAGCACTGAGGCCGCGCAGCGGCTCGTCGAGCTCCAGTCGGGCGCCGTCGACGGGATCGACAACCCCGGCCCCGACGAGTTCGAGACGATCCAGGGTGACTCGACCCTGGCGCTCTACGAGCGCGAGGGCCTGAACACCCTCTACTTCGGGTTTAACAACAACCCGCAGATCGAAGGGTTCGACAACAGCGCGAACCCGTTCGCGAACGAGCAGGTGCGCCAGGCGCTGGCCATGGGCATCGATCGCGAGCAGATTTTGAACGACTTCTACCCGCCCGGCTCTGAGGTTGCTAGCCACTTCACGCCGTGCGCGATCCCGTTCGGCTGCGAGGGCGAGGAGTGGTACGAGTTCGACCGTGAGGCAGCGATCGAGATGCTGGCCGAGGCCGGCTATCCGGATGGCTTCGAGACCACGATCCACTACCGCCCGGCGGTCCGTGGGTATCTGCCGGCTCCGCCGCAGGTCGCCGCGGCACTCCAGGCCCAGCTCGCCGAGATGGGCATCACCGCCACCATCGACGAGCAGGACGACACGGCCTACCTCGATAACGCCGATGCCGGCCTGCTGGACGGCATCCACCTGCTCGGCTGGGGCGCCGATTATCCGGATCCGACGAACTTCCTCGACTACCACTTCGGGGCGGGGGCGTCGGCCCAGTTCGGCGACACGTTCGACGACATCACCGAGCCGTTGGCCGAGGGTGCGTCCAGCGTCGAGGACGCCGATCGCGCGGCAGCCTACGAGGCCGCCAACAACGCGATCCGCGAGCACGTGCCGATGATCCCCATCGTGCACGGCGGGTCGGCCGTCGCCTTCCAGGCGTCGAACGACGGGGCGCATGCCTCGCCGTTGAGCAACGAGAGTCTGGCGGTCATCAGCCCCGGCGATGACGACCAGCTGGTGTTCATGCAGAACGCCGAGCCCGGTGGCATCTACTGCGCCGACGAGACCGACGGCGAGGCGCTGCGCGTCTGCGAGCAGGTCAAGGAGGCGCTGTACGCCTACGAGGTCGGTGGAACGGAAGCGATCCCGGCCCTTGCCGAGGAGTGCGCACCCAACGACGATCTCACCGAGTGGACTTGCACGCTCCGCCAGGGCGTGACGTTCCACGACGGATCGGCCTTCGATGCGAACGACGTGGTCCTGAGCTACGCCGTCCAGTGGGATGCGGAGCACCCGCTGCACGTTGGACGCGATGGAAGCTTTACTTACTTCTCGGCCCTGTGGGGTGGGTTCCTGAACCCGCCTCCGGCGGAGTAGGTTTCGCACCTCGCGCACGCGCTAAGGTTGGGGGG